>CACASR010000001.1 GCA_902535175.1 uncultured Prochlorococcus sp.
CAAAGCTTATAAAAAGGATAAGAGTTATTGATAATTTTATTGCAACTAATGCAAAACCAGAATGGATGGTTTTAGATGCAATTCCAGTTATACCTCCTGATCTTAGACCTATGGTTCAGCTTGATGGAGGAAGATTTGCAACTTCTGATCTAAATGACTTATATAGAAGAGTTATTAATAGAAATAATAGACTAGCTAGGCTACAAGAGATTTTAGCTCCCGAAATTATAGTAAGAAATGAAAAAAGAATGCTTCAGGAGGCAGTTGATGCCCTTATAGACAATGGAAGAAGAGGGAGAACTGTTGTTGGAGCGAATAATAGAGCTCTTAAGTCCCTTAGTGACATTATTGAAGGAAAACAAGGAAGATTTAGACAGAATCTCCTTGGAAAGCGTGTTGACTATTCAGGAAGATCTGTAATAGTTGTTGGCCCTAAATTAAAAATGCATCAGTGTGGTCTCCCAAAAGAAATGGCAATAGAGCTTTTTCAGCCTTTTGTAATCCATAGATTGATACGACAAAATATTGTGAATAATATTAAAGCTGCAAAAAAATTAATACAAAAAGCTGATGATGAAGTTATGCAAGTACTTCAGGAAGTTATTGAAGGTCATCCAATTCTCTTAAATAGAGCCCCTACGTTGCATCGTTTAGGTATTCAAGCTTTTGAACCGAAATTAGTTGGAGGTAGAGCTATACAACTTCATCCTTTAGTTTGTCCTGCATTCAATGCTGACTTTGATGGAGATCAAATGGCAGTTCATGTCCCTTTAGCTTTAGAGGCACAAACTGAAGCACGCATGCTTATGTTGGCTAGTAACAATATTCTTTCTCCTGCTACTGGAGAACCAATTGTGACTCCATCACAAGATATGGTTTTAGGATCTTATTATCTCACGGCTTTGCAACCGAATTATCAACAACCAGAATTCGGAGATAATAAGACTACTTTTGCTTCCTTAGAAGATGTTATTTTTGCCTTTGAAGATAAAAGACTCAGCCTGCATGAATGGGTTTGGGTTAGATTTAATGGTGAAGTTGAAGATGAAGACGAAATGCGTAGCCCACAAAAAACTCAAGAGCTAGAAGATGGCTCAAGGTTAGAAATCTGGAATTTAAGAAGGGACAGATTTGACTCTGATAATAATTTAATAAGTAGATTTGTGCTGACTACGGTTGGGAGGGTAGTTATGAACTATACCATTATCGATTCTGTATCTAAAACGTAAGCTTTAAAAACTATTTTTCATTCATTTAAAAATCATGACTTCATCTAAATCTAAAAAAACATCCAGAGTACGTAAAACTACTAAAAACTCGAAAAAGAACAATCCTGTTACGATGCCTGCTCTCGCTAAAACGCCCCCATCATTCAAAAATAAGGTAGTTGATAAGAAAGCCTTAAAAAATTTAGTCTCTTGGGCTTATAAAACTCATGGAACAGCTATAACTGCAGCCATGGCAGATAATTTAAAGGATTTAGGATTTAAATATGCTACCCAAGCTGCGGTCTCCATCTCAGTTGATGACTTAAAAGTTCCTGAAGCTAAACAAGATTTAATTGGACAAGCTGAAGAGCAAATATCTGCTACAGAAGAATGCTATAGACTTGGTGAAATTACCGAAGTTGAAAGGCACACAAAAGTTATAGATACTTGGACTGAAACTAATGAAAGATTGGTAGATGCTGTAAAGAATAACTTTAATCAAAATGATCCACTAAATTCCGTTTGGATGATGGCTAATTCAGGAGCAAGGGGTAATATGTCTCAGGTAAGACAACTTGTTGGTATGAGAGGATTGATGGCTAATCCTCAAGGAGAAATCATTGACCTACCAATAAGAACTAATTTTAGAGAAGGACTTACTGTTACTGAATATGTTATTTCTTCTTATGGAGCAAGGAAAGGTTTGGTAGATACTGCCTTAAGAACTGCGGATTCTGGTTATTTGACTCGAAGATTAGTTGATGTTGCTCAAGATGTAATTGTAAGAGAAGAGGATTGTGGAACAGAACGATCAATAGTTGTGGAAGCTGAAGACGGTAAATTTGGAGCAAGGCTTCTTGGTAGGCTTACCGCTGAGGATATTTTTGATGCTGAAGAAAACCTCGTTGTTCCTCAAAATACTGCTATAGATCCTGCATTGTCAGGAGAAATTGAGAAAGCATTTATTAGTGAAGTAAAAATAAGATCTCCATTAACATGTGAAGCTAACAGGTCAGTTTGTAGGAGATGCTACGGATGGGCGTTGGCTCATAATCATTTGGTTGATTTAGGTGAGGCAGTTGGAATTATTGCTGCTCAATCGATTGGCGAGCCAGGCACTCAATTAACAATGAGAACTTTCCATACTGGAGGTGTATCAACTGCCGAAAGTGGAGTTGTAAGATCAAAAATTTCTGGTAAAGTTGAATTTAGTTCAAAAGCAAAGGTTAGAGGTTATAGAACTCCACATGGCGTAGAAGCTAAACAAGCTGAAGTTGATTTCATACTCAAAATAGTTCCTGTAGGAAATAATTCTGGCAAAGCTCAAAAAATTGAAGTTTCTAGTGGATCTCTTTTGTTTGTAGATGACGGTGAAGAAATTAGTGCTGATATAACTGTTGCTCAGATTACTGCTGGAGCCGTGAAAAAGAGTGTTGAAAAAGCAACAAAGGATGTTATTTGTGATTTGGCTGGTCAAGTTAGGTACGACAGGGTTATTCAACCAAAGGAGGTTACAGATAGGCAGGGTAATATTACCTTAAAAGCACAAAGATTAGGCAGATTGTGGGTTTTAGCTGGAGATGTTTATAACTTGCCACCAAATGCAAGACCGGTTATATCATCTGGAAAATCTGTAGATGAAGGGACAGTTTTAGCAGAGGCAAGTCAATCAAGTGAGTTTGGCGGGCAAGTTCGATTAAGAGAATCAGTAGGAGATTCAAGAGAAGTTCAAATTGTTACTACTTCAATGTCTTTAATTAATTTTAAATTAATTGAAGAATCTACTCACTCAGGTCAAATATATAATTTGGAATCTAGTGATGGTACATCTTATCGTTTAAACATTTCCCCAGGAAGTAAAATCAGTAATGGTGAGGTAATAGCAGATTTAACTGATGAAAGGTTCCGTACAAAAACTGGCGGTCTAGTAAAATATGCTCCGGGATTAAGTGTCAAAAAAGCGAGATCATCTAAAAATGGTTTTGAAGTAAATCAAGGTGGGACTTTGCTCTGGATTCCGCAAGAGACGCATGAAATCAATAAGGATATATCTCTTCTAATGATTGAAGATATGAAATGGATTGAAGCTGGAACAGAAGTTGTAAAAGATATTTTTAGTCAAACATCAGGCATTGTTACAGTTACACAAAAAAATGATATTCTTCGTGAAATAACTGTAAGAAATGGAACTTTTCATGAGTGTGATGATGAAGAAGTTTTGAATAGATTTACAGAAGAAGGAAATCTTGTTAATCCAGGCGAAAAGATTATAGATGGTGTTGATAATAAAGAAATACTATTTGTTCAAAAATTAGAAACACCAAAATGTCGAGGTTTGTTATTGAGAACTGTTGAAGAATTTACTATCCCTGACCAGGCGGAATTACCACAACTATCACATGTTAAGCAGGAAAAAGGACCTCATTTAGGATTAAAAGCTATTCAAAGGCTTACTTATAAAGACGGTGAATTGATAAAATCTGTTGAAGGGGTTGAATTACTTAGAACACATTTAAGTATTGAAAGTTTTGATGCTACTCCTCAAATGACTATTGACGTCGAGTCGATTGAAGATGCAAATGATTCATCAATCAATAGATTAAATTTAGTAATATTGGAGTCTATTCTTGTTAGAAGAGATACTATATCTGACTCCAGTCATGGCTCAACACATACAGAACTGCAAGTCAATAATAACCAAGTAGTAAAAGCAGGAGATGTAATAGCTACTACTCAAATTCTTTGCAAAGAGAAGGGATTGGTTCAATTGCCAAATGTCGTTGATGATGAACCAATAAGGAGGTTAATTGTTGAAAGAGAAGAAGATAAAATAAAAATAAAAATTAGTGGTAAAGGACTAGTTAAAGTTGGTGATCGTGTAGTTGATGGTGATCCTATTAGTGATTCTGTAAAATCAAGTTCTTGTGGAGAGATAGAAGAGATTTCAAATAGTTCAGTAACTTTGAGACTTGGCAGGCCTTATATGGTTTCTCCTGATTCAGTTTTACATGTTAAAGATGGAGACTTGGTTCTTAGGGGAGATGGTTTAGCTTTACTTGTCTTTGAAAGGCAGAAAACTGGAGATATCGTACAAGGATTACCTCGTATTGAAGAGTTATTAGAAGCTAGGAGACCCAGAGACTCAGCAATTCTATGTAAAAAATCTGGAATTGTTCAGATTAAACAAGGTAATGATGAAGAATCAGTTTCTTTATCAGTTATTGAAAAAGACGATTTAGTTAATGAATATCAACTATCAATTGGGAAAAATATAATGGTTAGTGACGGACAACAAGTTAAAGGTGGAGAATCTTTAACTGATGGTCCAATTAATCCACATGAACTATTAGATTGCTACTTCAGTGATTTAAAAGGTCAAAAACCTCTTATAGATGCAGCTCGAGAATCTATTTCAAAACTACAAAGAAGTATGGTAAGTGAGGTACAAAATGTTTATAAGTCGCAAGGTGTAGCAATCGATGACAAGCATATTGAAGTTATTGTTAGACAGATGACAAGTAAAGTCCGTATAGAAGATGCCGGGGATACAACGCTTTTGCCTGGCGAACTCATAGAGTTGAGGCAAGTGGAAGATACAAACCAAGCAATGGCAATTACAGGAGGAGCTCCAGCAGAATTTACTCCCGTTTTGTTGGGTATTACTAAAGCCTCTCTCAATACAGATAGCTTTATTTCAGCAGCATCGTTCCAAGAAACAACAAGGGTTCTTACAGAAGCTGCGATTGAAGGTAAATCTGATTGGTTAAGAGGTTTAAAAGAAAATGTTATTATCGGTAGATTGATTCCTGCAGGTACAGGTTTTAGCGGTTTTGTGGAGGAATTATCCTCTGAGGCTGGTCCTCATCCCGATATTCTTGCAGAAGAATCTGGTGGCTACAGAAGAGCACAAAACTTAAGGCCAGATTATACAGTTGATATGCCACAATCACCTGCAGTAAGCTCTACTGCAATACTTGATGATCCTAGTGATGAAGATTTGGAGACAACTAGAAATCGACATGGAATCGATCCTTCATCGAGTAATTTTGCGGCATTCGCAAGGCCTAATGCTGAAAATCAATTTTCTGAAGATCAATTACCAGATCCTGCTGCATTGGAGGGATTGCAGGAAGAGGGCCTTCTGTCTGATGAATAAATATTATCTATTATTATTTTTAGTGGCTAGAATGAATTCTTTATATTTGTAAGTGATGATTAAGCCAGAGATTGTACCCAAAAGAAAATTACCCCGTTATGGATTCCATTTTTATAATGAAAGACTTAATGGAAGGATGGCCATGATTGGTTTCATTGCTCTTATTCTTACAGAATTCTTTCTAAAACATGGTTTGTTGTTATGGTGAAAATAGTTTTAAATAAAGTCTACTAAATTTGAAAAATCTTCTTGGAAGTAGTATTAAGGATTTAGAAAATGTAGCTTTAGATTATGGGCAGGCTGCTTTTAGGGGTCGCCAAATCTATAATTGGATTTATAACTATAGAAATAAGAACAAAAATATTGATGAAATAGAAGTTTTACCTTTAGATTTTAGAAATAAGTTAAGGGATGATGGTTTTAAGGTAAGTGAGCTGATTATTAAAGAAAGAAGCTTAGCTAAAGATGGTACTTTAAAGTTGTTACTTTCCACAGAAGATAATGAAAGTATTGAGTGCGTTGGCATACCAACTGAAAAAAGATTAACTGCTTGTCTTTCTAGTCAAGTTGGTTGCCCGATGGACTGCAAATTTTGTGCAACTGGCAAGGAAGGTTTGAAGAGATCTTTAAAAGCTAGTGAAATTTTAGATCAAATTTTATTTATCGAACATGAAATGAATAGAAAAGTAACTAATATTGTTTTCATGGGTATGGGCGAGCCCTTATTGAATATTGATGACCTACTTTTATCAATTAGATCTATAAATAATGATTTTCGGATCAGTCAGAGAAGGATAACTATAAGCACAGTAGCTGTTCCAAAAATGATAAGTAGGTTATTAGCAAAGTCTTTTCAAATTTTGGGTAATTGTCAATTTACATTAGCAATTAGCCTACATGCTTCAAATCAAAAAACAAGAGAGACGATAATACCTAGTGCAAAAAACTATGAAATCAAAAATATAATCGAAGATTGTAAGAAATTCGTAAGAGAAACTGGTCGGAGGGTAAGTTTTGAATATCTAATGCTAAGTGGAGTGAATGACAAATTAGAACATGCATATGAATTGAGTAATTTGCTTAAAGGTTTTCAATGTCACGTAAATTTAATTCACTATAACCAAATTGACGAGGTTGAATTTCAACGAACCTCTTTAAAAAATCTCCAATTATTTCAATCTAGACTTGCAAACAATGGCATCGCTGTTAGCTTGCGAAAAAGCAGAGGTCTAGATAAAAATGCTGCATGTGGTCAGCTAAGACAAAATGCAAAAAATAAATAATATTATCTAATAAAAATTTTTTAAAAGTCTCTTAAACAGGTTATTATTGATTTAATTAATTTTAAATCTTTGGGTTTTATTAAGACAAAAATTTTACCTTTCGCTATTGTCTCACTTTTTGGGATTGCTTTCTTTGCGGTTAGTGCAAGAATTTGGTTGCCAGGAGATATGATGTCTCCTGCCCCCATAAATTAATATTTTTAGTTTTTCAAAATGACAAAAAATGACGATCCTAACAAAGAAAGCTTAGTTGATATCGCTGTTGATCCAGATGTTTTAGCGAGAGAATTGGCCTTAGAAATTGAAATAGACCCTTTAGAACAAATTGATGAAGATTCTTTCCCAAAAGGTTTAAACATAATTAAGGAGTGCAATGAAGCATTAAAAATGCTAAAAGGTAACAGAGAAGAAAGAATACAGGGATTAAGAATATTTTGTGAATATAGAGATTCAAGATCTTTTCCTCTTTTGTTACCATTACTTGACCAACCTTGTCCTGTTGAAAGAATGAGTGTTGTATATGCTTTAGGTCGTAATCCATGTCCTAGCGCGGTCGAGAAACTTGTTAGTCTTTTGGAGACTGACGATAATGCTTATGTAAGAAGAGCTACGGCATGGAGCTTAGCTAATTATGATAATCAAATTGTTTTAGGGCCATTAATAAACGCTTTGAAAAATGATGTAGCTGCAGTAAGGCTATGGTCATCTAGTTCTTTAGCTGAAATCGGAAATGTTTCTTTGAAAAATGCTCAATTGGCAGCAGAACAACTTTTAATAAGTTTAAAAATAGATAATGAACCAGGTGTAAGAAGTAACTGCATTTGGTCATTGTGTAGGTTATACGAAAAATTAAATAATAAATTTCAAGAAAGTTTTGTTGATGAATGTACCAAGATAGCTCTTTTCGATAAGGAACCCTCCGTTATGGAAGAAGCAAAAACTGCCTTGGATTCAATGGGGATGCAAGGTTTTTATAACTAAATTTCTTAATTTTTTTTATAAACACACTACTGAAAAAGTTTATTTATTAGATATTCAATATAAAAATTAAAATAAATTAACTTGTACCAACTGAAACAAAAAAATTTCGTTATTCTATATAAAGTAAAAGTACTCAGTATTTGAATTTAATGCCTCAAAAAACATTGAGATTCAAAATTCATCAAGACGGAAGAGTTGAAGAGACAGTAGAAGGTTTTACTGGTAGTTCATGCAATGATGCTACAAGAAATCTGGAAAACGCTCTCGGTAAAGTAACAGTTAAAAATAAAACTTCTGATGCTTTCATCTCTAATCAAAATGAAAAATTAAAACAATTCAACCACGAATCTAATGTCACACTTTAGTACGATAAAAACTCAGCTCAAAGATTCAGAGCCATTAATAAAAGCCCTAAATAATCTTGGCTACATAATCAACCAAGAAGAAAAGTTTGTTAAGGGGTACAAAGGTAAATTTACAGCTGTTGATATAAGTATGAATCTACCTGGAGATACTAAAGTAGGATTTAAATGGGATAATAATTCAAATGCATATGAATTAGTTACTGATTTAGATCTATGGAAATTTGAACTCCCAGTTGAAAGATTTATCTCTAAAGTTACTCAAATGTATGCTTATGAAACAATTATTTCTAAGACAAAAGAGGATGGTTATCAAATAGTTGAACAAAAAAACCAAAACGATGGCTCAATTGAATTGGTTTTAACAAAGTGGGAAAATTAATTCCATATTATGGATTTAACAGATCCATTTGATAATTTTGAAGATAATGTTGAAATTACTGGCTGGGAGCCTGTACTTGGTGGACAGTTAGCAGAAAAAGCTGTTTGGGTTGATGAGGCTAGATGCATTGGTTGCCAGTATTGTATACACGTAGCTTCAAACACTTTCATGGTTGATGAATTTCATGGTAGAAGTCGAGCTATGAGACAAGATGGGGATAGTTATGATGTTATACAAGAAGCGATTGATACGTGTCCTGTTGATTGTATTCACTGGGTAAATTTTGAGGAATTGGATGATTTAGAGAATAGTCTCGATAGGGATATGTTTCAATCATTTGGTAAACCACCAAGAATGAATAAACATTAATTTTTAAAAAATGCAATATCGGAGATTTGGTCGAACCAATCTGAGGATCCCTGTTTTATCTCTAGGTGGTATGAGATTTCAAAAAAGTTGGGAGCAATTAGACTTTTCCGAGGTTTTAAATGATGAACAAAATAAAGTAGAAAATATTTTAAAACTAGCAAACAAATATGGTTTAAATCATGTCGAAACTGCTAAGTATTATGGAACTTCTGAGGTGCAATTAGGAATGGGTTTTAAAAATATAAAAAAAATCCCAAACATTATTCAAACTAAGATCCCCCCTGATAGTGATCCAGAAATTTTTAAGAGAGATGTTATGACAAGTATTGAAAAATTAAAAGTTAAAAGAATTGATTTGCTAGCAATACATGGCATTAATACAGATGAACATTTACATCATTCAATTAAAGATGGAGGTTGTATTGAAATTTTAAGAAATTTGCAAAAAGAAAATTTAATTGGCTCTATTGGATTTTCAACTCATGGAAAATCTTCACTCATTGAGAAGGCTATATCAACAAACTTTTTTGATTATGTAAATTTGCACTGGTATTTCATCAATCAAGAAAATACAAAGGTTATAAATTTGGCAAAAAAGTATGATCTTGGGGTTTTTATAATAAGTCCCACTGATAAAGGGGGACATCTTCATACTCCCTCAAAAAAAATGTTGGAACTTTGTAAGCCACTTCATCCTATAGTTTTTAACGATCTTTTTTGCTTAAGAAATCAAAATGTCCATACTCTTAGTGTGGGTATTGCAAAAGAGGCGGATTTTGATTTGCATTTAGAAGCTGTCTCATTGTTATCAGACTCTGAGAAGTATGTTCCAAAGATAATAAATAGATTAAGGCAGGAATCAATTAATTCTTTGGGTTTAGAGTGGCATCAAAATTGGAATAGAAATTTGCCAAGTTGGGAAAATACGCCAGGAAATATTAATATTCCCGTTCTCCTTTGGCTTTCAAATTTAATTGATTGGTTGGATATGGAAGGGTTTGCAAAAGCTAGATATCAATTGCTTGGTAATGGAAGTCACTGGTTCCCAGGAAATAACTCTAATTTATTAGATAAGGATGTTTCTGAAGTGCAATTATTGAAAGTATTAGGAGGTCATATAAATCCAAATAAAGTATTAAGAAAATTGAGATCTTTAAAAGAAAAGTTTGGGGATAAGGTCGCTAACAGATTATCAAAAAAATAATTTCATAATGGATATTTCTCAGGTTTGCCAATTTTTCTTGGATAGATTTTAGGGCAAAAATTTTTTGGTTGAATAAGAATAATATTTCGGGTACCTTTACTTTTTGGTAACAAAATCTTTTTTTTTTCTTTAAATTTTCCTTCTAATATTTCTAAAGTTTTATCGAGATTTTTACTTTCTTCATCAGTCCATTTCCCACAATATAAAATTCCTAACCCTTCTTTTTTTAGCATTGGCAGAATATATTCTGAAACTGTTGAAGGATTACTCACCGCTCTAGTGGTAGCTATATTGAAACTATTTCTCATTGAAGATTGATGAGCTAAGTTTTCAATACGATCATTGATTACATGAATGTTGTTTTTGAGATTGATCTCTTTGATTAAGATTTTTAGTGCATCTGTTTTCTTTTTCGAAGAATCAATAAGATATATCTCTGAATAAGGATGGATTATGGCATAAGCTAAACCAGGGAAGCCACAGCCTGATCCAATATCTAAAAATTTTTTATTATTAAAATTAATATTCGGGAATGCTTTAAATGGCCAAATGCTGTCAAAAACTTGAGATACCCAATAATCATTCCCATCAATTAATCTTGTGAGATTGGTTTTATTATTTAAATCTTTAATTTTAATTTGTAACTCCTGAAAAATATTTATTTCTTTTTCAGTTATTAAATCAAAAATTTCTTCGGGGATGTTTTGTTTTTTCATTTCGTCAAAAATATAAATTTTTAACTTTCATTAAATACATTCTATTTAGTAAAAATTTATTAGAATTATAATATTAATAAAAGATTATTTTGAAAGGAGAAATTTCTTATTACAAAATTTTAGGTGTAGACGAGAATGCCTCAAATCATGAATTAAGAAAGGCATTTTGCAAACTTTCTATTGAGCTACATCCTGATACAACTTCTTTAGAAATAGACGACGCTAAAAGTAAATTCCAAGAAGTTTTGGAAGCTTATGAAAACTTGAATAATAGTAATTTGAGGAAAATATATGATGACAAATTAAAGGAAACATCTAGAAGTAAAAATAATCCTAGAGTTTTAAATAATTTAATAATCGATTCAAATAATCAAAATTTAGTAGGGAATAGAAGACCTTTTTCAAATGGGGAATTGTTTTCGTTATTTCTTTTATTTATTATCATTTCTGTTTGTTTAATTTGTTCAGTTTTTATTGCCTCTTTTACTGGTAAAGAATTAGATACAATACCTGCCTGGTTAGTAAAATGATCCTTTAAAAAGTCTGTGAATTTTTCTACAAAACCTATTAACCAATATTCACTTCAATCATTGGAATTGTGGCTAACTGATTTAGGTGCTGTTAAAGATGTCAATAATCCATCTAAATGGTACCTTTTACTTTCTAATTGGAATGCAACTATTATTTTTGAACAAGAAGATTTAAGTGTTATTTGGGAAAGTGAAGGACAAGAAACTAAAAGACTATTTTCATATTGCATTAATAGAGAGGATGTGGGAAATGCAATACTGCAGGGACCTTAAATTTATATTTAAAGATTGTCTAAGATTTGCCTTATTATCCAGTAACTTTTTTCTAATTGATCATCGGTTATACAAAGAGGCGGCAAGAGGTAAATAACATTACCGAGGGGCCTAATAAATAAACCTTGCTCCATTGCAAGACTCTTTATTTCTTTCCCAATATTATTGAAATAACCTTTTTTGTTCCCAATATCTAAATCGAAAGCAGCGATTGTGCCGGAAACCCTTATCTTTTTTATATAAGGTAAGTTTTTAAATTTAATTAAATGAGATAAATGTTTTTCTTCAAATGAAAGGTATTTGTGTGGTTCTTTTTCTAATAAATCAAGACTAGCGTTTGCCGCAGCGCAACCTAAAGGATTAGCAGTAAAACTATGTCCATGCCAAAACGTTTTTCTTGGGGAATCATCAATAAAGGATTTAAATATTTTTTCTCTACATAAAGTTATTCCCATTGGTAAAAATCCACCAGTTAAGCCTTTTGAAATACTTATTAAATCAGGAACGATTTTTGCCTTTTGAAACGCAAAAAGACTTCCACATCTTCCAAAGCCAGTCAAAACTTCATCGGCAATTAACAAAGAATTATTATTTTTTATAATTTCTGAAACTTTTTTTATAAACTGAGGCCTAACCATATTCATTCCTCCTGCTCCTTGAACAAGTGGCTCAAGGATTACTGCAACTGTAGGAGTTTTAAGAAGAGTTTCTAATTTTTGGATTGCCTCATTTTCTTTATTTTCTAATTCTTCATCGTTCATCCAAGTTGAAGGCCAAGGGACTCTCCTAACTGGGAACATAAGATTATCGAAATTCTCATTAAAAATATTTCTTTCACCTAAAGCCATTGCTCCAAATGTATCGCCATGATAGGCGCCATCAAAAGCTACTATTTGAGTTCTTGTCTCTCCTTTGTTTTGCCATGATTGGAAGGCGATTTTTAAAGCGACTTCCACAGCAGTAGAACCGTTATCTGAAAAGAATAATCGTTCTAATTTTGTTAATTTACTAAGTCTTTCCGCCAATTTTTTTGCCTGTGGATGTAAAAAATCAGCAAATATAACTTGCTCAAGTTTTTTTGATTGATTGAAAATAGCATCCGCAATATATTCGTTACTATGACCATGAAGAGTTACCCACCAACTACTAATTGCATCTATTAGCTCTTTTTTAGGATCTTTAGTAAAAAGTAGGGCATCTTTACCATGAGTTACTTCTATTTGCGGTTTGCTGTTATTGATTTGTGTAAAAGGTGGCCAAATATTTGGGTGCCAATCTTGATTTGGAGTTTTTGAATCCAAAGATTTCATTTAACTTATTTTTGAATTTAAAAGTGAGATCAACTTATTCTTTATGTCTAGTTCTTTCCATATTATATCTAAATTATTTGAGTCCATTTTTTTGATGTAAGGAAATTCAGCAATTAACGGAATACCACTAAAATCAACTAGAGTTTTTGGATTATCTAGGTGTTTTTCGCCATTGACTACTAAACCTAAAATCTCAATATTTCTTCGTTTTAAGGCCTCAATACTAAGCAGGGTATGGTTTAGAGTGCCAAGTGAGCTCTTACATACAAGTATTACCGGAAGATTCCATTGTTTTATTTGATCTATTTGCAAAAAATTGCGTGTTATTGGAACCATTAATCCACCTGCAGTTTCTACAATTAATGAGCCTTGCACTTTTGGCAATCTCAACTTGTCAAAGTTAATAGTTTTTTGATCTATTTCAGCAGCCCAATGAGGAGATAGAGGTTTTGTAAAGACATAAGCTTCTTTGATGATTTTCTCTTTACTTACTTGTGCAAGTTTTTCAACAGTTTGACTATCAGTTTGCGATTCCAGGCCACTTTGAATAGGCTTCCAATAAAAGGAATTTAATCCTTTAACAAAAAAAGAGCTTATTAAAGTTTTCCCAATATCAGTATCTGTCCCACAAATTATAAATTTGAGAAAATTATTGTGTCTACTCATAATTTCTTTATGATTTGAATCTCAATTTGCCATAAAAGGTTTACTGTATTATTGTAATTCTTTGGCCAAAACTTTTGAATTTCCTTTAACTCTTTCACTGTTTTTCGTTTACATTTTGTTGATTGTGCTCCTACATTTTTAATGCTTCTAAAAAGTTTATATACATTTTCAAAATTTTCAAGATAATTAAACTGTTCTGAATAATATATTTCATTAGATTTGAAATCTTTTAATAATTCACTAGAGCAAAGGAAATGAAGACCACTATATTCAATATCAATTTTTTTACAAGTATCTTTCCATTCAGGAAAACAATCTTTTGTTGGATATGAAATGATTAAAAAACCTCCAGGTGTTAATTTGCTAAACCAATTTTTTATTATCTTTTTTGGGTTGTTTAACCAATGTATGCAAAAGTTAGATGTTAATAGAGAACAGTTATTTATTTCCGGAGGTAAATCATTATTCAAATCCCATAAAATTTTTTTTCTGGATAATTTATTCTGAAGAAGCATTTTCTTGCTGAAATCAATTCTGGATACTTTTTGGGAAGAAAAATTTTTTTCTATTTCATCTGCTAATAGTCCGGGTCCTGATCCAAGATCTATCCATTCACCTTTTTTTTGGGGATTTAATTCTTTGACAAATTGAACAATCTTTTTTGCAAAAAATTTTTGAATATTTGAATGCTCTAAATACCGATATGCAGCATCATTGAAATTATTTTTTATTTTCTCATTCCAATTTTTACTATCCATTTCAATCATTAAGTGTGTTAAGTAAGATCTTGTAAAAATTTAAATTATTCAAGCAATGCCCTTGTTGAGCTAATTTAATTAAAATTGGTTCCCTATCAAGTGTTTTATTTAAGGAATCTAAAAAGTTATTATTTGATTCGTTGTCAAGAATCAAATCATTTTCTGATTTTATAAAAATAATTTTGCAATCTTTTCTTAAAAATATTGGGAAATCTCTATCGATGTAAAGTTGTTTTAAATCCCTTAAAAGAAGGGTTTTATTTAAATTCTCTAAACTTTTATAAAAGATATTTTTAAAACTATTATTCATATGATTTGGCATAAATGATCTATGTATAAATTCTTTCAACATATCCTTAGGTTCATCTTTTATGATTTTTGTTTCCATTCTTTTTAGAGACCTCAAAATAAAGTTTCTCTTATTATTTAAAGGAAGAAAATTATTAAAAGAATTTATAAGAACAATATGAGTTGCTTCTTTTAAAATTTTTTTTTGCATTAAATGAAAACCAAATGAATGGCACAAAGTCATTCTAATTTCTTTTTTAGATTCGCTTTTAATCCATTTTGCTTGATAATTATTTTTCGAAAAATAGCCCCTTTCATTATCTTGCCAATGCCAATTATTATTTAAAAAATCAATTTTATAATCATCCCAGAAATATTTATTTAGTCCCCACCCATGTTGAGTAATAATTTGTTTCATTTAAACTTTTTTAATACTCTAATGAAATTCTTTAGCAGATTAAAATCTAAGTCTCTTCGTATTGTTATTCTGATTCTTGATTGCCCAACTGGAACAGTTGGAGGTCTTATCGCAATTGCTAAAAACCCATTTTCTTCGAGATATTTTTGTAGATAAATTGCCTTCTCTTCTTGGCCAACAATAATTGATAAAATGTGAGAATCTCCCTGAACAGGAAAATTAAAATTTTTAATAATTTCATCTTTCCATATCTTCGCGGAAGATAACAGATCATTACCCCATTCTTTATTTTCTAAAATTTTTTTTAAACCTTCTAGCGCTCCAGCAGCTAAAGATGGCGCAAGAGCAGTTGTGTACCTAAATGCACCACTTGTTTGGATAAGATATTCACCAATTTCTGAATTAGAAGCTATGAAAGCTCCACCGCTTCCAAATGCTTTTCCAAAAGTTCCAGTAATCATAGTTATATCTGAACGGCAATTAAAACTTAAACCCCTGCCTTCAGGTCCCAAGATCCCAATTGCATGGGCTTCGTCAACTAATAATTGAATACTATTTTTTTTGCAAATTTCCGTTATTGCTCTGAGCGGAGCAATTGATCCCTCCATGCTATAAAGAGATTCGACAACAACTAAAATGGAATTTTTTGTGGGGTTAGATTTAATAATTTTATCTTCTAGATCTTTTAAATTATTATGTGAAAATCGAACCAGTTTTGCTTGAGCAGCTTTAACTCCAACCAATAAAGAGTTATGGATCAATTTATCTGCTATTACGATGCTATTTCTGTTTGCTAAAGCCTGGATAGCGGCTATATTTGCTTGAAATCCGCTTGGGAAAAGTAATACTTTCTCTTGATAAAGCCATTTGGCAAGTTCTGTTTCTAATAATTCATGTATTGGTCTTGAACCTGTAATAAACCTAGAGCTTCCTGAACCAATACCTTCTAACATGCTTATTTCGTAAGCAGCTTTTATTAAATCCTTATCCCTACTTAATCCAAAATAATCATTACTGCATAAGTCTATAAGTTTTTTATTTTGCGAATTTAAACTTAGAAGTTCGAATGATTTTTTTCCTAAAGAAAATGTTTTTAATTTACGGATTCTATTTTTTGGAATTTTTAATTTTTTCATTTGGCAAAATAAGATATGGTTGATTTAATTAAAAAGATTTAGATTTACTATTAAAGTTTGCAAGGTATTTTTTGTTTATTAATATCTATATAGATCATATATTAAGAAGTTAACTCATCCTCTCTTCAATCACAATTATTGCTTAAGTTAGAGGAATATTTCCCCTTTCCGCTAGATGATTTCCAACTAGAAGCAATACGAGCTATTAATAGCGGAAATTCTGTTGTTTTAACGGCACCAACAGGTTCGGGTAAAACATTGATAGGTGAATTTGCAATATATAGAGGCTTATCTCATGACAGCAGAGTTTTTTATACAACGCCTTTAAAGGCCCTGTCAAACCAGAAGTTTAGAGATTTTACTAATCAATATGGTGAGAATAAAGTTGGTCTTTTAACTGGAGATATAAGCATAAATAGAGAAGCACCAATCTTAGTCATGACGACTGAGATTTTTAGGAACATGCTTTATGGCGAATTTGATGAATTTGATGATCCCTTAGAAAATTTAGAATCTGTAATTCTTGATGAATGTCATTATATGAATGACCCCCAAAGAGGCACAGTTTGGGAAGAAACTATAATCCATTGCCCTAGTAGAACTCAAATAATAGCTTTATCAGCAACAATAGCCAATGCAGATCAATTACAAAATTGGATAGAAAAAGTTCATGGGCCCACAGTACTAATTAATAGTGATAAGAGACCAGTCCCACTTGATTTTATTTTTTGTAGTTTTAAAGGCCTCCATCCACTTTTAAATAATAAGGGTAATGGAATTCATCCAAACTGTAAGATTTGGAGAGCTCCTAAAGGGCAGAAAATAAGAGGAAAAGTGGGTAGGATAATGCAACCAAAGTCTCCCTCAATTGGCTTTGTGATCTCGAAACTAGCTGAACGAAATATGTTGCCAGCTATTTATTTTATTTTTAGTAGAAGAGGATGTGACAAAGCAATTGAGAATATAAAAGATTTAACTTTAGTAAGTTATTCAGAAGCAAGTATGATATCCCAAAAATTAGATGTTTATCTTAAAAATAATCAGGAAGCAATTAAAGATAAATCACAATGCGAAGCATTAAAACGCGGTATTGCATCCCATCATGCTGGATTATTGCCTGCATGGAAAGAATTGGTTGAGGAATTATTTCAGCAAGGTTTAATAAAAGTTGTTTTTGCAACTGAAACTCTTGCTGCGGGAATAAATATGCCCGCAAGAACAACTGTTATTTCTTCTTTATCAAAAAGGACAGAAGATGGGCATAGATTATTATTTAGCAGTGAATTTTTGCAAATGTCAGGAAGAGCTGGAAGAAGAGGAAAAGATACTCAGGGATATGTGGTTACATTACAAACAAGATTCGAAGGTGCCAAAGAAGCAAGTGCACTCGCTATTAGTAATCCAAATTCTTTAGAAAGTCAATTCACTCCTAGCTATGGAATGGTACTTAATCTTTTACAAAGTTATACTTTAGAGAAGTCTAAAGAATTAATTAAAAGAAGTTTTGGTAGTTTTTTATATTTAGGTGAATCATCAGATGAGAATATAATTCTTGAAAAATTAGATAAGGATTTAATTGAATTAAAAAAAATTACATCTAACGTTTCATGGAAAGATTTTGATGCATACGAAAAGTTAAGAAATCGACTTAAAGAAGAGAGAAGACTCTTGAAAATTTTAGAAAAACAATCAGCAGAAAAATTATCAGAAGAGATAACTAATGCACTCCCATATATTGAAGATGGAAGCTTAATTTCAATCAAGGCTCCTCAAATGAAAAGAAAAATTGTTCCAGGCTTAATTTGTCAGAAAATATATGAATCCCAAAAAATTAAGAGTTTATTGTGTTTGACAATTGATAATTTATTTATTCTTATAAAACCCTCGTATATAGTAAGTATTTTTAATGATTTGGATGCAATTGATGTCTTAGGACTTGAGGTGCCAAAGATGTATTTTTCTGGAGAGGTATTTAGGGGAGATGATATGTCGCAGTGTTATGCGGATCGAATTTTTGAAGTTTCAAAAAAAATTGATTTACAAACTCCACAATATGATTTGACAACGGAAGTTTTGGCACAACAGAAACAAATTAATAATTTAGAAGAAATAGTTACTGATCATCCTGCACACAGATTTGGAGACTCCAAGAAATTAAAGAAATATAGAAGAAGAATTATTGATGTTGAAAAAGAAATAAATATTAGAAAAAAACTTCTTGAGGATAAAAAAAATCATAACTGGAGAACTTTTACCGATTTGATACAAATTTTGAATCATTTTGGTTGTTTAAATGATTTGGAATTGACAGAAGTTGGACAAACAGTAGGTGCAATAAGAAGTGAAAATGAATTATGGATTGGTCTTGTTTTAGTTAGTGGTTATTTAGACGATTTAGATCCTCCTGAGTTAGCTGCCATTATTCAAGCTATATGTGTTGATGTAAGGAGGCCTAATCTTTGGTGTAATTTCAAGCCTTCTTTAAAGGTAATGGATGTTTTTAATGAATTAGATGGTTTAAGAAAATTAGTCTCTTTTCAACAAAATAAGTTTCATATTGAAATTCCTATCTATTTAGAAACAGAGTTGACTGGAATTATTTCTGAATGGGCAAGAGGAAAAAAATGGAAAGATTTGGTTTTTAATACTTCATTAGACGAAGGTGATGTAGTGAGGATTATAAGAAGATCAATTGATGTCCTTTCTCAAGTGCAATACTGTATTGGTGTTAGTAATAAATTAAAAAGCAAAGCAAAGCTAGCATTAAAAGCAATTAATCGTTTTCCTGTTTCTGAATCTAATGATTTTATAAAGGTCTCTGAAGATATTAATCCAGCAACAAAAAGAATTGACAATAATTCTTAAATTTTTCTAATCAAATCATTGAATTGATATTCATTGCTTCATCAAATTCATCTTCGTTTAAATAACCTAATTTAAGTGTTGCCTCTTTTAAATTGAGTGATTCTTTGAAGGCAAAGTTTGCAATTTTAGCTGCTTTTTCATAACCAACTTTTGGCACTATGGCTGTAACCAACATTAGTGAATTTTCTAAATTTAACTTCATTTTCTTTTGATTAGGTTCCATCCCATCAACTAAATTTATTCTGAAGTTTTCTATTACATTTTTAAGTAATTTTAAACTTGTGAGAATATTAAATCCAATAAGAGGCTTATATTCATTCATCTGTAAAGTGCCGCTAGAATTTGCCATTGAGACTGCATATTCAAGACCCATTATCTGAGTGCAAACCATTGATAAGGCTTCGCATTGAGTTGGATTCACTTTTCCTGGCATAATAGAACTTCCAGGTTCATTTTGAGGAATAATTAGTTCATATATTCCTGATCTTGGACCAGAAGATAGAATTTTTATATCATTTGAAATTTTAAATAATGCACCTGCTAATATTTTTATCTGACTCATTACTTGAGCTAGACGATCATGCGAGGCCATGATAGAAAAATTATTTTTTGATTTATAGAACATTAGATTAGTATCATCGGAAATTGATTTTATAGACTCTTCACAAAATCCTTTTGGACAATTAATTCCTGTTCCAACAGCAGTTCCTCCCAAAGGTAAAAAATACAATTCATTCAGACTTATGATAATTGCATTCTCAGCATCTTTGAGTTGCTCTGACCATCCTGATATTTCTTGCCCAAAAGTAAGGGGCACTGCATCTTGAAAATGGGTTCTTCCTATCTTTATGAGGTCTTTCCATTGTTCACTTTTTTTATCAAGGATCTTAGTAAGTTCTCGTATCGTTGGAACTAAATTTTTGATTATTTCATTAACAACTGATATTTGGATAGCAGCAGGAAAAGTATCATTAGTTGACTGAGATTTATTTACATCATCATTAGGATGAATTGGTTGATGGCTACCAAGCTCTGAATTTGTTTTCAATGCTGCAATATTTGAAATTACCTCATTTACATTCATATTTGTTTGCGTACCACTTCCTGTTTGCCAAACCTTTAAGGGAAACTGTGAATCATGAAGTCCATCAAGTATTTCAGTACATGCCTCTACAATCAAATCTTTTTTTCTTTTATCTATCAACCCTAAATTGAAATTCGCGATTGAAGCAGCTTTTTTTATAAGGGTGAGTGAATAAATTAATTCAATTGGAATTAATTCTTCTCCAATAGAAAAATTTTTTATCGATCTTTGTGTTTGAGCTCCCCACAAAGCTTCTATGGGAACTTCTATTGTTCCCATACTATCTTTTTCAATCCTAAAGTTTTTTGTCATCATTCCTCTGAAAACACTGGTTTAACTTGGAATAAGGTTTTCAGTAATTCTAGATACCTAACTTCTCCCATATTACACTTAAATTATTGAGATGAATTGAAGGATTAAAACATTCTTCTAAGTCACTTTGATCAATAAAAGCCATTATTTCATTATCTTTCTCTATATTTTGTTTGAAATTCCCATTCTCGGTATTCCACGCATGATGCGCATTTTTTTGTACTAAGCTATAAGCCTTTTCTCTAGACAACCCTTTCTCTACAAGCAAAAGTAAAACTTTCTGACTAAAGATTACACCACCATATATATTTAAATTTTTGAACATATTTTTTGGATATACTTCCAAATTGCTTACTATATCTTTCATTTCCCTGAGCATAAAATGCAAACAGATTGATACGTCAGGTAACATGATACGTTCATTTGAACTATGGCTTATATCTCTTTCGTGCCAAAGTGGAACATTTTCTAGTGCTGTTAAGACGTAACTCCTCAAAATTCTTGCTAAACCGCTTACTCTTTCACTTCGAATTGGATTTCTTTTATGAGGCATTGCAGAACTTCCTTTTTGCCCTTTTGTGAAGCCCTCCTCAACTTCTAAAACATCAGTTCTTTGTAAATTTCTTATTTCAGTTGCGAATCTATCTAGAGAAGCGCCAACTAGTGCAATAGTTTGAACATATTCTGCATGCCTGTCTCTCGATATGACCTGCGTACTTGCTGTATCTGGCGTTAAGCCGAGTAAATCACAAGTTATTTGTTCTACTTTGGGATTCGTATTAGCGTAAGTTCCCATTGCACCACTTATTTGTCCAATAGCTACAGATTCTTTCAGTGTTAACAATCTTTTTTTGTTCCTTATTATTTCTGCTAACCATCCAGCAAGTTTAAAACCGAAGGAAATTGGCTCCCCATGAATTGCATGAGATCTGCCAATCATTAAGGTATTTTTATGCTTCCTTGCTAAAAATCTGACTTCATTTTCCAGGTTCTCAATTTCTTCTAACAACAATTCGCAAGAATCTTTTAACTGAAGAGATAAGCCAGTATCAAGTACATCACTACTGGTCATACCAACATGTATATATCTTCCAGAATCTCCTACAAATTCATTAACGCTTGTAAGAAATGCTATGACATCATGTTTAACTTCTTTCTCAATTTCTGTAATTCTAGATTCATCAAACTTTGCATTTGAACGTATCTTTTTCATGGCATTCTCAGGAATTTTTCCCAGGGAAAAATTTGCTTCACATGCAGCTATTTCAACCTTAAGCCAACTCTGGAATTTTGCGCTATCAGTCCAGATTTTCCCCATTTCGGGTAATGTGTAACGCTCGATCACAATTTTTATTAATCATCAATTTAAACTTTATAACCAAAATCGAATTATTGCTCTATACCTTAAAGATGTACTTGCCATTGAAGATATTTGCCTGGCTTTTATTTTCTTATGTAACATTTTTCTGGCTAATTAAGAAAGCTTAAATATAAAAATGTTTGCATTTATTCCTTTATTCATTTCGTTAATAATGGGTAATTTTTTAGTTCTTATTTAAAATTGGAGGGTATTAAAGAATTTGGATCTTAATCTTGTAGAAGTTCATTATTCAGTCTTTTTTTATTGATTAATAGATGATTAAAAAACGTAGATTAGACCTTTATCTTCTTGAAAGTGGTTTATGTGAAACTCGTCAAAAAGCCCAAGGTTTAATTCTCGCGGGCAAGGTTAGAGATATCAATGGAAAAGTATGGGATAAACCTGGACAACAAGTATTAATTGGATCTAAATTTTTTATTGATTCCGAACCTATGTTTGTATCAAGGGGCGGCGAAAAATTATTGGAGGCATTTAATAAACTTGAAATTAAAGTAAAAGATAAAATATGTATTGACGCAGGAATTTCTACTGGGGGATTTACTGATTGCTTATTGCAACAAGGAGCAAAGTTAGTTTATGGGATAGATGTTGGTTATGGGCAGACTGCATGGAAGATTAGAAATAATCCAAAAGTCATACTTCTTGAACGAACTAATATTCGAAATTTAAAACCTAATGATCTTTTATCTAGAAGTAATGAGTTACCAAATTTTGTGGTTGCTGATTTGTCTTTTATTTCATTAAAGTTAGTTTTTAAATCTATTGGTAATTTATTAGAAGGTGATTGTATTGAAGGAATATTTTTGATTAAACCCCAATTTGAGGTGGGTAAAGATAAAGTCAGTAAAGGCGGTGTTGTTCGCAATCCTAGATTCCATACTGAGGCAATAGAGTCCGTTATATATGCTGCTAAGAATTTCCAATGGAATATAAAGAATTTGATAGCTTCTCCTCTAGTAGGTCCTGCTGGAAATCATGAATATTTAGCTTGGATGACCTTAGGAAGTCAGTCAAATAATAGGATTAATAGTGAATATATACAAAATTTAGTAAAAGAAACTCTTTGAATTAAAGAGCTTCTTCGTCTTTGTCGCCAGTTCTAATTCTTACAACAGAATCAATTGATGTGATGAATATTTTCCCGTCACCTATCTCTCCAGTTTTTGCTGCTTCAGCAATGGCATCTATGACTGAATTAACCTTTTCATTTTCTACGACAACTTCTACTTTTAGTTTTTGAAGGAATTCCACAGTAAATTCGGAACCTCTATATCTCTCGACTTGTCCTTTTTGCCTTCCAAAACCTCTTACTTCACTAACTGTCATTCCAACAATACCGGAGTTTACTAATGCAATTTTTACATCCTCCAGCTTAAATGGACGTATGATTGCTTCAATTTTCTTCATGATTAAAGATTGAATATTACTATTTTAATTGTTTTTTGGGAAAACATCCAACATTGAAATATCAGAAAAACATTCAATATTAAGGCCTGCATTCGTGGCGTCTTCAATTAAAAGTTGGGAATTTTCTTCAGAAATTATTACTTCACTATTTGACAAAGCTTCCCACTGATCATTCTCAAAGTGTGTTTGAAGCCATAACATTCCAAATGCGCTTTTTGGTTGAAGGGATTTGTTTAAGTTGTTATCGATAGTTATCAAACAGATGTCCATTAATTTTTCATTGAACTAAACACATATAACCCTTTTGGTCGACATTATGAATGTTACAACTGATACAAAAATAAGATTTAACAGCTTTTGACTTAGTCAATTGTAATACTTAGATTTGTGGATACTTTTGCGAATTTTTATCTTTATATATAGTTTTTATATAGGTTTAGTAAAAAAGTTCTACTAAAAATGAATACAGATAAATTAGAAGATTCGACTCAAAGACCGCTATATGGTGAGAGAATTATTGAAGAATCAAAAATAATTTGTTTCGATAATCCGAACAATAAAAGAATTTATGAAATTTCTATTCAGTTACCTGAATTTACATGTAAGTGTCCTTTTTCTGGTTATCCAGATTTTGCAAAGCTAAATATTATTTATCAACCTAATTTGAAAGTCTATGAGTTGAAGTCTTTAAAGCTTTATATTAATAATTTTAGAGATATAAAAATATCACATGAGGAAGTCGTGAATAGAATTATGGATGATTTAGTGAATGAAGGTTCACCTCACTGGATACATTTAAACGCTGCATTTAACCCAAGAGGGAATGTTTCTATGCAGTTAGATATTTTTAGTGGGCAGAAAAGAAATTAAAATTTCTTTATTTCTTCTGATAATCTAAAAAATTCTTTTTTAAAACCAACTAGATTTTTATTGCTAAGGCCTCCAATAGATAATTTTTGGGAATCTTTATTTACAAGAATCCATAATTGGTTAGTTGGTATAAGACTTATTATTGTTCCAAAAATTATTAATATAAAAGAAAAGTAAATAAATGGTATAGACGGATCATTTTTTATTATTAAACCACTACTGGGAATTATTTTTTTCAGAGAAACTCTTGAAGAATTTACTTCTAAAGGATTGTCATTGATATAGAGATTAATTCCGGAAAAATTCTCTATATTCGAAATTTTAAGTGGACCATTTTCATTATCTATTGTTAAAAGGAAATTTTTTTTATTCTCTGATCCTAATTCAATTAAAACTCCCCAAACTTGATTACCGATTTCGGGAATTTCCTTTAATTGTAATTGATAAAGGATATTATCTATTTCCAAAACAACATTTGATATTGCCCAATCTGCTTGATAAATAGTTAATCCTTTAAACCTGATTGGGTGATTTACTTTGGTGGTTTTTATTTCATTTATATTTTGATCTTTTGAAGAAAAATTTAATTTTGAAATAAACTGTTTGGGTATACCATCACTTTCTCTTTCTATAGAAAAATCGACTAATTTTATATTTGCTTTTGAGTTTGTGCTCTCATTAACAAGATCCAAACTTTCTCCAGGCAGTAAATATTGTTCTTTTGTTTGACTTGTAAAACTTCCATATGCTGAACCTATAAGTAAGACTATTAATCCGATATGTACAACTAAAGGACCGATTTTTCCAATTAAACCCTTTCTTGCTGAAATATGACTTTTAAATTTGTATGTTTTCCATCCTCTTTTT
The DNA here is from genome assembly GCA_902535175.1 of uncultured Prochlorococcus sp. Classification (GTDB taxonomy): domain Bacteria; phylum Cyanobacteriota; class Cyanobacteriia; order PCC-6307; family Cyanobiaceae; genus Prochlorococcus_A. Next base: position 24,827 of record CACASR010000001.1, read on the forward strand.
TTAAGTAATAAATCTACTTTTGATATATGTTCTTCATCTTGATTGATTGGATGACTTGTAGTTAGTTGCAGTTTGCTAAATTTTTTTTCGCTGTTGTATTCAATCCATTTTAATGAAGCTTTTAATGAAGGTATTTGCCTCCTGAAACTACAAGCTGCTAGAGAAATGCAAAGAAGAATTAAAGCAAATAAAAACCAAAAGCTTGTGTATATGTGATCCAATTGAAGTTTTAAGACTTTTTCTCCATCTAAAAATCCAAAAATGGGAGCATTATCGAAATTATCAATATAAAATTTACTACTACTACCTTGAGGTATAAAAGTCCCTATGCCGCTTGTAATAGCTATGAAAATTATCAGTGATATGGCGAATCTTAAACTTGATATTTTTAATATTAGATTCTTAAAAAAAATCATTCAAATCAAATTTGATAAAAAATTTAATAACCCTAGGGAAACTAAAAATATCCCACTTAAAGTCGGAATTATTTGACTAAATTTTCTAAGCGCTAAAAATTGTTTTAAGTTCTCTGTAGTAGCTCCTGCAACGATTAATGGGGTTACTTGGCCTATCCCAAAGAAAAATAAAAAAATAAGAGATATTGTTGGATTTTTAGCTTGCGATACCCAAGCTAGAAGAGTTGCTAAAACTGGAGTAATGCAAGGTGAAGAAGCTAGTCCAAAGGTAGTCCCTATGGCAAAAGGTGCTATAAATTTTGGTATTTTATGTTCAATTATTTTTAAATCAGGTCCGTTCGGGAACTGAAACTTTAGAATACCTAGTAAATTTAAACCCATTATTATTGCTATCAAAGCAACGATCGAAGTGTAAAAAGATGGTATTTGCCCATATATCCTACCTAAGAATCCACTGGCAGCCCCAAGCCCAACGAGTGAAAAAACGATTCCTCCTGAAAAACTAATAAGTTTAAATTTATTTTTCTCTGTTCCTCCTATATAAGCAATAGTGATTGGTAGTAATGATAATGAGCATGGGCCAAGACTTGTTAAAAGTCCTGCGCTGAAAACCAAAAATATAGTAAATGGTCCAGGGTTATTAAGGCCATTCTGCATAAGCAGATTACCCTTTTGAGATAATTCTGAAATAACTAAATTAAATGATTCGATAGCTTGACTGAAATCTCATAAATTCTAACTAATTAAGAGTCTTTCGTGTACTAATCATACCTATGAAGCCTGTAGATTCTAATGAACATCTCAGTAACATCCCTGCAATAAAAAATGATGCGATTAATGAATTCCCACCATAACTAATGAAAGGTAGTGGTAAGCCAGTAGTAGGCATCGAGCCTGTTGCTACAGCAATATGCATTATTGATTGACCTATCAACAATACACCACATCCAATAGAAACTAATTTTGTATAGTTGTTCCTGCACTTTAGAGCAATTCTTACAATTATATAAGAGAAAACTGCTAGAAAACCTAGGAATAGAGTACACCCTAACAAACCAAATTCTTCAGCAAAAATGGCAAAAATAAAATCTGTGTACATAAAAGGTAGGTACTGTAATTTTTGTATGGACAAGCCAAAACCTTGACCGAATAGACCACCTGAACCTATAGCTAATAAACTTTGAACCAATTGAAATCCACTTTCCTGTTGATCTTTCCAAGGATTAATAAATGAAGTAACTCTAAGTTTTTGATATTCGTTATTGAGGATACTAATACATCCAGTAATAAATCCTAATGAGGCAAATGAGCAGAGAGAACTTATTTTTACGCCTCCACATAAACCCATTACCCAAAAAAGAATTCCAGTTAATGATGCTGTACTTAAATTAGGCTGCTTTAGTATTAATAAAATTAATAATCCAAAAGAGAATATTGAAACTAATTTTTTATCATTCTTAATCAAATTCCAATGAGCGAAAAGGTTTGAAGCTTCTAGAATTAGAAAAGGCTTAATTAATTCAGATGGTTGTAAACGCAAATTTCCTAGTACTAGCCATCTTGAAGATCCGTTAACTGCAATTCCAGTAATATTGGTTAGTAATACTAGAAAAAATAAAATAAAAAAAATAATTCTTGAAAACTTTAAAAGATTTCTAATATTTGTATTCAGGACAAAATAAAATAGACCAATTCCTGGAATTGTCCAAATAATTTGTTTTTTTAAGAAGTAAGCCCAATTTCCCATTTCCCTACTAGCTACCCACCAACTTGATGATCCAAGAATGCATATTCCCAACATTGACCAAATTCCAATGAGAACTAAGAGGATTTTTGCCTCATAAGGCCATATCGTCCAAGGCAAGGGAAATATAGACTCTGTTAAATTGCTTAGATTGTTTTTGTAATTAGAACTAAAGGTTTTTTTTCTTTTAGAAATTCTTTTGTATTTTATTTTTTCTTGACTTATCTCCAATTTCTTAGATGCATATATTTTCTATTGAGACGTTTAATTGAGATTTTGCCAAGTCTTTTATTAACTTTTTAAAGTGTTAAAGCAATAAAAAAGATAACTTTTCATAAATTTTATTTTTGAAGAATAAAGCAAAAAAAGGACTGCAGATTCATAATAAATCTTAAGAATTAATTTTTTATAAAAAAAAACTAGCTAAAAGGTACCTCTCCGTGATAGATTCCGTGAGTTTATATACTTACTTCAAACCATTCAGAGAGGGTTCTAAACTATGTTCACATCAGTGGACACAAATAGAAAAAAACTTGAGCATCCCTCAAATGAGAATGTTCAATTTCCTCGATCCTTGAATAATTCGATCATCAAAGAAAGTAAATCTGGCATTGCCAATCATATAGATAATTTGCTTTCTCAAAATGATGAATACACAAAATTACAATTAACAATTTTTGGAATTACTTTTATTGTTTCTATTTTATTAGCGTCAATAACTGGAATTTTTCTAGGATTTACTTTTGGTTTTAGTATTTTTATAGGTGCAATAGCCGGTATTTTTTACCTACGTTTGCTTGCCAAAAGTATAGGGAAAATTGGTAAAGAATCATCAGGTGTATCAAAATTGCAACTATTAGTTCCAGTTTGCCTCTTTATTTTTGCGAGCAAGCTAGGATCTTTGGATATTTTTCCTGCAATGATAGGTTTTTTCATTTATAAGCCTTCACTCATTCTTTATTTTTCACGTTCTTAAGTAAATTTTTTTATTCAAAACAAATGTTTTTTAATTCCTTGCTAACAAATTTTGCAGCATTAGAAGTTGGTCAACATCTTTATTGGCAAATTGGAAATATCAGACTACATGGGCAGGTATTTTTAACATCTTGGATTTTATTAGGAGCATTATTGGTTTTTATTTCTTTAGGAACTAAAAAGATGGAAAATGATCCTAAAGGCCTTCAAAACTTGCTTGAGTTCCTCTGGGATTACATAAGAGATCTTGCTAGAACGCAAATAGGTGAAAAAGTTTATAGAGATTGGATGCCATTTATAGGTACTTTATTTTTATTCGTCTTTGTTAGTAATTGGGGAGGAGCTTTAATTCCTTGGAGATTGATCAAGTTACCAAGTGGAGAATTAGGAGCCCCTACTGCTGATATCAATACAACTATAGCCTTGGCGTTATTGGTTTCACTTTCTTATTTCTATGCAGGTTTAAGCAATAAGGGTTGGAGATACTTTGAATACTATGTTCACCCAACTCCGATTATGCTTCCTTTTAAAATTTTAGAGGATTTTACAAAACCTTTATCACTTTCTTTCAGGCTATTTGGAAATATTTTGGCTGATGAACTTGTTGTTGGTGTTCTAGTCTTTTTAGTTCCGCTAATTCTCCCAATACCTGTTATGTTCCTAGGATTGTTTACGAGTGCAATTCAGGCATTGATTTTCGCAACTTTGGCGGCCTATTACATTGGAGAAGCTGTTGAGGAACATCATTAGCTGTCTTCTAATACATTCAGACGCTTTTACAAAGAGTCTGTAATCTGGCAAAATATCTAATCGCGTAGGTCTGAATTTATCAGACCCATTCTTAAAAGAAAGGATGTCCAAGCGTGTATGACAACAAAGATTATCAAAAGTATTAAGCTCTTTATTTCAAAATTATGGATTCGATTACTTCCGCTGCATCAGTTGTAGCTGCTGGTTTAGCAGTTGGTCTAGGTGCTATTGGCCCAGGTCTTGGACAAGGTAACGCAGCTCAAGGTGCTGTTGAGGGTATTGCCCGTCAACCAGAAGCTGAAGGTAAAATCAGAGGAACTCTTCTTTTATCTTTCGCTTTCATGGAGTCATTAACAATTTACGGATTAGTTGTGGCTTTGGTACTACTTTTTGCGAATCCTTTTTCCTAAAAGTTAATATTGCTTCTAATCCTTATTAGCAATATTTAAATTTAATTTTTTAACTTCAACTGAATCATATGTTGGCCTTTAATTTTTTTGGTGCTACAGAAGGTGGATTATTTGACATAAATGCCACTTTGCCACTTATGGCGATACAAGTAGTTGCTCTTACTTACATATTAAATTCTCTCTTTTTTAAGCCTGTTGGCAATGTTGTAGAAAAAAGAGAAAAGTTTGTAAGTAATAATATTATTGAGGCCAAAAATAAACTTTCTGAGGTTAAAAAGTTAGAAGCTGATTTATTAACTCAGCTCCAAAGTGCTCGTACAGAAGCCCAAAGAATTGTGAGCGAAGCTGAGAATGAGTCTGACAAGCTTTATAAAGAAGCACTAGAACTTGCCAATAATGAAGCAAATGCTTCAAAAGAAAAAGCAAGACTAGAAATTGAAAGTCAGACGTCTGCTGCTCGTGATCAACTTTCTAAACAGGCTGATGATCTTAGCGAACTTATTGTTAATAGATTGATTCTAGAAAAATGAATTTAACTCTTTTAGCTACAGAAGGTTTTGGATTAAACTTCAATTTATTCGAAACTAATATCCTTAATTGGGCTGTAGTAGTTTTCGGTCTTTATAAATTTTTGCCTGGTTTCCTTGGTAAAATGCTTCAAAAAAGGAGAGAAGGAATCCTTCTTGAATTAAAAGATGCTGAAGATCGACTCCTAAATGCAACACAAGCTTTAGAAAAGGCGAAGAAAGATTTATCTTCAGCAGAAGAAAAAGCTTCTCAAATAAAAGCAGATTCCCTTAAAAGGTCTGAATCAATCAGAATGGAAAGTGAGAAAAAAGCGATAGAGGAGATGGCACGAATTAAACAAAGTGCAATCTCTGATGAGAGCTCTGAAGCATCCAGAGCAATTTCTCAACTTCGAAAAGAAGCTGTAGATCTGGCAATTAAGAAAGCTTTAGATTCTCTCCCAAATCGACTTGATAAAATAACTCAAGAAAATTTGGTAACTCAATCAATTAATAATATTGAGGTGAACTAATGCCACTTTTAAATTCAGTTACTACACCATACGCAGAGGCATTACTTCAAGTTGTGAACGAAAATTCGCAAACTGAAGAGATGGTTTCTGAAGTTAAACAACTCTTGGGATTAATAAATGATTCCCCTGAACTGGAAAAGGCATTATCCTCTCCCATTTTAGAGACAGATGCTAAGAAGAAAATCATTAATGAAATTTTTTCAGAAAAGGTTAATTCTTCTTTATTGAATTTCTTAAAATTATTGGCCGATAGGCAAAGAATTGGAATTCTTACTTCAATTCTTGATAGGTTTTTAGAGATTTACCGAGAAAATAGTAATATTGCTTTGGCAACTGTTACTTCTGCAGTCGAGCTTACTGATGAACAGAAAGGTTTAATTACCAAAAAGATCATCAACATTGCTGGAACTGAAAAATTAGAACTTGTAACTAAAATCGATCCATCTCTTATTGGTGGTTTCGTCGCCAGTGTAGGATCAAAAGTAATTGATGCTTCTCTTGCTTCACAAATAAGAAAACTTGGCTTATCCCTTTCCAAGTAACTTTTAAATCAACCTTAAATTCTTAAATCCATGGTATCTATACGCCCTGATGAAATCAGTTCAATCTTAAAACAACAAATAACTGATTATGACCAATCTGTAAGTGTTAGCAATGTAGGAACTGTTCTGCAAATCGGTGATGGCATTGCAAGAATATATGGCTTAGATCAGGTCATGGCAGGTGAGTTATTGGAATTTGAAGATGGTACCGAAGGTATAGCTTTAAATCTTGAAGATGATAATGTTGGGGCCGTTTTAATGGGAGAGGCACTTGGTGTCCAAGAAGGAAGTAACGTTAAGTCCACGGGTAAAATTGCATCTGTTCCTGTTGGTGAAGCAATGCAGGGGAGAGTTGTTAACCCTCTCGGACAACCAATAGATGGTAAAGGAGAAATTCCAACAAGTGATACTAGATTGATTGAAGAAATGGCTCCTGGAATCATCAAGAGAAGATCAGTGCATGAACCAATGCAAACAGGTATCACATCAATTGATGCAATGATTCCTGTTGGAAGAGGTCAAAGAGAATTAATTATTGGTGATAGACAAACTGGAAAATCTGCAATTGCTATCGATACGATAATTAACCAAAAAGGTCAAGACGTAGTTTGTGTTTACGTAGCAATTGGTCAGAAGTCAGCATCAGTAGCAAACATCGTAGAGGTATTAAGAGAGAGAGGAGCTCTAGATTATACAGTCGTTGTTAGTGCAGGAGCGTCAGAACCAGCTGCTTTACAGTACTTAGCACCTTATACTGGTGCAGCAATTGCTGAACATTTTATGTATCAGGGTAAAGCAACACTTGTTATTTATGATGATCTAACGAAACAAGCTCAGGCTTATAGACAAATGTCTCTTCTTTTAAAAAGACCACCAGGAAGAGAGGCTTATCCAGGAGATGTTTTCTACTTACACAGTAGATTGTTAGAAAGAGCAGCAAAACTTTCTGATGCTATGGGAGGGGGCTCTATGACAGCTCTTCCAATTATTGAAACTCAGGCAGGAGACGTTTCTGCTTACATCCCAACTAATGTTATTTCAATTACAGATGGACAAATATTCTTGAGTGCAGATTTATTTAACTCAGGATTAAGACCAGCTATTAATGTTGGTATTTCTGTTAGCCGTGTTGGAGGAGCCGCTCAGACAAAAGCAATTAAAAAAATTGCAGGAACTTTAAAATTAGAACTCGCGCAGTTTGATGAACTAGCTGCTTTTTCTCAATTTGCATCTGATCTTGATGAAGCCACTCAGCAACAACTTGAACGAGGCAAAAGACTTAGAGAGTTATTAAAGCAACCTCAATTCTCTCCGCTGAACCTTGCAGAACAAGTTGCAGTTGTTTATGCAGGAGTTAAAGGTCTTATTGATGAGGTTCCTGTTGAAGATGTTACTAAATTTGCAACTGAACTTAGGGAATACCTAAAGTTAAATAAAGTGGAATTTATAGAGGAGATTCTTAAAGAAAAGAAATTAAATGATGGATTAGAAGCGACGCTAAAAGAGGTGATAAATGAAGTTAAATCATCAATGCTTGCCACAGTTTAAATTTATTTAGGAGATACCATGGCAAATCTTAAAGAGATTAGAGATCGAATCGTTTCCGTTAAAAATACAAGAAAAATAACGGAGGCCATGAGACTTGTTGCAGCTGCAAAAGTTAGGAGAGCTCAAGATCAAGTCCTTAAGAGTAGACCTTTTGCAGATAAACTTGCACGAGTCTTAGAAAATATTCAATCTAGAGTACAATTTGAGGCTGTCGACTCTCCTCTATTATCCAAGAGAGAAGTAAAGAGTATCTCCTTGGTTTGTATAACTGCTGATAGAGGTTTATGCGGTGGTTACAATACAAATATTATAAAAAAGGTAGAAATAAGATACGCAGAATTAGTCAAACAAGGGTACCAGCCAAATTTAATTTTGGTAGGGAAGAAAGCTATTGGATATTTTCAAAATAGAAAGGATAGATATGTTATTCAAAGTACTTTTAAAGAACTAGAACAGGTACCCACAGTCAAGGATTCTGAAGGTGTTACAAATGAGATTTTAGCCGAATTTCTTTCAGAAAATTCTGATAGGGTAGAAATTATTTACACAAAATTCATCACTTTAGTTAGCTGTGCCCCTGTCGTTCAAACACTATTGCCACTTGACCCTCAAGGAATCGCTGAGGAAAACGATGAAATTTTTAGGTTGACTACAAAAGATAGTAAGTTACTTGTTGAAAAATCAAATATTGAAAAAAGTGATTCAGAGAAGTTGCCATCAGATATTGTTTTTGAACAAAGTCCTGATCAACTATTAGATTCCTTATTACCATTATATTTACAAAATCAGGTTCTTAGAGCTCTTCAAGAGTCGGCAGCTTCAGAACTCGCTTGCAGGATGACTGCTATGAATAATGCAAGTGATAATGCTAAAGAATTAGCAAGTACTTTGAATCTAACCTATAACAAAGCCAGACAAGCAGCTATTACACAAGAAATATTAGAAGTTGTAGGAGGTTCAGCAGTTTAACAATAACATTTAGGATATGCCTGAATACAATATCAAAGTTCAATTTGAGCAAAAGACTTTTAGTTTTTTATGTTCTGAGGATCAAGATATTATTTCAGCAGCAAAAATGAATGGAATAGATTTACCAAGTAGTTGTTGTGCAGGAGTTTGTACAGATTGTGCATCCTTGACATTGGAAGGATCTGTAGATCAGGAAGATGCTATGGGATTAAATGATGATTTACGGGAAAAGGGCTTTGCACTTTTATGTGTAGCATACCCCAAGTCAGATTTGAATATTGTTATTGGTAAAGAAGTCGAAGATGATTTATATAATGATCAATTTGGAAAATATCAAAAATGAAATTAAGTTCAATTGATTATTATTTAGATTGGCCAGTTTCAATTAAATTAAAAAATTTAAGGGAATACATCATTACAAATTTAGAAAAAAAAGGAGATTTAATTCGATGGTCAATTGTTGATATTCAAAATTCTAGTGACTCTTTTGGAACAAAAAAACTTAAAATTAAAGCTGTCATAGCTAATTAAAAAATATATATTGAAATATTTTCAATAATGGAAAATTCGCCAACAATATTCATTGTTCCAACTGGTATTGGTTGTGAAGTAGGAGGTTTTGCTGGGGATGCACTTCCTACCGCTAAATTATTAGCATCCGCAAGTGGATGTTTAATTACTCATCCAAATGTTATGAATGGCGGTACTCTTTCTGAAAAAGATAAAAATATTTTTTATGTTGAGGGTTATAGTTTAGACCGATTTGCTAAAGGAGAAATCGCTTTAAAAAGGGTGAAGCAACAGAAAATTGGGATAATTTTTGATTCAGCCATTGAAAAAGAAATATTAGTAAGACATTTACAAGTTGCTGATGCATGTGTTTCTACTTTAGGGATTAATGTTCATTCTTATGTGATTACAAAAAAGCCATTAAACATAGTTATTGATTCTGATTCTTCAAAAATCAGTGGTGGCTCAATTGAAAATCCTGATTCTCTAATTGATGCTGGAAAATGTTTAATAGAAAAAGGAGTTACGGCAATAGCAATTGTGGCAAAATTTCCAGATGATCCAGAATCTTTAGAAACTAATATCTATCGAGAGGGGAAAGGGGTTGATCCTATTGCTGGAGTCGAAGCAGTTATAAGTCATTTAATAAGCAAATTTTTAAAAGTTCCCTGTGCTAACGCACCTGCTTTAAATCCAATTGAATTGAATGAAAATTTAGATCCTCGTGCAGCTGCAGAAGAAATAGGATACACCTTTTTACCATCAGTACTGATTGGTTTAAGCAATGCACCTGACATTGTTGAATTGCCTGCTAAAAATGAATCAATCTCACTACACCCGCATCAGATTGAATCAATTGTTGTTCCTAATGGTGCATTAGGTGGAGAAGCAGTTCTAGCAGGGATTGAAAAAGGTTTAAATATTATCTCCGTAAAAAATCAAAATATATTAAAAGTGACAAATGAGTTTTATAATTATCCCAATCTTTTTGAAGTTGATAATTATTTAGAAGCTGCAGGCATAATTCTTGCTATCAAAAAAGGTATCAACCTAGATTCAGTTAAACGGCCGTTAAAAAAAATCCAACAGTGTTCTTATAGTGATTAATAAGATATTGCTATGGGAACTCTCCAGTCACTTCCTAATGATTGACTACTTAGTTTTAGGATTGGAGGAGCCTGTTTTCTTTTAAATTCCGCTTTTTTTATGAGTGAGATAATTTTTAAAATTATATCTTTTTTAAAACCATCATCTTCTAGTTGTTGTAAATCTTTTTTCTCTTCAATAATTCCTTTAAGAATATTATCTAAAATAGAATAAGGTGGGAGAGAATCAGTATCTAATTGATCAGGACCTAATTCGGCACTTGGAGCTTTTGTACGTATATTTTCTCCAATTATATCTATATTAGTATCTAACTTATACAACTTTCTACGATTAATTGAATCTTCACTATCAAGCCAATTGCATAATTTAAAAACATTAGTTTTATATAAATCACCAATTACAGATAATCCTCCATTCATATCACCATAAAGTGTGCAGTATCCTACGGCCAGTTCTGATTTATTGCCTGTTGAGAGTAACAAATGCTTTTCTTGATTTGCTAAAGCCATAAGAAGTGTGCCCCTTATCCTTGACTGAATATTTTGATTTGTTATTTCAGCCATCTCGAAAGATATGGTTTTTATAAATGATTCTTCAAAAGAATTCATCAGGTTTTCAATTGGAATGCTCTTGAAACTTATTTTTAATCTTCTTGCTAACTCTTTTGCATCACTCTTCGAATGAGATGAGCTCCACTTAGAGGGCATTGAAACGCAATAAACATTATCACTTCCCAGAGCCGCTGTAGCAATTGCTGAGACAAGTGCTGAATCAATACCACCACTTAATCCAACTAAAGCTGTTTTAAATCCACATTTTTTTGCATAATCTTTTACACCAAGGACTAATGCATCAAAAATTGATGACATTTCGGAGTTTTCAAATTTATTGTTCTCGGGCATTGATTGCTCAATATGCCAACTTGAGAGGTCTTCTGAAAAAGATTTTAGTTGCTTAATTTTAGATCCATTCTTATCAAGAATAAAACTATTTCCATCAAAAATTAAATTATCATTTGCACCAATCTGGTTTACATATATAAGCGGTACTTGAAGATATTTAGCAGCAAAACTGGAAACCTTGGATCTTAGCTCTATCTTTTTCAAAGTATATGGGGAGGCTGATAAATTTACTAAAATATCAACCTTTTTTTTCTTTAAATCTGTAATAGGATTTTTTCTATGGATTCCTCTACCTTCTATATCTTTGTTGACCCATAAATCCTCACATATAGTAAAGCCAAGTCGCCAAGTTTTATTTTTAATTTGTTTAATCAATACGGAAACTTTTTCTTCTGATCTAAAGTATCTTTTCTCATCAAATACTTCATACGTGGGAAGAATAATTTTCCGAGCAATTATTTTCCATTCACCGCCCTCAACCAAAGCAATAGAATTATAAAGATTAGGAAAAAAAGAATCATTTATTATCTCAGCTATTCCGATTGAGATGCTTAAGTTTCCATATTTTTTATTAATAGCTAAAGCTAATTGATCAAGAATTTGGTATTGATTGTTGATTAAATTTTTTTTAAAAAGTAAGTCATTTGCTGGATATCCCCATAATGACAATTCTGGAGTAAGAACAAAATCAGCAGAAATTGAACTAGCTTTCGAAGCAATATTAAGTATTTTTTTTGCATTGCCCTCTAAATCTCCAACAACTGGATTTATTTGGGCAAGTAAAAATTTCATTCAACTAATTTGATGGATTCATATAGATTATTCTTCTTAACTATATCTATTAAAGACGAGGGTAAATTAGAACAATTAAAATTTAATCTAAAATTGGAACTTGAAATGTTTGGGGTTTTGATGGTTGAAATCTTAAATTTCACTTTATAAGTTTCTAACAATTTAAGAGTATTTGATTCAACAGGATATCCCTCTCTTAAAATTATAAAAAAACTTACCTCTAAGATAATTTTGTCGAAATTTTTCCAGTAGAAAATATCTTTAATTAAATCACTCCCTATAACAAAATCTAAATTATTAAATTTATAAATTTCTTTACATTTTTTGATTGACTCTACTGCCCATTGGCTACTTATTTTTTGATTAAATAAAATTTTCGGATTATCTAAATCATCAATAAGAGTTTTTAATAAATGGCTACGAATTGAGATATCCTCTATGTGCTTTTTTTGGGGGTTGTTGCTTACATAGCCAATGGTAAAAGCATAAATTTTGGATAATTCTTCAAGAATTTTTTTGTGTCCAATTGTAGGTGGATCAGCACTCGTACCAAATAAAGCAATGCTTTTTTCCATTTTAAGTTTTAAGGTAGAAAACTAATAAAATTATTATTTAAATTTCTATTTGAAAAATAAATATTTATGTAGTTAAAAATCTCTGGGTCATTAAATTTCATATTTTGGATCAAAATAGCAGGTTCTATAAAAGAAGCTTTGCTTCTCATAAATATCTCTTTTGCTGCTAATTTCCCTAGAATTTTTGTAGAATAAATAGCTATTGCTGCTTGAATAATTGCGATGGGTCCATAGGGTAATAATGAAAACCCGTTAGTAAAAGGTGCTGTTAAAAGAATTAGTTTCTTAATAAGGTTGAAAGAGGTATTAAGGCCGACTTGAGTGATTCCTAAATATAAATTATTAATGGATATATTTTTAAATATTTTTCTTGTAGATTCACTTTTCAACTTTAAGCCGTAAATCTTACTTAATTCATTAATCAATGCAGTATCTAGTGCAAAACTACCAGCAACATCAAATAAAATAAAAGGATTAAGAGCTACTGCGGATGCCTTCATAGTCGAAAATTTGCCAATAGTTGATTGAGCTAATTTCTGCCTCCTTTTCAATCTTTGCTCTTTTATTTTCAGAAACAATTTGTCAGCTGATTGAATAGAGTTTAGTGTTAATAGTATCTCACCATATTGATTGATTAATTTTGCTATGTAATTTTTAAGATTGTTTTCATTATTAATAATTATTGGAATATTTAAATCTTTTGGAAGCTTAAACTTTATATTTTCAATTATTTCTTTTAATTCATTTTTATTAAATAAATCGATTTTGTTTAAAATTAAAATAATTTTTTTTCCATCTTTTATAAAAGAGCTGATTTCGTTTAACTCATTTCTATTTAAATCACCCGAAACTATAAAAAGAATAAGATCTGAATGATTTATGTAAGAGTAAACTTTATCTGGGAATTTAATATTGCAGAAATCAAATCCTGGAGAATCTAGCAGCTCTAAACTATTAAGTGTTTGATCTTTAAGAGTCCACGTTTCCGATTGAATTTCTTTTGTGGTCCCATTAACAATATCTGTTTTGAATATGTCTTTTTTTAATAAAGAATTTAAAACAGAAGATTTTCCTACACCTGATTTACCATATGCGCCAATTCTTAATTTTTTTTCTTTGAGTCTTAAAAGTTGTTGATTAAAAGAAATTATTTCTCTATTAAGAAAACTTTTTTCATAATTGGTAAGATCAATAGTTTCCCACCAATTTTTTAACAGTAAATAATTTTCTTTAATTTTAAAATGATTCATAATTTATTTTTCCACCAACCAGCTAATACGGATAACACAGCCTCTGCACCAATAATCCCCACGAATCCCCCGAATTCATCTACTACTACTTTCACGCCTTTATGATTCTTGTCAAATTTAGTAAGTAATTGATCTGCTTTAATCATTTCGGGAATGTAGTCCACAGGTTCGCAAATTTCTGATAATAATTTTTTATTTTCCCCATTAATTAACTCTGTCAACATTTTCTCACGCTTTACTACCCCTTGTATTTTGTCAACTTTATCTCCCAAAATAACCCACCATGGAGAGCTATCAGACATAATGAGTTTTGAAATTTCATCAAGATTTGATGACCCATCAAGACAAGGCGCCGATACCCTAGGAATCATTAAGTCTTTTGCTTTTAAGTCATTTAATTGAAAAACCTTAAATATCATTGCTGCCTCATCAGCTTCTATTAAACCTTTTTGACTCCCGATTTTTGCCATTTGTCTAATTTCTTCTTCATCAGTTGAAATTTCGTTTTCTGCTGTAATAACTGGAAATATCTGTTCAATTAATATTAAGAATGGCTTCATTAAAGTATTTAATATTCGCAAGATAGGAACAGATAATAGTGCTATTTGAACTGAAAATCTTGTGCCAAGAGCTTTTGGTAGTACTTCTCCTACTAAAACAACAAGTATGTAAAAAGCTACTGAAAAAAGGGTTAAACCAAAACTGCTATTAATAACCAATGCTCCGTATACTCCTAAAATAAGACTGCCAATTATATTAAATCCATTATTAGTAATAGTAATTACAGTTAGTGTCCGTCCAAGATGTTTTCTGAGTTTAAGAAGTTGATTTGCAGAACTTTTTGGCTTTTGTTTTGATGCAATTTCTAAAATTCTAATTGAATTTACAGCTAAAAAAGCTGCTTCTACTCCCGAACAACATGCTGATCCAATTAAAATTACTATTATGAGTAAAAATAATCCGTAAACACTTGGTTCCATTAAGGTAGATTAGTTACTAAATCTGTTTTAATTCATTCTTCCATTTTTTTTTTAAACACGCCAATACAGAATTTATGTTTGCACCTGACCATAAAGTTTTTGAAGAAAGAAGAGAAATTTTCTTGAATAAATTAGATGGAAAAGCTGCTATTATTCCAGGAGCTAATCTTGTAAAGCATCATGCCGATTGTGAATACCCTTTTAGACAAGATAGTAATTTTTGGTATTTAACTGGTTTCGATGAGCCGGATGCAATTGCTCTTTTCTTATCGCATAAGCCAAAAGGAGAGAGATTTATTATGTTTGTCGCTCCTAAGGATGTTATAAGTGAAGTCTGGCATGGCTTTAGGTGGGGTTTAGAAGGCGCAGAAAAAGAGTTTAAGGCTGATAAGGCTCACTCAATAACCGATCTAAGAGATTTACTTCCAGGTTATATAAATGGTTCCGATGATCTTGTTTTTTCAATAGGTAAGTATCCATTAATTGAGAAAATAGTACTAGAGATATTTTCACAACAACTTGAAAACCGATCAAGATCAGGTATCGGTGCAAACTCTATAAAATCTCCAGAGATTTATTTAAATGAGATGAGATTAATTAAAAGTGAATTTGAAATTAACAGAATGAGAGAGGCTATACAAATTTCAGCAGAAGCTCATGAATTAGTAAGAGAATCTATCTCATCAAAGAAAAATGAAAGGCAAATTCAGGGTCTTTTAGAGGGATTCTTTTTGGAAAAAGGGGCCAGAGGACCAGCGTATAACTCAATTGTCGCATCAGGAGATAATGCCTGTATTTTGCATTACACTTCAAATAACTCACCATTGAAGAAAGAAGATTTATTATTAGTGGATGCGGGCTGCTCACTAATTGATTATTACAATGGAGACATAACAAGAACTATTCCAATAGGTGGTAAATTTTCGAATGAGCAAAAAGTTGTCTATGAAATTGTGTTGAGTGCACAGAAAAATGCTATTAAAAGTGCCGTAAAGGGATCTAATGCTAGTGCAGTACATAATGTTGCTTTAACAATTCTTATAGAAGGATTAAAAGAAATTGGTTTATTGTCGGGCAGTACTGAAGAGATAATTGAGAATCAATCTTATAAACATCTTTACATGCATAGAACTGGACATTGGCTCGGCTTAGATGTTCACGATGTTGGAGCATATAGAATGGGGGACTATGAAGTGCCATTACAGAATGGAATGATTCTTACGGTTGAACCTGGGATTTACATTAGTGATAGGATCCCAGTCCCTGAGGGACAACCTACTATAGATGAGAAATGGAAAGGCATAGGGATCAGAATAGAAGATGATGTCTTGGTCAAAGATACAAAACCAGAGGTTTTAAGTATTGCGGCACTAAAAGAAATTTCTGATTTAGAATTTTGAAATTTGACTTATTAAGTTAATAGATTTATTTTTTACTAAGTTTAAAGCTCAAAAATGAATAAGTCCGATTCATATGATTCGAAACTTTCTCAAGCAAGAGGATTGGCTAGTCAGCTTGGCATGTTCGCAGAAGAAAATGATATCCCCAAAGATCTTTGGGATTCATTGGAAGCAACTATTTATGATTTTTATGAAGTATCTCATGATAGATAAAAATCCTTTTTGGAAGTTATCAATAACTTAAATCAAGAAATTTTGAATAAATCAATCAAAATGTGACCATAAACTGATAAATTATTTATTAAACATGAAAAAGTGAATGACTTCATCAGATAAGTTAAATCAAAATTCAACAGAAAAAAAGGAAAAAAAAAGTGATGCGCCAAACTCACAAAATTCCTCTCCTAATTTAGGAATGATGGGAGCCACAGCTGTATTGGCAGCTGCTACGATTGATGAAGATGGGGTCCCCACTGGTTATACCCCTAAACCTGATGAAGGAAGGTTCATAATTAAAGTATTATGGTTACCTGATAATGTGGCTTTAGCAGTGGATCAAATAGTAGGTGGAGGCCCAAGCCCTCTTACGGCCTATTATTTTTGGCCAAGAGATGATGCTTGGGAAAAATTAAAAAGTGAACTTGAGAATAAAGGTTGGATTACAGATAACGAAAGAGTAGAGATATTGAATAAAGCTACTGAAGTCATAAATTACTGGCAAGAAGAAGGCAAGACAAAAAAATTAGAAGAAGCCAAATTAAAGTTTCCCGAAGTAACTTTTTGTGGAACCGCTTAGAGATTAGTTCTTTGCTGCTTGAATCCTAGCCTCAGCCTTTGAAATCTCTTTCAAGGCTTTAATTTTCTCTGGATTTTTTTCATTTTCAGAAAATTTGCTAATTGTTAATTTAGCTTCTTTAAGATCTTGTTCAGCATTTTGTATATTAATTTCAGAACCAATTTCAGCATTATTTACTAAAACTATAACTTCATCTGATTCAATTTCAGCGAAGCCTCCCATAAGAGCTATTGATTTCCACTGGGAATTCATTCTTAGCCTTAAAACGCCAATATCTATAGCAGTAACTAAAGAAATGTGTCCTGGTAGTATACCAAGTTGACCAGTAGTACTAGGAAGGATTACTTCTTCAGCTTCGCCTTGGTAAACATTTTTATTAGGAGCTAAAACTTTTAGAGAAATTGCCATTAATTTAAAATTATTGAAGGTTAGATATATATGTAGATATTTATTTTTCTGATTTTATTTTTTCAGCCTTTGCTTTAACTTCATCAATATTACCAACTAAGTAAAATGCCTGTTCCGGTAAATCATCCAATTCACCTGATAAAATCATATTAAAACCAGCAATGGTATCTTCTAATTTTACATATTTACCAGACATTCCTGTAAATATTTCGGCTACGAAGAAAGGTTGTGAGAGGAATTTTTCAATTTTTCTGGCCCTGTCTACTGTTAATCTATCTTCTTCAGAAAGCTCATCTAAACCAAGGATTGCGATAATATCTTGAAGTTCTTTATACCTTTGTAAAGTTGATTGGACAGCTCTTGCTGTTTTGTAATGCTCATCGCCGACAACTGATGGTTGCAACATAGTGCTCGTTGAGTCTAATGGATCAACTGCTGGATAAATTCCCTTGGCTGCAAGAGCTCTAGCAAGCACGGTAGTAGCATCTAAATGGGCAAAGGTTGTAGCTGGAGCAGGGTCTGTTAGGTCATCAGCAGGTACGTAAACAGCCTGGATAGAAGTTATTGACCCTTCTAATGTAGATGTAATTCTTTCTTGCAATTCACCAACATCAGTTCCAAGAGTCGGTTGGTATCCAACAGCTGAAGGCATTCTTCCAAGTAATGCAGATACTTCAGAACCAGCTTGAACGAATCTAAAAATGTTATCAACAAAAAGTAGAACGTCTTGTTTATTCACATCTCTAAAATGTTCGGCCATTGTAAGTGCTGATAAGCCTACTCTCATTCTTGCACCAGGTGGCTCATTCATCTGTCCAAAACATAAGGCAACTTTTGATTGAGTTAAATCATCTGCGTTGATAACTCCCGATTCTTTAAATTCTTCATATAAATCATTCCCTTCTCTAGTTCTTTCCCCTACACCGCCAAAAACAGAAACTCCACCATGCTCCTTTGCAATGTTGTTAATTAATTCTTGAATAAGAACTGTCTTTCCAACTCCAGCACCTCCGAATAATCCAACTTTTCCTCCTTGTCTGTAAGGAGCCAACAGGTCAATAACTTTAATACCGGTTTCAAAAACTTTTGGCTTAGTTTCTAGGTCAGTTAACTTTGGCGCAGCTCTATGTATTGGAGCAGTATCTTTTGTATTAACTGGACCTTGTTCATCTACTGGTTCTCCTAAAACATTAAATATTCTTCCTAAAGTTGCTTCTCCTACAGGTACAGATATTGGTGCCCCTGTGTCGATGGCCTCCATGCCTCTTACAAGGCCGTCTGTGCCACTCATCGCCACTGCTCTTACTCTATGGTCACCTAGGAGCTGTTGGACTTCTGCAGTGAGCGCTATATCTTGTCCAGCTGGATTCTTAGCTTCAATTCTCAAAGCATTTAATATTTTGGGCAATTTCCCAGCTGGAAATTCTACATCTAAAACTGGACCAATTACCTGACGGACTACGCCTTTTGTTTGTGAAGAAGTTGATGGAGTTGCTACCATTTTTTATTGATTGGTGATAAATAGCTGATTTAAACAGCTCATAATCCGAAAATACTACCACCTCATGGGTAGATTCGTTAAATGGGTTCGGCCACCCGCACAGTTTAAGTATGGTTTAATTGCTGCTTCGCGGATTATGTTGTTGATGATACGGATCGAGAATTTCTCTTTCCATTTTTATGACGCAAAGCGTCTCAATCATGATCCTCCATTAATCTATGGCAGCTGTTTCACTTACAGTCTCTACAGTAAAACCACTGGGAGATAGAATATTTATTAAAGTTTCCGCATCTGAGGAAAAAACTGCTGGGGGCATCCTTTTGCCTGATTCAGCGAAAGAAAAACCACAGGTTGGAGAAGTTGCTCAGGTGGGCCCTGGCAAACTTAATGACGATGGTTCTCGACAAACTCCAGAAGTGAGTATTGGCGATAAAGTTTTGTACAGCAAATATGCTGGCACAGACATTAAATTGGGAGGAGATGAATATGTCTTGCTCTCAGAAAAGGATATTTTAGCTGTAGTAAGCTAAAATATTTGTTTCAAAAATTATTAAAACTTATTACTAAATCACTGCCTAAACATGGCTAAAAGAATTATTTACAATGAGCAAGCTCGTAGAGCGCTCGAGAGAGGAATTGATATCCTTGCTGAGTCTGTAGCTGTAACGCTTGGACCTAAAGGAAGAAATGTTGTACTAGAGAAAAAATTTGGTGCTCCACAAATCATCAACGATGGTGTCACAATCGCTAAAGAAATCGAATTAGAGGACCACATTGAAAACACAGGGGTTGCTTTAATTAGACAAGCTGCTTCAAAAACTAATGATGCAGCTGGGGATGGCACCACAACAGCCACTGTTTTAGCTCATGCAATGGTTAAAGCAGGGTTGAGAAACGTTGCCGCAGGAGCTAATGCAATTACCTTAAAAAAAGGAATTGACAAAGCGACTGAATTTCTGGTTGGCAAAATTCAAGAGAATTCCAAACCTATTAGCGACAGCAATGCCATAGCTCAATGCGGAACTATTGCAGCTGGAAATGATGAAGAAGTTGGCCAAATGATTGCCAATGCTATGGATAAAGTTGGTAAAGAGGGTGTTATCTCTTTAGAAGAAGGAAAGTCAATGACTACTGAATTAGAAGTTACCGAGGGGATGCGCTTTGATAAAGGCTATATCTCACCTTACTTCGCAACAGACACAGAGAGAATGGAGGCTGTTTTAGATGAACCATATATCCTTCTGACTGATAAAAAAATTGCCTTAGTGCAAGATTTAGTTCCTGTTTTGGAACAAATAGCTAAAACTGGAAAACCACTAGTCATTATTGCAGAAGATATTGAAAAAGAGGCTTTAGCAACTCTTGTTGTCAATAGGTTACGAGGCGTGTTAAATGTTGCTGCAGTAAAAGCTCCTGGGTTTGGCGATAGAAGAAAAGCCATGCTTGAAGATATGGCCGTTTTAACTAATGGACAACTTATTACTGAGGATGCAGGCTTGAAATTAGAGAATGCTACTTTAGATATGCTCGGAACCGGTAGAAGAATAACTATCAATAAAGAAACTACAACGATTGTAGCTGAAGGTAATGAGCAAGCAGTTAAAGCTAGATGTGATCAAATTAAGAAGCAAATGGATGAAACAGATTCCTCATATGATAAAGAAAAGCTTCAAGAACGTCTGGCTAAATTAGCTGGAGGTGTCGCAGTGATAAAGGTTGGTGCTGCTACTGAAACTGAAATGAAAGACAAAAAGCTTCGTCTTGAAGATGCTATTAATGCAACAAAAGCAGCTGTTGAAGAAGGAATTGTACCTGGAGGAGGAACAACTCTCGCTCATTTATCTCCTATTCTAAAAGAATGGTCTGATCAAAATTTAGAAGGAGAGGAATTAATTGGAGCTAACATTGTTGAAGCTTCACTTACTGCTCCTCTTATGAGAATTGCTGAGAATGCAGGTTCTAATGGAGCTGTTATTGCTGAAAATGTAAAAACTAAACCATTTAATGATGGATTTAATGCTGCTACTGGAGAATATGTAGATATGTCTTCTGCTGGTATAGTTGATCCTGCAAAAGTTACACGTTCAGGATTACAGAATGCAGCCTCAATAGCAGGAATGGTTTTAACCACAGAATGCATAGTTGCAGATTTACCTGAGAAAAAAGACTCAGCTGCTCCAGCAGGTGCTCCAGGTATGGGCGGCGACTTTGATTACTAACTAAACAAAATTTTTAATAAATTTTTTAAAAGGGATCATTCAAAATGGTCCCTTTTTTATTCAACTTTTATGAAATCCAACCAGCGCTCAGAATAATTGCAAGAGACAAAAATATCACTAAAAAAGTCCAAGTTATTTTGTTTAGAGATGCTTCTGCACTACTTGCGCTGTTGAACATAGAGCTTCCACTTGCGGCTATTCCTCCCATTCCATCACCTTTCGGGCTATGAAGTAAAACTAAGAGAATGAGAAGAACTCCAGAAAATACCCAAATCCAACTAATAATTTGAATCATTGCTTAAAAACTTTTATTAACTTTAAACGTGTTGAACGACCTTATTATAACCCTTTAATTCAATTTCTTGAATGAGCGATTTGCCTGTCATTTCTCTTGGTATTGGAAGATTTAATAATTGCAACAAAGTGGGAGCGATATCTGCTAAGCCAGCGTTTTCTCTTAAATTAATTTCATTTCCCATGTTTGGTATTTTTCTTTTTTCACCTTCAATCAAAATTAATGGAACTTTATTTATTGTGTGTGCTGTCCATGGTTCTCCTTCAGATCCTTTCATTACTTCTGCGTTACCATGATCGGCAGTAATAACAATGCTTCCGCCCATTTCTCCAGTAGCATTAACTATTTGACCTATACATTTATCTACTTTTTCTATAGCTTTAATTGTTGCATCCATGTTGCCAGTATGGCCAACCATATCAGGATTAGCAAAATTGATGACAACAAAAGCATAATTCCCGCTTTTAATTGCTTTAGAGCAACTAATAGTTAATTCCTCCGCAGACATTTCGGGTTCCATATCATAAGTTGCGACTCTTGGAGATGGAATCAAATGTCTCTCTTCTCCAGGTAAAGGTATTTCAACTCCTCCATTGAAAAAGTATGTTACGTGAGGATATTTTTCAGTTTCCGCGGTTCTGTATTGTTTAAGCCCGTTTTCTGACACTATTTGGCCTATAAAATTATTGAGTGATTCAGGGGGAAAGGCAACTTTAACTGGAAAGTTAGGATCATATTGAGTAAAAGTAACAAAATCTAGATTTGGATAATTTTTTCTTTCAAAGTCTGAGAATTCTTTGAGCGAAAGGGATTTGACTATTTGTCTTGCTCTGTCTGGACGAAAGTTAAAGCAAATCAAACTATCCCCATCTTTAAGATAGTTTTCAGACATTCGTATAGGCTCTATAAATTCATCGGTTATGTTTTTGGCATAACTTTTTTCTATGTAATCCTTGGGAGAAATATTTGTTATTTGAATATCTGGATCAGTTAAATTAGAGAATGCTTTTTCTGTTCTATCCCATAAAAGATTTCTATCCATTATCCAGTATCTTCCGCATATGGAAGCTATTTCACCTAAGTTAAATTTTTTTATGCATGACTCTATTTGATTGAGATATTTCAAGGCACTTTTTGCAGGAGTGTCTCTTCCATCAGTAATAATATGGATTGCAACTTTTTTAAGTTTATTATCAGATGCCCATTTTATTAAACCTAATAAATGATCGATATGACTATGAACTCCTCCATCGGAACATAATCCTGTGATATGTAAAGTAGAATTATTTTTCTTTAGTGAAGCAGCCATCTCTTTTAACTCATTTATCAAGCCTAATTGATTATTTTTGACAATATTTGAAATCCTTACAAGTTCTTGTTGTATTATTCTTCCTGAACCAATGGTAAGGTGCCCTACCTCTGAGTTACCCATTTGGCCATCTGGGAGGCCTACATCAGATCCGCTAGCATTAATAAGGGTGTGGGGATAAGCATGCCACAAGGAGTCCATGATTGGTGTTCTGGCACTTTTTATAGCATTATCTGTTTTTTCTTTTCGATATCCCCATCCATCTAGTATTGCAAGAACTACAGGGCTCTGAGGAACACTTAATCTTTTTATATTTTTGCTGCTAATCTTTGACATATTTAGATCAAATTCATTTTTAACTGATCCAACCTTAAATTTAGCTTCAAACGTTACTCTTTAACAATTTATATTTAACATAGTTAGCTTTTGCTAATTTATGAAAATATTAGATTAATTTTATTTCTTGATAAATCATGTCTAAGAAAACAAAAAAGATCGTAATACTTACTGAAGTTGAGCTAAGAAAAACTATTTCGCGTTTAACTAGCGAAATTATCGAAAAAGTAAAAAATCTTGATAACCTTCTGTTGGTTGGCATCCCGACTAGAGGAATTGAGCTGACCAAAGTGCTAGAAAAGGAATTATTCTCTAGAACAGGTTTAAAAATTAGAAAAGGATCAATTGATCCAACTTTTTATAGGGATGACCAAAATAGAGTTGGAACTCGCCTAATACAAGCTGCAGATATTCCAACTCCTATTGAAAAACAAGAAATTCTTTTAATTGATGATGTAATTTACACAGGTAGAACAATTAGAGCTGCAATGGATGCTTTATATTCATGGGGCAGACCTCAAAGAGTGATGTTATTAGTAATGGTAGATAGAGGTCATAGAGAATTACCTATTCAGCCAGATTTTTGTGGTAAAAAAGTGCCAACTAGTAAAATTGAAAGTATTAGTTTACGTTTAAATAATGTTGATAATGAAGAAGGAGTTTTTCTTGAATAGCTATCTTTCAAAAGATATTTCCTAAATTATATTCTCCAAAAAATTCATCTTTAATATCAAAACATTTAACTAATAAATCAGCATTTTTCGTAATTTTAAAAAAAAGTTTTAAGGTGTCTTCTCCAATATTAGATTTATTTTTCAATACTATATTGAGTGGTTTTTTGTCCCATTTTATAATTTCTTCTTCATTTTGAATCTCTGATAACTTTGGTAATCCATTTTCAAAAATAACATCATATTCTCTTTCTTTTTTTGTTTCTCCAATTATTATTTCGAATATTTTCTGATTCTTTTTACTGGCTTGAAGGATCAGTTTAAAGGGTGTTTCTGTTGGCCATGTTTGACCTTTGCAAAAAATAGGATGCCAAAAGTGTTTTTGCTCTCTTTTATTAAATAATCTTATAGATAACCCTTTGTTTAATATGTCTTTAATTTTTACTCCCGGGGTCATTGCTAAAGCTCCCAAAGCTATTGATTCAATAGGGGGTGGTGACTTTATTTGAATTTTTGGAATTTTTTTTGATATCCATTCTTTAATCAATGGTATTTGAGTTCCTCCGCCAACCAAAACAATTGCATTTAAGTCTTCGACAGTGCAAAATTTACCTCTTGCTTGATTTAATAAGTCTTTTAATAGAGAGTTAAGGTGATTAAGAAGATTATTGTCTATTAGTATTTTCTCAAATATTTCTTTACTTAGGTAGAATTCTCCTTCTTTATTTTGTTCAGTAAATAATTTTATTGGATATTTATTTTCATATTTGATTACAGATGAGCTCAGTTTACATTTTATTTTTTCTGCCTTTGAAAGATTATTAATATAATTATTACTCGGAATAAAATAATCAACTATCCATTGATCAATATCTTTCCCTCCAATTTTTGAGCCAGTTTTTCCAATTATTTCAGCACACCTTATTTTTTGTTTTGAAATTGAGCTTACATCATTACCGTTAAATTTTAATAGTTCAGCTATTGGACCAGATTTTCCTTCTCCTCCTTCTATTTTGACTATATTCATATCGATCGTACTTCCTCCAATATCTAATGTCATAATTTTTGAGCCAAATGGTACATTTATTCCTAAACTTGCCGCAGTAGGCTCATCAACAAGGGCTATTTCATCTACAGATATTTCCTCGCAAAGGTTAACTAACCATTCTCTATACCCCTTATATGTATCTATGGGAGCAGTTAAAACAAGTCTTTTGATCTCATACTTATGCGGAATATTTGCCCACAAAATTTGAAAAAATTTTTCGCCACATTCATTGGGGTTTAAAATATTTTTTTGGCTGATTTTTTCAGTAGAATTTCCAATTAATCTTTTAAAGTTCGAATGAAAAAATAAATCAGAATTTAAGTTATCCCTCATCTTTAGAGCACTAATACCAATCTTAGAAACCTTTGAAGGTTCCTCGAACCAAACTGCTGAAGGAATAACTCCTGGAGATGATGTAATATTCGGTATTTCAACTAAAACAGAATTTATATCTTTTTGATCTTGAAATGCTACAACAGTATTAGTGTTCCCTAAATCAATAGCAAGTGTTCCAGATAAGATTTCTTCCATATGAAAATATTTAAATCAATTAAGTTCTTTTTGTAATTTATGTTTTGAAACGGTCGAATAAACTGTAAAATACATTTTATAGTAAAAAATTTTTTTAATGAACATATCTAACAATGCAGGAGTCGATTCTAATGATCTTGCAAAGAGAGGTGAGAGCTTGATAAGAAAATCAACTAATAGATATTTAACTACAGTGAAAATTGCTTTCAGAGCCAAACAAAGACGTTTTGATGATTTTGATGGCTTACTAGAGGAGTCAACTATTAAACCCGTTCAAAGGTCAATTATTGAACTAAGCGATGAACAAGATCAACCAGATTTACTTCCAGGCTAATTTTGGTAAAAGACCAAAAAGGATGGAGATTACTTCGAGATTTTAAAAAAGGCAAATTTTGCTTTTTGATTGGTGTTGATAATTGGTCAATCGAGTTGCAAAAAAGTGAATTCTACTCACTTTACCTTCTACTAGTAAGTATTAATGAACAATTATTAGTTATCAAGGATCAACTAATGGATGAAGAATCTATAACTTTAGAATTAGAAAAACTCCCTTGGTATATTAAGTTAGAGGGGAAAAAGAATGAATGGAGTTTAAGGTTTGTTTTTGAAAGTCAAGACCAAACTAGATCCTTTGAAATGTATTGGCCGATACCAATAGCACAAAATTTATCTTATGAAATAAAAAACATGTGGGAATCAATGGATTAAAAGATAAATAAAATTGGAAATTTTAGAAAATATTTCCCCCTACCAAAAAAAAATTTTCACAACTTTTCCACAGTTTATTTTAAAAAAATATCTGATTATCTAGAGCATGTGGAAAACTTCTGATTTTATATAAATCTTTATATTAAAGTAAAATTTAATTCTACAAAATGAATTTCCATGACTACCCACTTTGTGACTGAATTCTCATTATTCTAAAACCTGAGACTGTTCCTAAATAATGCTTGTTGACGATTTAGTGATTTTGGAGAAAACTACACCTTAGTAGTTTTTAAATTTTTAAAAAAGGTTTTTTTAATATGAATGAGTTAAATTGCGACGTAAATTCAAAAGTATTAAATGATAAAGATGATGTAATAAGTTTCAAATGTGAACTTCAAGAAAATCTTCAAAAGGCTATGAAGGAATTCGTTGAAGAGCATCCTAACTGGGATCAATACAGGATACTACAAGCAGCCATTGCAGGATTTTTGATGCAAAAAGGATTTCAAAACAGGGATTTAACTAGACTCTATATCGGCAATATGTTTTCAATGAATTTTAAGGATTAAAAATTTTTATATTTTTTCTAGTAGTATTTTCGCAATATCATTTCTGACAGGTAATATAGATAACCTATTTCCTTTTTTTACGACTAATAACTCATCCTCATTAAATAAAATCCTTAATTCAGGTAAACTTAAAATCTTATCTGACTTAAATTTATATTCTACTTTTACACAATCCCATCTCGGATTGTCAGATTTCGATTTTGGATCAAAATATTTTGAATCTTGATCAAATTGAGTTGGATCAACAATATTTAGATCTATTACCTCCATAAGTCCCACGATACCTGGGGGTTTACAATTTGAATGATAGAAAAAAACTTTATCTCCTTTATTCATTTTTCTCATAAAATTTCGAGCTTGATAATTTCTTATTCCATCCCATAAAGTTACACCGTCATTTTTTAAGGTATCTATGCTGTAAGCATCAGGCTCACTTTTCATTAGCCAGTAGCTAGGTTCCTTTTGAGTCATGGGATCTCGGCGAAAATTAAGGTGTAAATAAAATGTGAAACTTTAACACATATAAATTATTATCCATTAAATTATCTACCCATGAAAGTCTCTATTTTGGAAAGCTACAGATACGGAGGTGAAAACTCTACTGAGAGACTTGCGAGGGTTTGGGACAAAGATATTGATGAAAACTATGCCATTGATTGAGAAGTTTAAGAAAAACATCTAAAAGTACTGGTCCTTCTCCATCCCTGCTCTAATAGCTCTTTATATTCCTTTCTCGCATTTTCTATAGTCTCAACCCTGGCAACTTTCATAACTGGTTTACTACTCCTCTTATAAGCGCATCCAAAGGAGATCAGCATTGCATCAATACTAGGACTACGCTTTAGTTACATCTTCAAATGGTACAAAGACTTTTATCCTACTTCATTCCTCATTTATAAGAGTAAATTTCTTCATTACTTACCTTTGGATAAAAGATAATTTTAAAAGACACCTCCAGAAACTAATAAAACACCCATAGCTACAAATCCAAGAAAATCTAATATTGATTTATCAGTATTTATTTTCAGAAAAGTTAAAGCAAAAGCTATTGGAGGGAATAATAATATTGCTTTTGAAATAAGTGCCTGATTCCATTTCTTTATAAAAGTATCTTCTTCATTTAATTTTTTATACAACTTTTCTAACTTTTTTTCTTCTCACATTAAGTCAGCTCAGTTAATTCCAAAATAATTTATTAAAGCAGAGGAATTTAAATCTTCCATAAGTATTTATTTAGCAAAAAAAAAAAGGAGCTAGTTACTCCTTTTTTCGATTGTTAATCAAATTGATTTATTCTTCAGGATTCAACGTAGGTATACCTTCTGCTGAAGCCACAGCAACCCACATAACCGCTGAAGAATTACCACTATTAGCCATTGTATGAGCAGGAGTATTTGCTGAGAGAACAAATGAATCCCCTTCTTTAAAGGTTTTACTAATACCTGTCTTTTCAGCAAGCGTTAATTCACCACTTTCAATATGACCCAGCAAAGGTACAGGATGAGAGTGCATTGGTATCGTTGCTCCATTTTCAACTTCTACTCTAATCAAACGCATTTCAGCTTTTCCTCTTGGATACTTAAAATTATCTCCATCGATGTTTTCTGAAGAGGTGAAGATTTCTTGTACATCAACAGGAGATTCTGCAGCTAAAGAAATGCTTGGATTGATAAGCATTAATGCAAAAGCTAATGCAATGAATAAATTCTTGATCATGAATTTGAATTTCTATAAAATTATTTAGACTTATAGTATTTATTTTTTAAATATCTGTCAGTACTTAATTTAACTTTTTATGTTTTCGTATAAATCTTAATAAGGTGCTATCGCCCATTATTTTAAATCGACTATTAATGTAAATTTTTTCTTATTCTTTTATAAATTAAATCTTAAATTATCTAGAGAAACTTATGAAGAAGTCGTTTTTATATAAGTTATATAAATCAAAATAAGTAGTCTTTTTTACCAATTAAATATACCTGTTGTTAAATAAATATATTTGTCCTTGAAAAGCTCCTAAAAAATACTTTTTCTTGAAATAAACATTGACAAGACATTCATTAAAAAAACTTTTATAAAACATTAACTTCTTTTATGTATATGTTCCTAACCAACAAGACCCGTTTAAAAATTAAAGATATTGTAAAGAGGATTTCACTAGATGAACCTGTCGCATTGGAAGAAAGAATTTATGTAGAAAAGTTTGCAAAACATAATTCAACTATATGGACATGGCTTAAGAAAGCTAATAGCTTGAGGAGATATGGCAAGCAAAAATCAGATGGAATAAATGGACTCATCCAGAATCTTAGCCTTGATGGTTTAGAAACTGAAAATCATTTCGACCCCAAAAATGATGATCTTGCTGATTGGTTTAGTGGATCTCCTGATTGGGTGAGGAGGAGCTGATTGCCCTTGGTTTAAAATGAATTCGAATTAATAATGAAAAAGGGAAGTTCCTCAACTTGTCTTGGAGCATAATTGCAAATTCCAAATTGCATGCATTCCATTTCATCATCAGTTAGTTTTCTCTCACTTGTTAACTTATCGAACCAATTCCTAAATACATGTTGAATTTTTTTAATTAGATTTCTGTAAGTCATAATTAACCTCTTTTTTTGGAAGTTATTTAGTATTCTTTTAATAGAAAATCAAGAGTTGTAATACCTAAAAAACAAACTATAAATTAATCGGTTTTAAAATATTTCACTATATTCATAATCAGTATTTTTGCTCTAGGAAATTTGAATCATCACCTTTAAATTAGATCCACTGATTGGAGGTTTCACTTCATGAGTACTTATAAAACGAAATACTTTAAAAACACAAAAAAGATCAATAACACTCTTTGGTTGGATAAATTAATTAATTAACTTGAAAAAAAATCAAAGTGAGTTTAATCATGCATACATTTAGAAATAAACAATTCAAAAATGAATTAGATCCCAAGTATGCCTTTTATGGTTGTCTTCTTAGTTGCGAACTTAAGAATAATTCTGATAAGTCTTTAGAAGAATGTTTTGATAATTGTGAACTTAGGCCATTAACGAAGAATCTCGATGGCTAAAAATAGGAAATTAAACTCTATTCAATAACTATTTTGATGTTACAGAGTTTTGATATAAATTTTTAGAGGGAAATCTTATGACCAACTCGCAATTGAGCTACTATTGTTGATTCTAGTTTTAGTTAATTTTGGAGCGATCCTTACAGCAAAGATTTATTCACAATCATTAAAAGAAATTAAGCGAAAGAGAGAATTTTGTAGAGAATCTATAAGTAACCCATATTGTATTTTTTGATAAATTAATTCCAAACTAACCACTTTAAAACTAAAGTTAAAATATTCAAAAGTTAAGGTCCACTAAATCTAAAAATAAGGAGTGTATGGGACTTCCGTTTTCATTGAATCACCATAGTAGCTTTCAGCTGACTTTACTAAGATCCAACAAATGAAATTTAGAAATGATTTTTCCATAAAAACATCCATATCTCTTACAATTCAAATCAAAATTTTACATAAAAACATCGTAGAAAATACTTAAAAGAAAAGATTTAGAATTTCTAATTTATTTTGTGATCACTGAGGTTGTATGAAATGCTACTAATTCATGTTTTCTGAATAGATTTAGCATTATTGCTTATTGTCTCCTGTAATTACTAAATATATATTAAACGAATTCTATAAACAGTAGTAATTTATGATTAATCAAAAAAGTCAGGACCATAAAAGAAAAGAGCAAAATAATACAGAATGGTTAGATGAATTAATCAATAAGATTGAAAGTATGAAAAATAGAATATCTAATATTTATTAATCCTTATTTTTTCTTTTATTAAATTCGGACAGTTGGTTAGCTTTAAGATATCTTGAGAGTTATGCTAAATGGGTTTTATTAGAGATAATTTTATATCTAATTTTGATTTGTAACTTGTGTAGTTATTTGATGTGGATAATGTATTAGAGCTAAGTAAAATTAATTTTCTAAAAATTTTTTCACGGATGTACCATTATTCATAAAGAGCTTTAATGCGAAACGATAATCTTGATGAAATTGATTTAAAAGAAATATGGTCAATGATTGTTAAAAAAATGAATAAAGAAGGTGAGGAGGTCTGTCCTAATTCATCAAGTTTTTACAAAACGCAAGATGGGATAGAGTGTTCTTTGCGAAGAAAAAACGGAGATTTAATTGGCATTTGTTACAGGGAAAATGATAGAAGTGGTGGATATCGTTGGATAATAGAAAAATCAAGTTAATATATTGCCAAATGAAATAATTGTTCGCAAGAAGTATATTTGTATTATGAGAAATGTTATTTAGAACTGAACAAAAAATTATGAATTTACCATTAGAAAAACAGACTGTTTTAGTAACAGGTGCAGGCAGAGGATTAGGTTCGGAAATCGCAAGATCATTTCATAGAGAGGGTGCAAAAGTAATTATCAACTATAGAAATTCATATGAAAGTGCAAAACATTTATCTGAATCATTGGGTGAGAATGCAATTTTAGTAAAAGGAGATATCAGAGAAAAAGATCAAGTCTCTAAAATGCACGAAGAATTGGCAAGTCAAAATATCAGAGTTGATACGATAATCCATAACGCTATAAATGATTTTATTTTCAATGGTGATCAAAGAAAAAAAATAGACACTATAGAGTGGCAAGATTTCCAAAACCAGATTGAAACTACTCAAAAAGGATTTCTAAATATGCTGAATATTTTTACACCAAATATGAAAAATAATTCTTTTGGAAGAGTGATATCTATTGGGACTAATTTATTTCAAAATCCAGTAATTCCCTACCATGATTACACTGCGGCCAAAGGCGGATTATTATCACTTACAAGAACTGCAGCGATAGATCTAGGTCAATTTAATATCACAGTAAATATGGTTTCAGGAGGCTTATTAAAGGTTACTGATGCTAGCAAAGGTACTCCAGATAGTGTTTTTGAATATATTTCCAGTATTACACCCTTAAGAAAAGTAACCACTACAGAGGACTTTTCGGATGCTGTATTATTTTTTGCTTCCCCTTGGTCGAGGGCGGTCACTGGTCAAAATTTAGTAGTTGATGGTGGTTTAGTTCTAAACTAATTAGCTTATAAAAGTTATTTTTTTTCTCAATTATTTTTCTTTTTAGAGAATAATTAATAGATAATTATTAAGTTTTAATTAATAGAGATATAGGCTTATTTATGATTTGATTTGTAAATATCAATTATCTTTTATCAATTATATAAAGGGAATTACTTTCAAAAATCCCTTCAGTTATCCATTCTCTATACTCCTCAATTAATGCTAATTTGTTTTTTAAATTTTCTTCTTCCCCAAGTGACTTCTGTCTATAAATCATAGAATCCAATACATATTTACAGATTGATAATGCTTTATTATTGTGCTTATTCATACTGACTCATAAATAAAAAATTTTCAAAATCCTAAATTAATTAAAACTTTTTTGATGTAACAAAATATCCTTATTAAGATAAAAATTTACTCCTTTAAAAAGAATCTTCCTTATCAAAAGATTATTTTGATTAAAAACTATTATCAAAATTTCAAAAGCAGGTATATACAAAAGTGAGTTGATCTTGGAATAGTTCTAAATTAATTACCTTGAAAAGCTGGCGTTAAAATACCTCCACCAAAATCATCATCATCATCGTTACTATCTTCTGAAAAAATTAATTGCCCAACTTGTAATCCAAAATATAAACAAAAAATCCATATAAAAACATCCCCGCCAGAAAGTCCCATAATCAAACTGAGGACTAATCCAATTAATAAACCAATTCCTACTAGAGTAATTTCCACTGTCTTATAAGTTTTAAATAACTTAATAAATAAAATTTAAAAAAGAGGTCTCAAAGATATCAAAATCATGTGATATTTTGATATTGACTTATGAGAGGTTTTTCTGATTTTATTTCTCTCATTAAAAGCAATTTAATTAAAAAAGTAATTAACCTTTAGATAAATTTCTTCCCTTCCAGGTCCATCCATTTCCGGTATATGTTTTATAAATCGAAAGCAGGCTAATATAAAATACAATTATCCCTCCTATGCCATTCAAATACCAATATTTTGATGGGATTTCATATTTCACTTTTAACCAAATTCTTTTAAAAAGATAAATGCATAAGGCCAGAAAAGAGAATAGAGTTGTGCATAAAATATTTAAAGAATAATTATTAAATAAAATAATTAAAGAGATAAAAAATAATAACCAAGGAAGACTAAAATTTAAAAATACAAATATTGATCCAGAAATTGATCTGAGGAGATCTTTCTCTAAACCTAAAAACCAGTTTTTACTCCATCCCTCAATTAGGGAATTGAAATCTTGATACATATTTAGTGAAATATCTTTAATAGCTATTAAAAAATTTAATTTTAAATTTCTATTTTTGATCTTTTTGGCCAGAGCTATATCTTCAACTACTTCATCAAAAGTGCCTTCATGTCCGCCAATTAATTCATAGGATTCTTTCTTAAAAAGCATAAAAGGGCCAGCTGCAAATGATGTATTAGTTCTACTATCGTTAGTATCAGAAATGGGGAATCCTATCATTAATAAGCTTGTCATAATAGGTTGTACCATCCACTCTGCAAAGCAATTGCAATTTACTTTTGGAGCTAGAGATAATAGATCAATATTATCTTCGCGTGCTTTAAATAGAGCATTATAAATACAATTTTTTCCTAAAATTACATCTGCATCAATAAAAAGTATCCATTCAGAATTTATCTTCTTAGAACCTACATAACAGGGCCAATTTTTACCAACCCAATTTTTATCTTCAGGTCTTTTCCCTGATGAAATGATCTCCAATTCTTTTGAATTTTTAAATATATTTTCTTTTAAGTTTTTTGCCTCTAAAAAGGTTTTGTCAGTACTTAAATCATCTACTACTAATATTTTAAAATTGACGCTGGGTCTTTTAATTTCACTTAATGATTTTAAGCACTTAGCTATATTTAATTCCTCATTATAAGCAGGGATAATTATTGTAAGACTTGTTTCTATAGGTTTTTCAGAATTAATATTTTGAAGAAAAGGAGCATTAATAAAACTGTATCTCTCAATAGTAAAGGTGCCTAGAGCTGATATAAAAGTAAAAATTGAAAGCAATAGTAAAAAGAACATATTTCTATATCAAATTTCTGAGCAAATATAAATCAAATTCTTAATTATTTACTTTTTATTTTTTAAAGGATCAAATCTAATATCAAAAGAAACTACAATTCCAATACTTATAAGCAATAAACCAATAGCGATTTGAGGAGGAGGTAAAATCATAACAAAAATATTTACATCACCCTATCTAAAAAATTTGGGGATTGAAGAAAGATTGCCTAATATTAACTTTATAAAGAACTTGAAAAAAATCTAAAATGGCAAACTCTCAAAATGATATTGATATTTATTACGCAGTAGGAAATGCAAATACTAAAAGACAAGAAAATGAAATAGCCTCAATAATGAAAATAAGAAATGAAGCAGGCTGGAAGTTAATTTCAACAAGCACAGCAGTTGTAGATACTAAGAATCAATTTTCAAATCTTTATCTTTTTTGGGAAAAGGATATTTAGATTTTTTATTAAAAATGTTTTAATCTAAATATTTTTCTGCTAATCATTTAAGCGAGAGTATATTTTTTATAGACATTAATAAAAAAGATTAATAATCCAATAATTATTCTTGGCGGTTTTCTCATTACCAAAGAAGCTTATGATGAAGCTAAAAACATAATTGAAAATGTTTTCAAAAGAAAAGTATATGTGGTAGATGTTTCTAGAAAAGATTGGTTTAAAAGTAATTCTGAAAAAGGCTGGGTAGATATTTTAAATAAAGTTAGAGATACAGTTAATCTTGCACTGAAAGAAAATAAATCTAGAAAAATAGATTTTATTGGTCATAGTTCAGGTGGTGTAATGTTGAGACTTTATCTATCCGATGAACCTTTTAATAATGAGATATTTAATGGTAAATCTTATACCAAAAATTTAATTACATTAGGCAGCCCGCATCAGGCAGTAAAAGCGACTGCATTAAGAAAATTTGTAGATGAAAAATACCCAGGTAATTTTTTTAAAAACATAAATTACGTTTCTGTTGGTGGTGAAGTTGAAATTAAATCTAAACAAACATCACTGATCACTAAAATTATTGCGAGAGGATCTTATAAATCAATTTCCGGAGATAAAAATGCTAAAGGGGACGGACTAGTTCCTTTATCATCATCTCTTTTAGAAGGATCACAGAAAATAATTCTTCCTGAAACAGTACATGGGGGTATTTTTGGGAAAAACTGGTATTGCACATCTTCCAAAGTAAGTGAATGGTGGAAACAAATAAATTGGAAATAGAGCTACTTTACTTTTTGTATTAACTTTTGATTTCTTATTCAACTAAAAACATTTTTATGTAATATCTTATTCAAATATAGATTGATTTTTGTGATTGAAGCTTTATCAGGAAATTGGGGAATTTTATTAATTTTACTTTTAAGATTTACAAGCATTGTTATTCCTATATTACCGGGAACTTATTGCTTATTAATTTCTGGATATCTTTTTGGATTGGTAAATGGATTACTTCTAAGTTTTATTGCAGATTTAGTGGCATGTTCAATTAGTTTTTCTTTATCAAGAAAATTTGGGAGGAAAATACTTCAACGAATTATGTCGAAAAAATATTTAGATAAATTTGAAAATCTATCTAAAAAATATCTTGAGAAAAACTTATTTCTTTTAACTGGTTTTTTAATGACGGGTTGGTTTGATTTTGTAAGTTATGGTGTTGGGCTGACTAAATTAAGGTTTAGAAAATTTCTGTTGGCTTTATTTGTTAGTGCTCTTCTTTCAGATTTACCATTTGTTGCCACTGGAAATGGATTTAGAGAATTACAAAATCAGAATTTTAATATTAGAAAAATTATTGATGGAGAAGTCCCATCACTTCAACGAGAATATTTAATTATATTTATCGTAAGCGTGATATTGATATTCGGTTTGGGAATTATCAGAAATGTAATTGAAAGAAAGTATCTTAAATCAACAAATGAAGCTGGAAATTTTTATTAGTCATAGCGCTCAGATAATATTTACTATCATAAAAAACTTTATTTACCCTTTGATAAAAAGTAATTAAAGAAAATACCACCTGCAACTAATAAGCCTCCAACCGCGATAAAAATAATTAAATCTAAAATTGATTTATCGGTATTTACTTTTAAGAAAGTTAAGGCAAAGGCTACTAAAGGAAATATTAATATTATTTTAGGAATTATTGATTCATACCATTTTTTTAAAACAGTATCTTCTTCATCACTTAATTTTTGATAAATCCTTTCTAGCTTTTCTTTTTGTTCTTCCATTAATTTAATTTTTCTGATCTTTTGTTGATTGTATGAATTCTAGCTTTCTTGCAAGTCTATGAAGACCTGACCAAGTTGCTGTTTTTCTTTGAGCAGAAATTATTACTTTTTGTTTGTTTTTTGGCGTTAAGTCATATATTTCCAGAAGTTTTCCCAGTGATTTTGAATTAGCAGAGTTGCATGTATTCATTATTTTAATTTTTAATTTTTGAAATCAAACTTTTTCCAAGTCCATTAATCTCAATTAATTCACTATAAGGTGCATTAAGAACTTGTTCTTTAGTAAGGTATCCAGATTCCCATAATATTGAAGCAGTATTTTTAGAAACTCCATTTATTTCACATAAAATATCTCTAAAGAAAGAATCAGGAAATCTTTTCTCTAAAACTAACTTTTTATAAATGTCTTTATAAGCTTCTGATTTAATACTTAGTTCATCATTTATCATAAACAATTTTTTTTCTATAGAAATATTTGATTCAACAATTATTCTAAAATCAATTAAAAAGCTTTTAAAATCATCTTCTAATTTTGATTTAGGTGGGATTCTTCCAATATCAGATGGTCTTGCATAAATCATATTTTGAGAAATATTTGCCAATTCTTCAAATTCCTCTTCATGTCCATGCCTCCTTATCCAATATCCAAAATTTCCAGATGGGTCTCCATCTTTTCCAAGATTATTTGGTTCACCTATTAACTCTGGTTTTACTGATGTATCTTTAGTAATAAAACCATCTTTTTCTATACAAATTCTTGGAGTTGTCAATAATAAATTGCAAGTATATTCCCAACCTGTTGTTACAGAATCCGCCCAGAGATCATTGGAGTTTTCAAGATTATCTTCAGAAATAACATCTTCTCTTTTATTCCAATTTCTGAAAAAATAATCAAATAAATTCATTTTACTATCGACGAAAATAATGTAATTAATAATTATCCAAAAGGGTCATTATTTTGTAGTAAGAAATCTATCAAATTCCCAGCAGCTTATATCAAAACTACAGTTTTTATTTAATGCTTTTTCTGCAAGACATTTACCAATTAGTGGTGCAAATTTAAATGACTGACCAGACCCACCTGAAAAAACAGTGATATTTGACTTAGGTTTATCGAGAATAAAATTAACATCATTTGTCATCGTATATGGACTGACAAAAGTTTCATCACAACTTATTACACCATCAAAATTATTTATCATAAAATCATCAAGCATTTTTATTAGAGGTTCCATAAAAGGTCTTTTCATAGCATCCTCATCACCACCAATTAATTCTGGAGGTGTCCAATCAATTCCAACTTTTATTCTGGGAACATTATTTTTATTTCGACTTAAGACGGGAAAACCATAATACAAACCACCATCATCTCCTCTTGATTTCTGGAAGCAGAACCATTGCGGATAACTATTTATGAAATCCTCATCAACCAGATAATGAGCCCAGAGCATCGGCCAAATTTTTAACTCTTGTCTTAAACCTATTGGTTCCAATAATTCATTAGTCCACATTCCAGATGCAACTATTAATTGATCAAAAATTACAGGTTGATTTCCTATTATTTCAAGAGAATTATTTTTGTCGTCTATTCTTTTAATTCTGCAACCTTCGTAAATCTTATTACCATTATTTCTTATGATTTGAATCCAATTTTCAATCGCTTTATTACTTAATATTGCTCCTGCACTTGGTTCAAAAAGTCCTACAAAATGGTCTTTAGGTTTTATAGGAAATCTTTCAGAAATCTTTTCAGATGTTAAAAAC
Organism: uncultured Prochlorococcus sp.; assembly: GCA_902535175.1. Taxonomy (GTDB): domain Bacteria; phylum Cyanobacteriota; class Cyanobacteriia; order PCC-6307; family Cyanobiaceae; genus Prochlorococcus_A. The sequence continues at coordinate 62,283 of CACASR010000001.1, forward strand.
TCATAAGGTATATTTTGCTCATCCATAACTTTCTGAGCACCAGGTATAGAACCTTCTATGGTTTCTTCATCCCATGATTCACCATAAAACAATAATCCATGTTCTTTTCTGAGAGAATATTTTGATACTGATTCCTGCTCAGCCCATAATTTATTTGATTCTTTAGCAAGTTTGCATAGCACAGGATCAGAATACATTTCTCTATACATTCTGGACTCTCCAAAACTACTCCCATCGCAATGAGCAAGTTTTTCAGATTCAAAAACAGCTACATTTTTTACTCCCATTTGACTTAATGATGCTGCTGCACTTAGGCCTGCCATACCTCCGCCGATAATTGCCACATCAACATTTTCAGGGATATTAATATTATTCATTAATTTAAAATAACTCTCCTATGATTTCCTGCTTTTCATTTTTTATTAATTCTAAAATTTCCTGAGAAGCTAATCCACTCTGCTCAAGAGATAGGTATGAAATACATTTTTTCTTTACTTTATTCTTTACAAAATCATATACCTTTTCAGGTGATGTTTTAGACCATTTAACCGGTGCATATCTTTCAATTGAATCAGCTATTACAGCTCCTGCATTAACAAGAGGATCAGGTACTATAACAACATTCGAATCTCTCAACTTTTGAGGAATCTTATCATTTTCAAAAGGAGCATTTGCAGCTGAAATAATAGCTTTAGAATTTAAAAGAAACTGAGAAATATTTTTATTTATTAATCCCGAGATTGAGCAGGGGAGAATCACATCAAAATCCTTGCTGTACCAATTTTCGTCATTTCCAAGGGAAATAGCGCCCTCAATATCAGTTTTTTCTAAATCAATATCAACAACATAAGTTTTTATATCTCTTTTAATTAATTCATAAGCGACTATACTGCCAACCGAGCCGCATCCATGAACCAGAACACCATTTGAAAGATCGCACTGAATACATTTCTCAAAAGCTTCAAAGGCTCCTATAACTCCCATCGCAGTGGCAGTACTTGCATCAACATTACTATTAACAGCTGCAAGGACATGAGGAGTCAATTTATATAATTTTTCCATATCATTCACATCAGTATTCAAGTCACATCCGGTTATCATTCTTCCATCAAGATTTTCTAGAAGTTCAGATGTTACTGAGATAAGTTTTTCTTTCACTGATGAAATATCTGAAGATCTCGCAACAACTTTCCCGCCAGAAAAACCAGTGGAATATAGATCATGTTTACACTTCATAAGATTCGCGAGTCTGAACCCATCCTGAAGACATTCCATATCAGTTTCATAATTAAGAAGCCTTAAACCTCCATTTGCAGGGTGATCGTCAGGTTTATTTTCAGCAACTATGAAAACTGATAATTCATCACTTATGTATTCAGCAAGTACACCTACTTCACTTTTTAATTGAGTCTGTAAATTAACCATCAAACTTTCTCCATCATCAGGTGATGCTCTACGTAATCAAGGCTCCAGTTTTCAGGATCAGATTTTATTCTGCTGGTTAATCGATCAAAAAGGATATCAGCGGGATTAACATTTCTCGAATTATTCTCATCCAAAGCGGCGACGAAACTGTGTTTACTCCAACTACGAATGGTCTCCATCAAGCCAATGGAAAATTCCTCAGTATTTTGAGTTTCCCTCCACTTTTCCTTGTAAGGACAGTCCACATAAACTGTTCGTTCCTTTAAAAGCCTCAATCCATTTTTATAAGCAGCAGAATCTTCATTGGTTAAAGGTGATGTAAATTCTTCAGGAGACTTATAGAAATTCTGAATTGTGCCATTTCTATATTCAATTTCGGTAATAAGATTTTCATCGCGCAATTCCTTCCAGATTGAATGAATCTGATCATGAACATTTACAGTTTTTCCTCCGTTATTTCCGAGATATCTATCTTCGTAGTCTCTAGATAAATTTACAGTAAGTAATTTACCTCCGACTTTAAGCTCTCTGCTCCTCATTTCAAGAATCTGATTCCAGTCAAACAATGCCTGTTCAAGAAAATCTTTTCTTGCCCTCTTGTTGTCTGAAGCAAGTACATGGGTATGATCCACAAGAGTTTCCACCTTCTTATTAAGCCAGTGCATTGCCGTGGCAGAGAAACCGAAATCAATGAAACTATTAGGGACAAGCTGATCATAAAAACTACCGGTACATATAAGGGTAGAGATTGATTCTTGACCGGAAGAATGGAGTGAGAGATTCTTTATAAGAGCCTGATTATCATTTGAATAAAGATCATTTCCGATGAGCGAGATCTGAGAAGTTGTCTTTCTTTCTTGAATATCCTTTATTATCTTTCCCCAGAATTCAGAAGCCGTTCCACCATCGGCCGCGCCATAATCCATGAGGAATAAATTATCTTCAATCTTTAAATCTGCGATACATTCACCTGCCCAGTCACTTGCCAGATCAATGCAAAGCTTGGCCCCAGCGGTCTGCTCGCTGTAGCCCTTCGTCATTGCTATTACCATCAAATATTAAGAAATTATTAAGACCTGTTAATACTACATAGATATTTTTATTTCCGCGGACGATCTATAAAATGAGGTTTTAAAAAGCACAGTTTTATAGATCATTATTTCCAGAAAAAATTGATCGATTTCAAAAAAAAATGGACTTAGAGCAATAAACATCAGTCCTTTTTTCCAAGTTCTTAAAAAAATCAAATAAATTCATTTCTCTATTCAATTCATTTAAATTTCAAGTATTAAAATAAGGTATAAGATTATTCTTAAATATATTCACTGAAAGGACAAATAAGGAAAAAATGGTTAGCTGGACAATAAGCCAAGTTAACATTTTATAGTTAGGATTTTTTGTGAAAAGTGAGATATTTTTTGTGATAAGAGAATTCAAGTGAAAACTCTCCTTATTTTTGACTACTTTGATCAAATCTTTTTTCTCATTTTTATTTTTATCTTTTAAATCTTGATTCATAAATGTCTCAATTGGTTTTTTTGATTTGTTTATTTGGGGCGTTTTATTTTGTAGTTTCTTTACTAATAGGATGTTTCCATATATCCAAAATGAAAATCCTATAACTAGCGGAAATAATGATTTGAAATTTATCAAAATTTATTCTCTTAAGCTTATCCCAAGTCTTAATGCTAAGGTTCCTGCAAAGATTACAATAAGCATTCCTAAAGCAATAAAAATTATCTCGTCAGATGATTCCATTTTAAAATTTTCTTTAATAATTCTGTTTTTTTCCAATTAACAGGTAAACAAGAGCTTCAAACATTTTTAATCTAAAAATTTAAAATAACTAATAAGATTTATTTTCAAGATAGGAATAAAATATGAACTTCCAAAAGATAAATTTTATATCCTTCAAAGTAATCAATGAATTTGTTTCAATAAATTTTTCAAAAGTTGAGAAAACTAAACTTTATTTATCCTTCCTCCATAACACCCACTCCCAATTCTGAAAAAACCAGAGACAGCCTTCAGTAAATCTGCGTTATTAGTAATTCCTAATAATTTTGAGGATAAACCTGAAAATAAAACCATGTTCACTTCATGTGATTTAATTTTTGTTTGATATGGGTGCCATATTTTCCCATCTTTAAAAAGTATCGCTTCACCATTTAATTTGGTTTCTCCGTTTTCAAAGCTCCAGCTTGAAGGTTTATCTTTAATTGGTCTATGAGTATAAAAATTACCCTTAAGATTGCTATTCGATGAGATTGATCCTTTTAATGCATTTGATCTTCGTTCTTTTAAAATTATTGAAATGCTTGGAACTTCTTCTGAAATTAAAAAGCATTGTATAGGGTGGCTTATCTCAGCTAAAAAGGGATACAAAATTATGATGAAATTATAGGATTTTATTTTAAAACAATTTTCAAAAACAAAAGAGTTCAGTTTTTAAAAGTTTTGACTTGGAGTAAGTCGACTTGTATTTATTTAGTAATGCCAAACCAACCAAAATAATCCGCAGCCATAAATAATTCCTATAAAAACTATTACTGGAATAAATAAGGATTTCATTTGACTAAAAATCTACCCATATCATTCATAAAAAACCAAATTACAATTGAAAGATTTAAGAGCACTGTAAGAGAAATAGAGATTATTAAAAACTTTTTCCCCACTCCTGATTGATTAGTATCTTTGCCAGCAACTGAAATCGATTCAAGTTTCATAAAAGAGATGATTTGATTGCCTTCTATTTTAGATCTTTTGTCAATCTTCAAAATTTGATATCTCTTTTTCTGCCTTTATATCTCTTCCATGACTTTCAATATATTTAGTCATATCTATCTGCCATTGCCTTATTTTATCGATATTAAATAAAACATTGCTTCTGGATTTACCTGTAACGTATATCCAATGCTTACCAGCTTCCAGTACTTTTGTGCTCTTTAATTCCCAAAGTGATGATGATGAGATTCCTAGAAACTTTGATGCCTCTGCACTTTTTAAATATCTATCCATATAAAAAGAGAATTGTTACTTTCCTCTTAACTCAAAAAGATTATCAATCAACCCAATTGTATATCAGGAGTTCAGGAGATGTAGTAAAGAAATAAACATGAAGTCGCTGATGTTACGAACTAATCTAAAAAATGAAAAAATATGAAATAATTTTATTTTTATTAATTGTTATGGCACTGATCCCTTTTAAATCAACAGAAAAACAAGGTAAAGCTAATAGTAAAAGTATTTTTAGCCTTGCCTTATTAATGTTCTCATTGGTAGCTTGGATGTGCTTATTTAGATAAAAAATTATGGCTAAAAAAGAAGGAAAAGAATTAGCTACGGTGAAGGTCTATCTTAATACGGGCATAATTGCAGTATTAATTGGGGTTGGCTTTGTTGCCTCAACTTTAGTTTTTGGAGTACTACTTCTAGTCTTGAAATAAATTTTTAAAAAAGATTTTAATTCTTTTTCACTAGATTCAGAAAAATCATATGAACAGATTGATTTAACATCAGATTTGAAAATTGTTAAAAATTTATTTTCATCTTTTATGGAATCATAAGGAAGAGATGAGAAGAAATATTCATATTTCAAGGTTTCTTCCTTATCGAGTCCTTTAAAGAGATTTTTCTTTAGAGAATCACAATATTTAATGGCCAATTGATTATTGGCTATTTTTTTTTCTTTATATATTTCTCCAGATACAGGCAGACAATTTGTTACGTTGATTGCCAATATTAATCCAAGCAAAAACAATGAAATAAGAACTAATTTCATTAATCATCTTTTGGATTTAAAAATGGCCTTATTTTATTTTTCAGTTCGTTCAGTGGCTTTTCAATAAAATCAGGTTTTTTTAAAACTGCGAGTAAAACCCATCCTGCACTTATTGCTAGAACCATTCCTAAGTAAGCAAAACCATAAATCATAAAAACTCTAAATAATTTACTTTTAATTATGATTCTTTTTTGAGTTCCTCTTTGGGTTTAATTTTCCCCTCTTCTGCAACCTTATCCACTTTTTCCCCTTTCGCTATAACTTTATCTTCTTCTTTGATATTTTTTTCTTCCTTTATTATTAATTTACTCTCAGTTCTCCCAAAATCATTTTTACCTGCAATAAAGAAAATTAGTGCGCTGATAAAAAAAAGTGCAAAAAGCAAAACTTCCATTTACTTATCCGATTTAATTAAATACAAACTAATTTAGAGAACTAATTTTAATCAACATCAAATAATACAAATCATAGTAAATTTAGTTAAATCAAAAATAAAATATAAAATTCTTTATTATCAATCAATTTAAATATTTAAGAACCTTAAAGTGTTATATTTCTTACTTTGAAAAATATTTTTAAAATATAATAGTTGTAATTATTAGTTTTAATATTAATTTTTTTATTACACATTGATCATTAATTATTTATATTTAGGGATGATTTTTACCTCATGGATATATAAACTTTGAACTTGAATAAACCCTTAAATATCTTTATGTTTACTCGAGTAATTTAATTTGTAGAAAATGTTAGGAACAATCAAAGACCCAACTTTGTTTTTACTTTTTGGCAGTGTTGGACTTTTACTTTTTGGCTCAATAGGTTCTGGAATTTATACAACAGTTGGACCCTCTTCTCACAAATTAAGGGACACAATTCAAGAGCATGCAAGAATGCATGAATTAGGCATTGCTCATGGCCACAATGGTCACAATCATAATGAAGCAGAACATATTCATTAAGATCTATAAATGTATTCATATTTCTTTGATTCTGAGTTAACGACGCAATTCTTCTTTATTTCGATTCTCTCTGGAGCATTATTATCTTTTTTTATTTTTCTGTTATTTTGGTTGACTAATCAAAATGCAATGTTTAAAAAACAGTAGATTTGCTTTTGAAAATTTCAGAAATGCAACTTTGATTTTTAAGTAATACGTTTAAAAACTTAGAAATTGCTACATTACTGTGACAATGAATCATTTTATACATACATCTCTCAAATTTTGTTTACGATTAGTAATATTTTAGTAATATTTCTTAATCTTAATGGACTCAAATAAGGATATTCTCGACAGAGCCATAGGAAGACCAGCAATGATGGCTTTCATGCTCTTAGTGGGAACATACGTAACAACTGGTCAACTTATCCCAGGTATTTTTTAATGAAAAATCAAAATCAGCAAAGAAACATTGATCCGCAAAAGACAAAAGCAGAGAAATTAAATGGTAGGTTTGCTCTCGTTGGTCTAATTGCTTTAGTTGGAGCGTATGTAACAACTGGACAAATTGTACCTGGAATTATTTAATTCTTTTACATATAATTATCATTTAGTCAGTTTGTAAATTTACAAGCTGGCTTTTTTAATGGAGTTGTTTATATGATTTTTGCAAAAAATTTTTATTTAACAATGTTCCAATAAGGTTCCTTTTAAACAAGTTTATGGTTCATTTTTATTTTTATTGACAATATTGAAATAAGTAAATAAAAGAATTTTAAATTTGTGACTTCTGAATCATCTCAAGATCAAGATTTTAAAAGAAAGCATCCCAGCGAAGGAATGGATGCTTTAGAAAAAGAATCAAAATTACCTCTTAAAGGATGGGAAAATGAGGTTGCCCGAGCAAAGGAATATGGATTAGAAGGAGCAAAAAGTATTGTCGATAGAAATATATCTACATTTTCAAGAGGAGAATTACCCCATTTTGCAGGTATCAATACTTTCATGAAAGTTCCTTATGTTGAAAATGTAAATGAAGTGGGAAATTATGATGTTGCGATCGTTGGTGTTCCTCATGATTCTGGAACTACTTATAGACCAGGGACAAGATTCGGACCTCAAGGTATAAGAAAAATTTCTGCTCTTTATACTCCGTACAATTATGAAATGGGAGTGGATTTGAGAGAGCAGATTTCAATATGTGATGTAGGAGATATTTTTACAATTCCAGCAAATAATGAAAAAAGCTTTGATCAAATCTCGAAAGGGGTGGCTCATATTTTTGCTAGTGGTGCATTCCCAATTATTTTGGGTGGAGATCATTCAATAGGTTTCCCTACAGTTAGAGGAGTTTGTCGCCACTTAGGAAATAAAAAAGTAGGAATCATTCATTTTGATAGACATGTAGATACTCAAGAAACAGATCTAGATGAAAGAATGCATACCTGTCCATGGTTTCATGCCACTAATATGAAAAATGCACCTGCAAAGAATCTTGTTCAATTAGGAATTGGAGGCTGGCAAGTACCAAGAGAAGGAGTAAAAATTTGCAGGGAACGGAGTACGAATGTTTTAACAGTTACTGATATTTGTGAAATGGGGTTGAAGGAGGCCGCTGATTTTGCGATTGAAAAAGCTACTGATGGAACTGACTGTGTATACATTTCTTTTGATATTGATTGTATTGATGCTGGATTTGTCCCTGGAACTGGTTGGCCTGAACCTGGGGGTTTATTACCCCGAGAGGCATTAAAACTTTTGGAGTACATTATTAGAAAAGTAAATGTATGTGGCATTGAGCTTGTTGAGGTTTCGCCTCCATATGATGTAAGTGATATGACAGCCTTATTAGCTACAAGAGTTATTTGTGATTCAATTGCGCATCTTGTAGTAAGTGGTCAGCTTCCAAGAAAATCTAAACCAGAATGGATTTCATATAAATGCAATATGTCAGTTGATCAAAAATGGAGATAGATTTTCGTGCATGAAGTAGATATGACAAAATGCCTTATTCTTTCCATGGAAGAGTGGGCAGAGAAAAAAAATAAAAAAAAGATAGTTGTTGAAAAGATTAATCTTAAGATTGGCGAATTTACTTGCGTAGAACCAATATCATTAATTAATACTTTTAATGCTGCAGTATTGGGTTCTTGGTTAGATTCCTCTGAGATTACAATTGAGATAATACCTTTTGAAGGGAAATGCTCTAAATGCAATAGATTATATTTTCCAAAGAAAGAGAATGGATATAAATCTCCATGTTGCAATTTTAATTTAGAGGAAATTATTAGTGGGAGGGAATTAAAAATCGCATCTATTGATTTTAAAGAAAAGTAGAAATTTAGTATCTAGAATAAAAACGTATTTTCAAATATAAATGCATTTACCAATTTCAGACAAAATTGAATTAAATATTCTTCATCAAAATAGTCATCAAGCTGAGAAAAATAAAGTTAAGTTTAATAATTATAATTTGCTTTGCTTGAACATAATGAGTAGTCCTGGTGCAGGAAAAACGAGATTACTTGAAATAACTCTAGAAGATCTTTCAAAAAAATTTCACAGTGCTGTTTTAGAGGGTGATATGACCACTAATCTTGATGCGGCAAGATTAGAAAAATTAAATATTCCAGTAGTACCAATTACAACTGGAAGAGCATGCCATCTCGATGCAAATATGGTTAGTGGAGGTTTGAAATTACTAGAAAAAAAAATAAATCCTGATTTACTAGATATTTTGTTAGTGGAAAATGTTGGAAATTTAGTTTGTCCTGCAGAATTTGAGATTGGAGAACATTTTAAAGTTGCACTTTTAAGTATTACCGAAGGTGAGGATAAACCTTTAAAATATCCAATAATGTTTAGAGAAGCAGATTTAATTTTGATAACTAAAGTTGATTTGTTACCTTATTTGAATTTTGATATTAACGAATTAAAATCGAACATAACTTCAACTAACCCTAAGGCAGATGTGATAGAAATTTCTTCGGTAACCAAGTCTGGATTCGATTTATGGCAAGATTGGATTAGTAAAAAGATTCTGAAATTTAAAAATAATTGATATTGATTAAGTAAAAGTAATCTCTTAAAAGTATCAGTCATTACAACTTTAGATTTGCTTTTTCTTAAGTATTGATAGTACGTAATATTTTTTTCCAAAAATGTTTAAAAAATTGAGAGTTTTTGTTGCCTCTTTGCTGGCTCTAATATTAGCGATTTCATTAAGTACACTATCAAGTCCTGCAGCTCCAAAAGGTGAACCAATCACTTTGGGATACAGTAACTGGGCAGGATGGTGGCCCTGGGCGATAGCTGTTGATCAAAAAATGTTTGAAAAAAATGGAGTTAATGTTCAGATGAAATGGTTTGATGGATATGTTCAATCCATGGAAACTTTTGCTGCTGGTAAAATTGATGGAAATTCGCAGACTCTTAATGATACTATTTCGTTCTTGCCAGGAGAGAATGGAGGGGAAGTAGTTGTTTTAGTTAATGATAATTCTGCGGGGAATGACCAAATAATTGCAGATAAATCAATTAAAAGTGTTGCTGATTTGAAAGGTAAAACAGTAGCAGTAGAAGAAGGTGTTGTGGATGATTTTTTACTTGTTTTAGCTCTGAATGATGTCGGATTAACTCGAGATGATGTCATTATTAAAGGTCTCCCAACTGATCAGGCTGCAACTGCATTCGCAGCAGGAAAAGTTGATGCAGTTGGTGCATTCCCTCCATTTACAGGAACTGCAATGAAGAGGCCTGGAGCAAGAGTTATTGCTAGTTCAAAAGATTATCCCGGTGCAATCCCAGATTTATTAGCTGTAAGCGGAGATTTGATTTCTGAAAGACCAGATGATGTTCAAAAAATTGTTAAAACATGGTGGGATGTAAGAGAATTCATGGAAAAAAATCCAAGAAAATCTGAAAAGATTATGGCAAAGCGAGCTGGGATCCCAACACGCGAATACAAACAATATAAGGGTGGCACTAGGTTCTTTTCTTTGGAAGAAAATTTAGAAGCTTTTAGTGATGGGTTCGGGATGAAACATATGCCTTATGCAGCGAAACAAATGGCAGACTTTATGGTAAAGGTAGGATTTATTCCTGAAAAACCAGATATGAGTAAATTATTTGACTCTTCGTTTGTTAAAAACATTAGTTAATTAATACAAAATTAAAATGGTTAGTTCGAAATTAATCAAGGGGGATAAATATTTTTTATCCCTCTTTTCATTTGGTAGTGAACCGAAAAAATTAAATAAAATTTTTCTTCAAATAGCCTCACTTTTGCTTCCCCTTTTAATTTGGACATTAATTTGTCAATTAAAACTTGTGAGTGAAATGTTTTTACCATCGCCTTTAGCGGTCTTTTATTCTCTTTTAGATATGGCTGAAAGTGGAATATTATTTGAAGATATTTTTGCTAGTACTGGCAGGGTATTTGCTGGTTTTATAATTGCGACAATTTTTTCAGTTCCTTTAGGAATTTTAATGGGTTCTTTCCCTTCTTTTTGTGCTTTATTTGAACCATTAATTGCAATGCTTAGATATATGCCTGCAGCTGCTTTTTCTCCTTTACTTATTATTTATTTAGGCATTGAAGAGGCTCCAAAAATCGCATTAATATTCCTTGGGACCGTTTACTTTAATGTTTTGATGGTTATGGATTCAGTGAAATTTGTACCCAAAGAACTCATTGAAACAACGCTTACTTTAGGAGGAAATTCAAAAGATTTATTGATCAGAGTAATAGCCAGATATTCATTGCCAAGTATTATTGATACTTTAAGAATTAATATTGCTACTTCATGGAATTTAGTTATTGTTGCAGAGTTAATTGCAGCAGAAGTTGGTTTAGGTAAAAGGATTCAACTGGCTCAAAGATTTTTCCGTACAGATCAAATATTTGCAGAATTAATAGTTCTTGGATTAATTGGTTTTGCTTTGGATATGAGTTTTAGATTTCTACTAAGAAGTACTTGTAAATGGGCTGTTTAAATGAAATTAGATGTTAATAATATTTCAAAATATTTTGGGGAAGGTTCAAATAGAAAAAAGGCTATCGAGGGGATAAATTTTTCAATAAGCTCTGGCGAATTTAAAACTCTTGTTGGGAGCTCTGGATCAGGTAAAAGTACTATATTGAGGATTATTGCTGGGCTTGAAAGTCCATCTAGAGGGAACGTAAAAGTAGATGGGAAAATAGTCAGTGGACCAGGATTAGATAGAGGAATGGTTTTTCAGAAATATAGTCTTTTCCCTTGGCTCACTGCATCTGAAAATATTGCATTTGGAATGAATTTAAATTCTTATAAACTGAAAGAAATAAAATTTAGAACATCTTATTTATTAGAAGTAGTAGGCCTTCAGGACTCTGGAAACAAGTATCCAAAAGAATTATCTGGAGGAATGCAACAAAGGATTGCAATAGCAAGAGCTCTAGCGACTAACCCCAAGATCCTACTTTTAGATGAACCTTTTGGAGCCTTGGACTTGCAGATAAGAGAATCTATGCAGAAATTTCTCTATGAATTATGGAAAAAAACTTCATTAACAGTTTTACTCATAACACATGATATCGAAGAAGCATTGGCTCTCTCTCAGCAAATATGTATTTTGGCACCTAATCCTGGAAGAATCATAAAAGAAGTTAGTGTAGATTTACAGAAAGGAGATTTAGATAAATTGAAACTTGATTCTGATTTCTCAAAATTAAGATATGAGTTATCTGATTTTTTAAGGGGCCTCCAAAAAAATTAAATAATGTCAACTAGTTTTTTGCCTACTTGGCTTTATAACGACAAAATAATTTTTGAACTTGAACTAGATAACTATTCAAAAAATTATTGGCACCCATTGATTTTTATAGGAGAAATCAAACCTGGCGAAATATTGGAAAAAAAATTCTTTAATCAATCATTATTAATCTTGTGTTCGGAAAATAATTTAATAACTGTTTTTAAAAATAGATGTCCTCATCGTGGTTCAAAATTGTGTTTGCCAAAAACAAAATTAAATCCTTCTAAAAATATTTTTTGTCCCTACCATGGCTGGACTTTTGATAGTTTTGGCAAACTTAAAACCTTGCCATTAAAGTACGATTTTGAGAAAAAAATAGAAACGGAGGATTATTTTTTAGAAAAAGTTAACTCTTTAATAAATGGACCTTTAATTTGGATTAATTTCAGTAATAAACCAATATCTATAGATGATCAAATTGAGCTTGTTGGAAGAAAATGTAATGATGATTGGGATATGAATTACAGCATTTTTTCTGAATTTTCTGATACCTTAAATTGTAATTGGAAAATTGCCCATGATAATACACTGGATGATTATCATGTAGCAATAGCTCATAAAGATACACTACATAAAGAACAAGGTCCAATTAAAAATTACAGGTATTTCTTCAGTGAATTTTGTAATGTACTTGTTACCCCTCTAAGGAGTAAAGGAAATCTATATACCTTTGGATTACTCCCATGGACCCATCTAATAATCTGGCCTGGTAAAGGGATTGTTTTAATAAATTATCTTCCTAAAAATATTAATCAGTGTATTATTGAACTTAAATTAGCTTCTGCTTCTTTAGGTGAAAATGATTTAGAAAATTGGAAAAAAAGTATATTGGAATTTCTTGGGGAAGATAAAGTTATTGTTGAATCAGTTCATAAGTCTTATCTGGAAAATTTTACACTTGGTCCGCCTAATAGACTTGAACAAAGGATTATACACTGGCAAAATATATATAAAGAGTTTCTAAATGCATCGGGTATTACTTTCTAATATAATTCCTATTTATTGCACTGATATTATTAATTTAATTAAATTTTTAATTTGGTAGGTATTTAACTATATATTTAATAGGCTTTATTGATAATGTAGTTAAGTAAAAAAAGTTGATTATGAAAAATTTTATTCTAATAATTGTCTCATTATCTTTCATATCTTCTTGCAGTAATGACAAAGATTTTTTTCTCACTGAGGAGAACGCTTTATTAAGTTGCGGAGGTAAATCTCGTATCATCGAAAATGATAAAGAAGAGATAATAAATACTGAAGTCAAGGATTTAAGAGATGGAATTGGTAAATACATTGAATTTACAGTTGTTGAGACTGATAAAAAAGGAGGCAAATATAGAATTATTAATTGTTTCCCAAGTGAAGAACCACAAGATTCAATAATTAAAACAGTGAAAACAAATTATAAATTAAGTAATTAAAAGTTATTTAAAAATAATTAGCTTACTTTTAATCTGAGATTTTTGATGATTTGATTATTTCCCATGCTTCTGATGCGGTGTCTGCATATTCGAAAAGATTTAGGTGGTCATCTTCAATTAATCCAAGATCAGCTAAATATTCAAAGTTAATTATCTTATTCCAATACTCTCTACCAAAAAGTATGATTGGGATTTTAGTTTTCATTCCTGTTTGACAAAGTGTCAATAGTTCAAATAATTCATCTAGTGTTCCAAAACCTCCAGGGAAAAATACAGCAGCCACTGATCGCATGACAAAATGGATCTTTCTTAATGCAAAATAATTAAACTTAAAGCAAAGACCTGGAGTTATGAAAGCATTTGGGATTTGTTCATTAGGGAGACTGATATTTAACCCTATAGATTTACAATTTGCTTCAAATGCACCTCTATTAGCAGCTTCCATAATTCCAGGCCCCCCTCCTGTCACAATCACGTGAGAATTACAGTTTTTATTTTGATTACTAATTGAAGCAAGTTTAGAAAACTCCCTTGCGGATTGATAGTAATGACTTATTAGAAGCAAATTTTCTAATCTATTTAAATTTCGTTTTAAAAGTAGCGATTTAGGATTTTTTTTAATTAACTCTTTTATATTTTCAAGTCTCTTTTTTATATTTGATTCTTCTGTAATGCTTGCGCCACCAAAAATAATTATTGTGGAAAGAATTTTATTTTCTTCAAGGATTAAATCTGGTTTAGTAATTTCAAGAAGCATTCTGACTCCACGCATTTCATTTCGGCTAAGTAAACCAATATCTTTGTGAGCCAATTTATAAGTATCAGAATTAATAATTAAATTAAGGTTTTTTAAATTATTACTAGGGGATATATGTTTTTTCATTTCAAACAAGAGTTTTAACTTTTTTTTCTAGAGGATTAAAATAAACTCTTTTGATTTTGTTATTTTCGTAAATCCAATAAACAGGAGGACTTTTTCTTGCCTTAATTAAATTAATTTTGTCTAATTTTTGAGGGGTAAATTCTTTATAAGGATCAAAAAATTTATCTCTTTTGGGTTGGTTTAAAACAATACTACCTTCTTTCCCTGAGATAGATCTGTGATAAGTTCCTTTAGGAATTTCTAATGCTCCCATAGATCTATTTAAATAAATCACATGATGAGGTTCATCCCAGGAAGGATTTATTAAAACAAATGTCCTTTCTCCAGTGATAACTAGATTGTGGTCAATTTGATGCTTATGAACGTAATATTGCTCATCTTTTAAATCATCTGGAGGAGATATAGCTTCCCCAGAATGGATCACAACATCAGAACCATTAGAACTATATATGCCTGCATCGAAGAATGTGACTTTTGGAGTCTCTCTAAAAATATTTATTGGAAAGAATCTTAATTCCATAGTGCTAACTCCCTTTAGAAAATTTATAAATACTAATAAAAATTTATTTACTTTTAAAAAACAGCTATTTTTTGATTTTTAATTGCAACAAACCAGGCAATCTACTTGATTTTGATAATCTATACATTCTTTATTTAAAATTTCTTCTAAAAAATCTACTTTTTTAACATAATCAAGATTTTTTAATTTTTTGTTTGGAACCGTTAATTGAGTTTGTAGTTTCATTTTTTATTCTCCTAATTAATACTGTTTTTTGAACCTATTCCAAGTTTGAGAAAACCTTAATCCCAGATAAGAAATTAAAATTGTCCAAAATAAAATTTCTATACCTAAATTAGTCATTTGCTTGGCCTCCTTTCTATCTGATTATTCTTTAGTACGGGTATTATGTAAAAATCAAGCGTAAGAATACCTAAAAGTTAAAGTTTTTAATCACAAAAAATTTTGCAATGGTTGTTACTTGGATGTTCTGCACATTCATTATTCCAATAAGGTTCAATTTTTTTGAGCTTATTATCAAATGAAAGGTCTTTTTTATCCAAATTAATTTCTTGGATAGAAAATGTGTCATTTAATGCCATAAGACTTACCCCTTGATCACAACTATGTTCTAATTCATTTGAATAGTAAATTTCAAGTTTTATGTGTGCGGTTAGAGGAACAAAATTTTACGGATTAAGGATCAAAAAAAAATCTCAAAATATGAATAATTACAAGGAAAATATCTTCAAAAAATTTATTCCAACTTTAAAAAAATTTGTATAAATTTTGCTAGAAATTTTATTTTATTAATACCTTCTTTGGTCAGCTAGTATCTATCATTCATCTAATATATCTGTATATACTCTAAAAATCACAGCCATCTTCTGAAGTGGAATTTCTAATTGATATTTTCTACAAAAATCAAAAAATTTATCTAAGAAATCTTTATTAAAGAAGATAAAAAAATTAGCGTTTCATTTTAAAAGTAAAGTATGCAAACCCACCAAGCAATAAAATACTCACAACCCCATAAGTAATCGCTATGCCATACATGTAAGTTATTTATTTATAAAGACATAAGCAGAATATAAATAAACTAAGAAAACTCCTATAGCTATGGAACTTCCATAAATAAGAAAGTTCCAAAATCTATATAATTTAGGTTTTTTAAATTCTTTTTCTTCTTCTTTAGTAATCATTTATTTTCTTTTTCCTTTCTGGCAGCATTACCTTTTGCTCTTAATACCAAAGTTATTGTTAGGGCAGCGCTTAATATCACAGCATCAATTAATAGGTGTGGGGAAATATTCATCAACTGAAAAGAGAAATAAGAAAAGTCATTATCTTTTCATCAATAAATCTATTAAACATTAAAAAAGAGGGGTTTATCCCTCTAAGTTTAGACCGACTGTCAATCACAGTCTATTTTAGCTTTTTTGCTTCTCTAAAAAACAGTATTTTATTTAACCAGAGCAAGAGAAGGCACCTGCAAGAATATTTTTAAAAATTGGTGCTTGACCCAAGGCGTACAAAAAGAAAGTTGATGATGCGAGAGTGATAGCTATTTTAGAAGACCTGTTAACTTTTAAATTTGAGACTTTTGCAAATGCAGAGTTCATTTGTTTATTTATTTAATGAATTTATAATAGCTGCAAAAATTAAATATTCAGCATCAATATTTACCAAAGAATAATTTTATTGCTCCTTTTTCTCAGCTTGCATTTTTACTAGCTCAAATTCTTTTTTAGAAACTATTCTGATTTTGTATGCTGGATATCTCGTCTTCCACCATTTATTGATCGAAATAGCTACTCCTTCTAAATTTTGGCTACATATATTGACCCATAGAATTTTAGTTTCAACTTCTCTGTAGAATTCCCAACTTGTAGGTGAAGCCATTAAAAATCGAAAATGAAAAAAATCAATAAATTATGGGAAATGGCCCATAAGCTAAAACTTTTGTTTTTTTAATAAGAGGATTTAGTTGAAGATATAGATTTTTCATTAAGTGGGAATAAAAAACTTTAAACAAAAGATTTACATCACTTTCGCCTTCTAGCAAAGTATTACTTTAATTTTATAACGAGTTTCAATTTAAAAAATATTTCCGCAAAGAAGGGGCCAAAAATTGACCCCTCTTGGTGAAACTCTTCCAAAGAAACACCATTAAAATCTTACTCTGAAAGTTGCAAAGTTAAACAAATTAACAAAATCAAGATTAACAATTTATGCGGCCTTTTTAAAAGGGTTCATATTCCTTAAAAAGTTATTACTTTTGTGGGCACTCATTTTTCTATATCTTTGATTTATATCCAGGATATACTTTCTAGCTTTCTTATCACTTTCAATTTTCTTTTTTCGAAGACGTAAAGCTCTTAAATCTTCTATGGACATGAGCCCATCATCTTCATTGAAATTTAAATGATCAAATTTCATCAGTCTAAGAAATTAATTTTCTTCTTTAAGTGCAAGATTAACAACCTTTTCTTTATTTGCAATAGAGATAATTAACCAACTTAACTCAAATTAGTTTTTCAATTTTCAGAAAGCTTCGAATTTAAGTATAAAACTTTCTAAATTCAAAAAAAACTTTTGATTGAATTAGATGGAACTTCTGCAGATACAAATGATTCTCCATAATGAGATTCGGCTGATCTTATAAGTAACCAGTAAAAGAAATTTACTAAAGCTTTCTCCACGAGGATTTAGTAACTAATTTAAATAAACTCATCATTTTTGTAATAGCAATATACAAAATAAGTTTATTACGCAATCAAGATATTTACCTTATAAAACATAGTTGAATATTAATTAAGAAAAATTTTCACTCTCAGATTTTAGGCAGCGGACTAAATCCTCGTGGAGTATTGGACTTTAGCCCGCTCTATTTTTTTAGCAAAAGAAAAATAGTACTGCAAGGTAACTAAATCACCAATTTTTATATTTGACTCTGAATAAGCTAATTGATCAAGAGTATCTGAGAATATGTTGGTGTTGTTTATTGTATAAAATTGCTACGAAACTTTTGTTATATCAATGGCTTCAGTATTTTTGCTCATTGATATATTCATTCTTAAATAATATTATTATTGATGCCTAAAGAAGATTTAATTATGAAAAAAATAATTAATTTTTTTAAACTGCTCAAGCGAAGAATCGATATTCTTAATGCAGAGACTGAATTGAAATTTATATTGGAAAATAAATAATGGGATTCCCACATTGTCCTATTTGTGTAGTTCTAGCATTTGTTTCAGTTTTTATGGGAGTTACTCGTAGTTATATGTCCTAAATGCTTGTTCGGGAGTTTATAAGAACCGAATCTACTTTTAAATTGAAGTTTAGTTTCTATTAATTGTTGACATCTAAGTATAAATACTTTATAAATAGATTGTAGTGAATACTACAAAATCGTCCGATCTACCATCTGATAGACCGCAGTACGACTCAAGCCATAGGACGGGGACTTGAGCAACTTCAGGAGCTGCATCATGGTAAACATGTATTTCAATGGAAAGTCATTCGTATATTGTAGAAAACAAGAAGAAAAGATTATAAAGCTTACTTATAGAGGATCTATTTATATGAAATGAGATTTCTAATTTCTTTTTAAAAAAGTTGGATATTTATTGACGTTTTCGGATTAAGTATTTATTAATACTTTATAAGAAGAACTTATAGTGAATATATTTTTTGCCTATTTAAAAATTCATATATTCGTATATTTAGTAACGAGAAATTTATTTTAAAATAATTAATTTGTAATTAGATTTTTAAAAGGTTATGCAACCTATTTCTGAGGAACTTTACAAAAAAATAGTTGAGAGTTCTAAAAAATGAGTAAGTTACTAATTGCTTTATTGGCTTTAGATATAGGCGTTAGTCTGTCTAAAGTTTTTATTTTTACTTGATAATCAAATTACTTAGCATAAAAGAAGCAATTTTTTTCTAAAACAAGAAATAGTTACTGGCTATTATTTATTTAATCTATTTATTTTATAAAATACAAAATTAAACCAACAAAAGAACTTCCTACAAGTAGTAGCACCATTAAAAGTGCTATTAGCTTTGCTAATCCCATAAAGATAAATCCGAGTTTCCTGTAGATCTTTGCATCCAGTGTATTTTCCAAGCATTATTTACTTTTTTAAAAATTGAAGTAACTGTTGGGAAGTCATTATTAAGTTTCCCTTTATAAGTAAATTTTGAACCTAGTGTAAAAATGCACATTACTATATTTTCGCTTAAAAATTCGAATCGGTGAATTTTGGTTATTTCACCCTTTTCTTGAACTATATCACTAGTAATCATTTGTTCGAATCCTTTTGCATCTATAGGATTACCACTGGGTCTTATGAATAAAAAATCTGGAGTCGCATTGTCAATAAAAAAAGAGGCCGTGTTTTTTGGATTAGCAAACTCATTTAATAATGAAATTATTGTTTCTTTATCATTCATAAAAAAAGGAAGATAACAATTTTAGTTTAGATCTATTGTTTAAAATGAACAAATCGAAATGAGATAATTCGAAAAAAATTCGTTAGGATGTTCAAAATAATTAGATTTTTAATGTAAATCATGATCAATTCATTAAACAAAATATTGCCAGTTGGCAAAAAGGTAAAAAAATATTTGCCTTTCTTTATTGGATTTAAATTACTTACATTTACAGGCTTTCTTACTTATTTAATGAACCGCTAATTGATATATCTTTAACAATAAAGTTCAACTAATTTAAGATCTAGTGAATAAAGAAGAACGAACAAAACGATTTAAGTCTATGTCAAGTATGCAAAGACAAGAATTGATATTAAAGATGATGAAAGAGAGAGGCATAGTGATTGGAAGTGGAGTTCCTAATAAAAAATACGACAGCCAAGAGGTTTATGAATTAATTCATATTGCTAATTGCTTCCCAGAACTAAGGAATGGGAAAAAAAATATTTAGGTTTCTTTAATTAAGTAATTTATTTTGGTTCCCTTATTGCAGTAATAATTAATCCGCCTATCAATGCGAGATTCATAAATACTGCTCTTTGATGAAGAGGGAATACATGAAAAATTATTGTTGTTGGAATAATAAATAGTAATAAAAAAGCCGAACCAATTTTTTGATTTTCTCCAAATATAAAAAATCCCGAACCCAAGATAAGACATATAATGGCTCCCACTAGAAGGATAGGTGAAATTGGTTCAGGAATACCTTTTGAGGAAATATATTCCACTGTTCTTGTGAAATCGATTATTTTGCTTGGTATGGCTGAGACAAATATTGCTGAAATTGATACTCTTGAAAAAAAATCTAAAAAGGATTTGATACTTTTATTTTTTAAAAAAGAAATTTTCATAGCATCATTATAAGAAAAAAAATTTATGCGTTTGAAAAATACTTAATTAGTGTGAAATACTTTTAAATTTTTCTCAAAGAGTTTTGGCAAAATAAGACAAGAATCTATTACAAAAAGAGTACATCAAAAAGATAAATAAAAGAAAAAAAGAAAAAAAGAAAGTTATTTTTGTTGGTAAATTTCATAAATCATGTTTATAAATCATCATTAATAGTCAAGTTATTATTAATTATAATTTTATAGATTTCTAAGGCTCTAATTATTTGATTGTTTTTTGCATATTAGTTTGCAGAGAATTTATGATTTAGACTTTCTTGTGCCACCGTAGGAATAATCATTATGTTTAGAAATTAAATTCCAACATTCTTTACAACAAAAAATCCAGTCTCTATGAATTATGGATTTAACTCTGTAATGAATTTTATCTGGCTTATGACATAAATCACATTTTTTCAATCATCTTTAACTTTGCTAAATTAATTTTATATAAAAATTGTTTTGATTTGAAATATTCACGAAAAAATTTTTATCGTGTCATTATAAAAAAGCACTCTACACATCCTGAAGCAAAGCAGTGGTCTTGTCGGGTGCGAATATTTTAATTACCTTATAAAAATTTTTATTATCTACTTTTTAAAATTTGTTTTGGTAATCTAATCATTTAATTAAAATTTATAAGAAATTCTATTCATCTTTTATTAAAAATAAATAACTTACTATACATCTAAACTAGAACTTTAAAAAAAAACTCACGAATCATATTTAATTAATTTTATTATAGAATTCTGTTGATTTTATTAGTATGAACATTTATCTATTCTGGATATTATTTTTAGCTTTATGGGCAATAGTCCCGTTAATGATTATTAAAGGTAGAGTAGACGAAGAGCCTAAGATTCAGACTTCGCCAGAAGTTAAAGCAAAGAAAAAAGGATGGTTCAATTAATTGAATCTTTGGAACGGTAAAAATAATATGCAAAGTAGTTCTTGATAATTTCAATTAAAATTGAAGTAATAAACTTTATTTTTCAAAATCGAAAAAAATTAGAAAAATTTTTTTTAGTAGTTCCTTTATGAGGATTAAGAAAAACAAAAAAATTAAATATATGATGTTAGATGAGTTGTTGGATCTAAAATTGAGGATACATAAGATACTCTAAGAAAGTGTTGGTTTCGATCTCCCAAAGGTTTGAATACTGATAGCTATGCAAAAATAAGATATTTAGATTGCTATAAGATTAATTTAATAAATTTTAAAAAAGATAAAATAGATAAAAAGCAATTAGTAAAAAATAAGTAAAAAATAAGTAAAAAATAATTAAAAAACATTCAAGGTTTGTCAATATTTGAGGCTATAATGCAACTTCTATCTAAGAAAAAAATTGGTTTTGATTGGTTACGGCTTCAACTAAATTAGAGAAAAGATTATAGCTAAATCTAAATGGCTTATTGGCTCTAAAAAGAAGCATAAAAATTATATTGCTTCCCTAGAAATTTTATTTTGTTGTCGTGATTTTGTAACTATAAAAAAAATAAGTAATTGGGAAATAGAATTAACTCCAGATAATAAATTTATTCAAGCTAACAATCATCCTGATTGGAGTGTTAAAAAAATAGACGGGAAATAAAGATTCAAGAATCTTTTCTTGCAAAATAATTTTATTAAAAAATCATATTATTATGCATTTTCTTTAAATATTAAAAAGAGCTTGATTTCCTCATGAAATAAATTCCGCCTCCTAAGGAAATTAAAACCGGCAACCATGCAGCAAAAATTGGAGGTAATATCCCTTTTACTCCGAAGGAACTAAATACAAATGACATTACATAATAAATTAATATAAGTATTACGCTCAATCCGAATCCCTGACTTTTAGAAGACCTTAGATTAGATTTAGAACCAAGACTGCTTCCTATTAAACCAAATACTAAGCATGCAAATGGTAGAGTGAATTTTTCTTGTATACGTACCTGAATTCTTCTTATCTCTTTTAAATTTCCAGTTTTTTTATAAATCTTTTCTGCTTCTAAAGCCTGTTTTAAAGTCATTTCAGTGGCATCTTTAGGCACTTTTGCTAACTCCAATGGACCCTCTACGAATGGGTAGGTATATTCTTTAAATTTAATATTTGTAGTTTGGCCACTTGGATCAATTGATACTATACTTCCCTCAGAAAATATCCAGGAGGAGTTTTTTGAGTCAAATTTTGCTGTCTTTGCCTTTAAGACTTGTTGAAAATCTTCTCTTGAAAAATCCAATACTGTAACACCCTCCATAATGTTGTTTTCGTACCATGAAGCATAAAATATATGAGTAAGGAAAGTATTTGTTTTTGTTGGCTTTTTAGTTGATGCATTTATCCTAGAACCATATCTAGAAAACATAATGTTATCTTTACCTGTTTCACTACTAAATGAACTACCAATTCCTGCCCTTAATGTAACTTCTGCCAACTTGTTACTTGCAGGGACTAAATTATCATTGAAATAGAAAGTTAAGCCCGTCATAAATATTGAAAGAGCAATGGCAGGAGAAATAATTCTCGAAGTTTTTATCCCTAAAGATTTCAAAGCTAACAGTTCTGAATTGCTTGATAATTTCCCATAGGCTAATAATGTAGAAAGCAAAACTGCCATAGGGAATGACAAAACTAAAAAGCTAGGCAAACTAAAAAAAAGAACTTTTAAAGCTAAAAATAGAGGTAAACCAAATTCAACAATTTTTCTTATGAGATCGAACATTACCCCAACGGATAATGAAATAACAGTAAATGCAGAAATTGCAAATATCATAGGAGGGATTATTTGACCTAATAACCACCTATCTATTAAAGGTATTGAATACCAGGGAGCAATGATTTTATTGAAAGCTTTTTTAATTACTAGTTGATTTGAAAGTTTCAAAAGAAATTTATTTAATTTGTACTGTCTTTTTCCGCATTATAAAATATGAATGTTGTATAAACCAAAATAAAATTTGTATGAAAAGAAAATTTTAATTTACAAATGTTCAAAAAAATAGTTTTTTACTTGCATTAAAACAAAAAATTCGTTTTCTTAAAAAGAAAGGGTTTAGGAATGAAAAATAAAACTCATATATACGAATGCAATTGCATACACTGCGAACAAAAACAAAATCAAATTAATAATGCAAAACTATATTGGGAAAAATTAATTTTAAGAAAAAAGTTGGTATAGTTTTTACTAAATTTTCTAAGGTTTTCAAACTTTTTTAAAGTAATTGTTTTAAAGTATATTTTTTAAAGGAAAAATATAATTTGTACGATCTATAGATCTTTAATATTAAGCCTTTTAGAATAATGACATTATTTAACCTTTTGATTTTTTTTGTAGATCATATTTTCTCTATTTAAAAGAAAAAGGATAATCAAAATACAAGATGGTATTAGAATAAAATCTAAAGACATAAATTTTGTTCAGTCTATTTTCTATTTAGCAAATAAATAAATCTTTGACATTATTTTATTATGTTCAAGTTTGTATTCAATGGGTCAATAATTATCTGAATGCCTAATATATTAACTTGCTTTTAAAATTGAAAGAGCCTGCAAGTATCCCACTGGCAAGCTCATGACGACCTAGTTAATTCAGATTTTTCTGACTTAACCAGCTAAGCACTTCCTAAATGCTAGAAATACTCTACTAAGTAAAACTACTTACTGTGAGTATAAATGCTTATTTTTTATGAATGATTGCGAATTTTATAAAAAAAGTGATTTGATTCAAAAAAATGTAGCTTGTTAATTTTTTTTAAACAGAATTGCCACATTTTGACCCATAATATAAATATTCAGAGGAAGATTATTGAAGCTTTTGGTTTACATAAGTTAATGTTCATGTTACATTAGTTAACAATTATTATCTTTTTAATGACAAAATCAGGAGTTACTACAGAATCAGGTGGAAGACAGAATATGTTCCCATCAGAAACCAGGCCTTATATTGACGAAACAGTGTCTTACGATGGATATCCTCAAAATGCGGAAAAAGTAAATGGTAGATGGGCTATGGTTGGTTTTGTTGCACTATTAGGTGCCTATGTAACAACAGGTCAGATAATTCCAGGGATTTTTTAATACCTAAATAACTGTTTTTATAAAATTTTTATTTAAGTTATATTATTTATCCTTTTGAACGAAAATTAGATGCTTATTTTAAATTTGAAAATAAGAAAAACCAAACAACTGTTATGGCATTCAAGCTAAATATTATTCCTAGAAATATATAAGCAAACTTTTTGCCAATAAATGCTGTTTCTGGTTCAAGCTTTACTCTCATTAAATCCTCTAATTATCTTGATAAAGATAGCATCTATTAAAGAATAAATTTAAGTTTTTAAGGAGAAAATAATCAAATTAATATTCTTTTTAAAATGATTTTTAAATTAATCATTTTCCTTCTTCAGATATCTAGTACGAAAATTATGCTCTTCCATATTGTTGCTAATAAACTTTCTTAGTTTAATTTGTTTCCCGCGAATATAGATTATAAAATTAACCAAAAAACACTTCGAATCTAATATTTATAGATGAGATAGTTTTTTTATGTTGATTTTTAGCATACTATTTTTTTTCAAATAGGATTATTCAAACCTTAATTAATAAAGTCCATTTATTATCAAAAACCACTAAAAAAAGCCTAATTTAATTTTAAATTAGACTTTTTTTTATGAAAATGAAAAAATTTATTTAGATAAAACCAGGAATGATTTGACCTGTAGTTAAATATGCTCCAACTAAAGCCACAAAACCTAGCATCGCGAATCTACCGTTAAGCTTTTCAGCTACAATCTTTTCTTTTTCAACTATTTTTGGTTCTTTATTTTTCATTAGAACCAACCTGGTATGATCTGGCCTGTTGTGACATATGCACCAACTGCTGCAACGAAACCTAACATTGCTGCCCAACCATTAAAACGTTCTGCTTCTGGAGTCATTTTGTTTATGTAATTTGTTAATAAATATAACATAATTATTTAATAATGTAAAGAAAAACATTAATAATTCCTCGATTTATAAGGAAAATTTGAAAACTGCTACATATATGTGTCGAAATATACCTCATTGATATTTTTATTTTTCTTCTGATTTATTAAATTTGGAAAAAAATAAATAAGCTTTTCACCTTGTTTTTTAGGGGCATATCCTCATTTAGAGGTAAATTAAATTAATATATTACAAGAGTCAGCTAGTAGGGATACAGGCTGACTCTTTTTTTTTTGAGAATTTTTGGTTTTTGGCTAAAAGTAGTTTTTGAATTCAAATAATTGCTATTAATAAATTAGATATATATGAAATTATGTCACTAGCAACCTACTACATGCATTTAATTTTTGGAAGGATTCCTTCTCTAATGAGTTCTGATTTAATACTTTATATCTTGCCGGCTCTTACAATTTCAATATTATTCTTTAGCATTAAAATAATGTTTTTTAAGACTCCTAAATTGAGAAAGGTTAAATAATAAAGAATTTTAGAATTATTAATTTTACTGAAGCGCACAATTTTTTTTAATTTTGGATAATAGACTTTTTTTTCCGGCAACTCAAAGAAATAGAGACTGGATTGGTGATGTATTATCCCGAATTATAAAAAAAGGTTTAGTATTGGAAATCGGGAGTGGCAGTGGTGAACATGGAGTGTTTTTTCAAAAACGATTTCCTGGAATAATTTGGCAAACAAGTGACCCAGAGTTAGTGCATAGAAAAAGTATAAGTTCTTGGATTGAGTATGAAGCGCTAACTAAGAAAATGCCGAAGCCTCTTGAGATTGATGTTGAAAAAATTCCTTGGAAAATTCCATTGATATTAGCTAATTCTTTGCAGGGAATAGTCGCTATAAATATGATTCATGTAGCGGAGTGGTCTTGTACTGTAGCACTATTTAGAGAGTCAGGAAAATTACTCAATAAGGGACAATTTTTGATTTTGTATGGGCCATTTAAAATTTGTAATAAGCATACAAGTGAAAGTAATGCATTTTTCGATAATTCATTAAAAATGCAAAATGATCTTTGGGGTATTAAAAATCTTGAGGAAGTTTATGATGAGGGTAAGAAAAATGGTTTTTCTCAAGAGGATATTATTAGTATGCCCGCAAATAATTTTTCAATAATTTACAGAAAAGTTTATTGATAAGGCAAATGGAACTATCAAAAATTAATTAAAATTCATCATATTAGATGATCAACCTGATAGTTTTTTGCTCCATTCTTTATGCTTTTGATCTAAATCTGAAATTTTTTCGCCTAAACTCAAATGTCTTTCTAATAATTCAACTTTTGTAAGTGTTATTTTTTCCGAATAAAATTTAATAGGTTGCTTACCATGCAAATTGTCGCCACTCATAGGATTAATTTATTTAGGTAATATCTAAGATGAAAAATTTGTTATTGCTAATTCTTTTATATTCTTTTCAGATTTGCGTAAATTAATGTGATAAAGAATTGATCCTTTTAATTATTATATTTTTAATCCACCATTTTGTATGAAGATTGCCATATATATCTTCCTCCCTTGATATCTGACTTAACAGCAACGCAATTACAAGCAATATTCCATAGAGCTTTGTGTATTGGATCAGGATTAAAAAGATATGCTTTTTTAAAGGCTTTTTTAATTAAGACAGTTGCCTTTTTTGCATGATAATGAGGGATCGTTGGACATACATGATGAACGACATGGCTAGAACCTATATTATGGTGAAGAAAATTAAGGACTTTACCGTAAGGCCTGTCAATAGATAGAAATGCCCCTCTCATAAAGGAAAATTCCGTATTTGAAAGATGAGGTACATCAGAATCTGTATGATGAAGCCATGTATAAACAACTAGCCAACAATTAACAACTAATAAAGGACCAAAATAAAGGGCAATTACTGGAAATATGCCACACTTGAGAACTAAAAAAACAATGCCTAATAATGTCAAACCTACACCAATGTCTGATATCCAAACCTTCTTGGCCCATATTGATGGCCATAATGCTTTAGAAAATGGTTTAATTGGCCAAAAATGATTTGAAGTTCCATATCTAATACCTCCAGTACTTCCAGTAAGTAAATAAGCAGGCCAGCCAAATATTAGATGTAAAACAAGTTGAAGAATTCCATAATTTTTCTTACCTAAGGAATTTGAAAAATGTAATTCTTTTTCTCCGCCAACTTTTTCTGTGACTCCATTCCCTTTAATTACTAAAGGTACGTGAGTTTCTCCGTTGGTTATGTTATTTGTGAATCTATGATGAACTGAATGAGAACGCTGCCAAGAAAAATAAGGTACTAGAAGTAATGAATGTAGTAAATAACCAGTTATAGATTCCAATATCTTGTTTTTAGAGAATGCTCCATGTCCACATTCATGGGCAATTACCCAGAATCCCATTGCAGTGGTACCTGATAGAAATGCATAAATAATCCAAATTGGGATCATTTTGGGGGTAAATGGAATAGACAAACCTATCGCAACTACTAATGATTGAATTAAAGCTGATTGTAGAAGGTACCTCAATGAAGTTTTGGTATTGCACTTAAAGTAGTGATCTGGGATAACATCCTGAAATTCTTTTATGCTTGGAATATCTTTATCCTCTATTACAAGCGCTTGGCCTTTAAGACCTGAAAGATTTATATTACTCAAATTTTTTTTGTTAAGAATTTTGTTAAATAAAAGTGAATTTATGTATTCTATTATCCATCACAGGAACTCATAATGAAAAGAATTTATAATTTTTTTCGATAAAGTTTAAAAATATTAATTTCATCTTCAAATAAAACCATTCGGCCAAGAATTTTATTTTATTCTTTTACCTTAAACTTATCAATTATTTCTTTTTTTATGCTGATTGTCTTTGATCTTCTTTAAAGCTTAATTAATTTAAAGACCGCGTATATATCTCTTAGGTAAACCAGATTGTTTACGTGGCTTTACTAAAATAGGTAAAACAATAACTCCTACGGTAAAAAGACAGATTGGAGCAACTACCATCAATATAGATTCTAGAGACATAAAGAATTTTGAATTTATTTATTGATAGCAGGATTTTTTTTTAAAGTCATGCGTATTTATATCTATTTTGTGAGAATAGATTCAAAATTTTTATAAATTATTAAGTAAAAAAGAAAAAAAGATTAAAAAAAATCAATTTTTTCATAATTCATCCTATTTACTTAATTGTTATTTATCGAAGAAATTAGACATGGATGAGGAAAAAAAGTGGATGCTTATGACTTATTATTGTCCAACCCATGGTGATTCAGGTTTTGTAAAACCAATTCAACTAACAAAAAAAGAAATTGGTAAAACATTCTTAAAAAAAACTAGGAGTTCTAAAATCAATTTTTTAGAATAAATCTAAGATACTTCGAAAATGTTCTAAATCTTTATTGAAATCTGCTTTATTAAAATTGATAACTTACAAAAATCCCATAATTTGCTTTTTTTTCGTCATTATTTGTAAATATATTTAAAAAAACAACTTAATTTGTATCAGAATCGCATGTTAATTCACATTGATTAAGATCATGGGATGATATCTTTTCTAAAATTCTTAACATATCAATTTCGGAAAGCTCTCCATTCGAGTTCCATTTTAAAGTTGTTTTCCTTTGAGGTGAATTTTTTTTATTCATTTTGCTCACCCCCCTTTAAATGAAATTCTAAACAACGGGTAATACATTCTTGATGACCATCCACAATACTGCATTCAGTAATACACTCAAAATATGAATTAATAGAATCTATTTCTGTGTTCTGGTTAGTAGAAACAAATGAATCATTCATAATATTTTCTAATTTATTTGGAATAGAGATATAGCACGAATTTATGTTCAATAATTTAATTTATTAAGTGAATTAGAAAAAATAAGTATTATTTACTAAAGCTATATTCCACCTAGTTTGCCTTTAGAAAGGGAGTATTATTATTCTTTTAAAAGATAAAAGAAAAACCCACTTTTGATAATTTAATATTAATTTTATAAGTTAATCTCTCAAAAAAATCAGCATAAAGACTGATTTACTTTTTGGTAATTTAGTTAGAAGATAAAAAAGTACACTTTTAGATTTTCAAATGAAATCATTAATTAATTGGCTTTCGAAAATGTTAGAGAGTATGGCAAATGCTTTTATGCATCCTTTAAAAAATGACTTGCCTCCATCTATTGGCACGCATGCCTATAGCAGTATTCCCATAAAAAGAAAATTGAGAAGAAGGTTGAATTAGGTATTAACTTATAGGAATTAATTTTTCATTTTTATTATCCCAAATAATATATTTGAAGCAGTTTGAAAAATCGCTCAATTTTAAGAACTTTGATTGTTGGAGTAGATGAATGTTTGCTTTATGACAAGCTCTTAAGTTGTAATTTGGTATTCTCTCAGAGAGATGATGAATGCTGTGGAATGATATGTCTGCTAAAAACCAATTTAGCCAATTAGGAATATCTAAATTACTACTACCTAAAATAGCTCCATCGATGAGATCCCAATTTTTTGTATTTCTAGCATATGCATTTTCGTAATTATGTTGGACGAAAAAAACACATATTAAAATTGCTGCTGATAAAGTTAATACAATTGAATAAAATGATAAGAAAAAAAATACTCCAAACCATTTACACATAAAAATCCACCCAATTATTACTATTATATTATTGATTATTAATTCACATAGTTCAGTGAAATTATCTCCATAATCAGAAAAAGGTGGTTTGACTTTTGAATTAATAGCTAGAAATTGAGAAATTTCTCTGTTTTTTATTTTTATAAAAGTCTCTTCCAATATATCTTTAATGAAATTAAAAATAATAATAATAAGTCCTAATCTAGGTTTTAAAACTAAGTAAAAAAAACCGCCAGGGAAAAGCATCATCCAATTTCGACTTATTTTATAAAATATTTGCTCTCTTTTTGTAAGGGATTCATATTCTTCAATGCTTAAAACATCTATCGGCCCTTTGTAAATTTCCCAATTTCCATTATTTCTATGATGAAATTCATGATCAATTGACCATGACTTCTGGGGAATACCATTAACCAAGCCAAGTAAAAATCCAAAGAAGCGGTTTAATTTCCGTTTTGTAAAAAGAGAATTATGACCGCAATCATGCATTAATGAGAATGTTCTAGAAGAAAATAGAGTTAGAAGAACTAGTAAAGGTATTAATAGAAACCCTTTAATCAATAATGAAAAAGGTTGATTTATTATGTGGTAGATGATTAACCAAATAGAAATTATTGGGAAGATGGTAGAAATAATTTGAGAAGAAGCTCTAATATTATTTCTTTTTAGAAAAGGCTTTATTAAAAAATCACCTCTATTTGCTTTAAGCATATTTCTCTTTTTTTTTTGATAGTAACAATTTTCAAAAAGTATTGATTATTTAATAAAGAATAAATATTTTAAAAATCTTACTAAAGAATAAATTCTTTAGACATAGTTCTCAATTGATCTAGATTTAATCTTTGCAAGTAATTTTTAAAGTCATTAAGATTCTTAGTAGAGTCGTACTTGTTACTCTCGTAAAGAAGACTGTTAGAAATTAACTCAATTAGATGATCTTTATCCATAACTCCTTATAGACCAAAATTCCTGTTTAAAAAATTAAGGTCTTGAATTCGAGACCATTAACTCATCTGTATAAAGAGTAATTTTTTATAAATTTTTTAAATCTTGTTCTATTTTTTTTAATTTTTCATTTAATTCTTTTTGTTCTTTAACTAAAGCTTTTTTCTTTTCTGCAATCTCTTTGTTCAAAGGAGAATTGAAATATTTTTGGTATGAGACAAAAAAAACTGCTATTGCTACTGTAATGCCAAGAGCACCAATTATTAATATTGGCGATGAAGGAAAGTCGTAAAATGGAATTGACAATGTAATTTTTCTAAAAACGAATTCTAGCTATCCCATAAACAAAAAAATGAGTAATAAATACTTATTCTTTAAGAAGCTTGATGGGTAATTATTATGCTAGTTATTTTTAAAAATAAATAAGAATTATCTTTAATTAAATTTTAAAAATAAGTAATTGTACAGCTGTCAAAGAATGAATAACTAATGATGATTAAACTAGAAAAAAATTTTTCATGAATAAAATCATAAATAAAAATGAACCATGGTTTAAATGGTTAACGAGAGAATTTAATTCTTATGAAGCGTTTCAGGATTTCGAATTAGGCAAGAATCCACGAGATGTTGCAGAGGATTTTATTTCTAGAAATAGTATTGCTATTTCAGAAGTTTTCGAGAATTTTGATGAAGAAGATAAAGATACACTCGATCAGTTTCTTAAATTAACGGAATGCGAGTTGCATGTGTTTAAAATTCTTGAAAAACAAATAGAGTTAAGAAACAAGATAAGATTTGTAGATTTCAAAAAAAGAAGAAAATGAAGAGTTAATTTATATATAAGTTTATTTTTCCCCATTACCTGTCTTACCAAAGCCTAGCCAGATGAACCACAAGATCCATCCAAAGATAGGTATTTAATTAATATCCATTTCCAATCTTTTCCAAAATCTCTGATTCTTCTTATATCAATAGCTATTTGAGGAACTATACAAACTAGTTCATAGGCATTGAAACCAAACATTTTTAAAAATATTGGGATAGTTATTACAGAAATTATAAGATTAGCTAATTGAACTTACCACCAGTCCGATCGAGATGTGAATCCTTTGAAGTCTGTAGCTTTAATCCAAAACTCTTTATAAGCACTGAAAAAGTCATTAAGCATAAATTAAAAATTTAAAATCGAACATATTCTATTTAATCTTTAATTTATTAAATTGTTATTTTTTTCCTAAACAGGATCAAATAAATTCATATCATTCGAATCTTGTTTTGGGATCTCATCCTGATTTGGTAATGAACAGAATCCGTCTTTGCAAATCATCTTTGCTTTTGCAATAATTGTAGTCTCTGAGAATATATTTTTGTTATTGTTATTTGAAGATTCTTTCAGCATTTATATAAAAAAATTAAATCCAATATTTAATTAATAACTCAATTGATTTTAATAAGCAATAAATTTAATATTAATTATTTACTTTTTTTGATTTGGCAAGTCTCTCCAAAATAGCGCCATTATATAAATAAATAAAGATATAGAGCAAATATAAAGTAAAGAATTTAGATGCATTTTTACTTATTAAAGTAATTAGTAGGAGAGCCCGGTCACAAAAAGGAACAACTATGAATTTGTAGTTGTTTAACTTAGTAATCCTTCAAATTCTAGTATTTATTTAAGTTTTTTACGATTTATCCTTATTTATATCTGTTAAAGCTTTTCTACCTTCTTTAAGGGTTCTCAAGACCAGCCAAGACAGAGAAGAAATGATAAGAATGATAAGTGTAATTAGGGATAAATGAGTTGTATCAATATTGTTAATCAATTTACTGAAATTTTTAAAAATTTAACTTAAAATCTAAAAGATTTCAAATGTCAGATCTAGAGTAAGCAGGTATAAGCATTCCACCATCTTGGTCATCATTATCATCATCAAATCCGCCCCCAAGAAGTAACTCAATAATTACGAGTACAGCTATTGGGTAGAGACACCATAATATCGCGGTAAAAGGACTTACTGCTGAAGAGGCTGAATACAAATCTGTCATGGATTGATATTAATCTAAAGAAACAAGAATTGTGGCTCCTCCGGGAAGTGTTATTCAATATTTCCATAAATATTTTTTAAACTTTTCTCTGTCTCATGAATAAATCTGTAGTATTTATTGAAATTTTTATACTTCAATATAAATTTGAATAATAATTTTGTTCAACCTTATTAGAAACTAATAATGACATAATGAATCGCGTTATTGTTATTTTTTATACTTAACAATAATTGTACAATTTTGATTCAAAAACTATTATTTATTTTGATTTTATAAATTCTATGTTTTCTTTCACTTTTGATCCTTTGGCTGCGATATTTGGTATATCAGGAATTGTAGGCTTCTTTTTCTTTGTTTCTGCTGCTAAGGGAACTTCCAGTATCAATACAAAACCAAAAAAGGAATTAGATTAGAACTGATTCTGTGAGAAAACTAAATTGAGATTTTAAATCTAGTATTCTTAAAAGGCTTGTTAATTATTACTTATTCCATTGTTTAGAAATAAACTCAAGAAAATCTTTTAGGTCCTCTTCAGGACAATTTGTTTGTTTTTGCAAATCAATGCAAATCTGCTTAATATTTTCAAAAGCTTTTTTTACTATTTCGTTTTTTTCAATAACCTCAAAATATTCTTGATCAGTAAAAGGCATAATATTAGTTCCCCTTTTGAAAATTATTTATTAATCATATTTTATCTGCATTGACTTAGCAGTAAAGAAAGAAAAAATCTTATTTCTTAAATCTAGCTGCCCAATCGATAATGTTTTTTAATACTTTTGGTTATTTCCCATTCGCAGTAAAGTCCTGCAGGAAACTCAACAAGATCTCCAGCTTTAATAAAATAAACGTCACCGTTTTTCGTTCTAATTTTCGCTTGGCCTTCAATAATTAAGCAAATTTCTTTATCATCGTAATTCCATTGAAATTTTCTTGGCTCACATTCCCAAATGGGCCAACCTTTTATTCCATACTGAATTATTGTGCTTGCACTACAAGGGGAAGTGATTATAACTTTCACGAAATAGTTTGGATATTTTTTTATTTTACAAATAAAGGAAATTTATATTTGCAAGAATGTGTATTTGTTTACTGTCTTTTATTTTTTTTGGTTTATCATAAAAAAAATTAAAATTTATGGACGAGCTTTCTGTATTGTCAATTTCATTATCTATAGCTTCTCTCGGGATATTTTTTATTTTTTTCGCGTCAAACGATGATGATGATCAAGATGGAGGTAAGTTGATTAAATCATTCCAAAGAATTAATTAATCTCAAGTAAATAAAATATTTAATAGAGTTTTATAACCTATAAATCCTATGTAAATGCAGCTTAAAAAAATAAAATAAACCTCTATTGTTCCAAGTCTTTTTTTCTTTAAAATTTTCATTTTTCTGAGTTTTTACATGATAATTCTATTTAATCTGATTTCTATTAACATGAGTATTTATTACATTAACCCTTAGATTAAATAATTATTAATGTTAAGCCAAAAAATAAAAAACAAGTAAAAAATATTATTTTTTTGGTAATTTCTCTTTCCTCATTCTTAGCGAAAAGTAAAGAAATTACAGGAGATGTGCTTAATAATGCCCAACCTATTCCTATGGGAAGAGTTTTAAATACAATTTGTTGTAGCAATATTCCTATATTCGTTCCAAGAAGTATTGAAAGCAAAAATCTTTTTTGTTCTTTTTTTTCTATGTTTTTTAAAAAAAAATTGATCTTAAACCCTTTTAAAGTTATTAAAAAAATTATTGCACCTAATAATCTTATCTCAGTTGTAATGAAAGGCGATAAATTGCTTTGTAAAAAAACCATCCTAGAAAAAAGACCTCCAATAACAGCACATAAAACTGATAAAAAAGGAAAAGCAAAAATCTTAAAATTATTTTTTTCTGAGAAAGGTGAGTTTTCATCTTTAAAATCATTCCCTTTTTTGAGAATTATGAATAGCGAAATCGATACTATGATTACCCCAACCCATGATTTAATTGTTAAATCTTCATTAATAAAAATTTCCCCTGAAAAAGCCGCCATTAACGGAGAAAGAGTTTCTACAGATAAAGTTTTTCTTGTGCCGATTGTTTGTAATGACTTTAGGTAGAAAGTATCACCTAGACCAATACCTATTATTCCACTAACTAATAGGATAAAAATGTTTTTTAATTCACTTGTAGGACTAATATTGATAAAGGCAGGTGTAAAAACTAAAAAAGCTATTATATTTTTTATTAAATTAATATCTATTGTTTTATATTTCTGAGTTTGCGAGCGCCAAATAAAGCACGCGTAAGTCCAAGATGCAGCAGCTCCAAAAGCAGATAGGATTCCAATCAAAACGAGTAATTTTTAAAAATTTTATTTTATAAATTGAGTAAATGCTAAAAAGAATACATAAATAAGAATCAAAATCCCTGGTAAGTACTGAATTAGTGATTTGAAATTATTTTTTTTCATATTAACTTAAAATAATTTGTTAATTCTAAACAGTTTTTTTATTACTAGGATATAAACTTTCTAATTTCTTTCTTCTTTGAACTTTCGCATTAATTCTTTCTTCTTTTTCTTTTTTCTTGATCTCATCATTTATCTTGTTTTGTCTGTAACCAAACCAAAGTAAAACCCAGATAATAGAAGTGATTAAAAGAAGAGCCGTATATTGACCAGTCATATGAAAACTGGCCTCAGAATATTTGACGTAAGAAAATATTAGACTCATTTAATTAACTTAAAGCATAATAATAACGACTGCGTTAATTTTTTTTTGATATTTAAAAATTAGTGAATTGCAGCTATTTATTATGTAGTTTTTTTATTTATTTTTTTTGATAGTTTTTGGAATAATTTTTCCTTATAACTCCTTGCTATTATCAAATAGAAGCATATTGAATGATTAGTTTTTGGAACCTTTTGATTTAGCAGTTGTAGGAGGAGGTGCAGCTGGGTTTATGACAGCAATAATTGCTGCTGAAAATGGAGTAAAAAAAATAATAATTCTTGAAGGCACTTCAAAACTTATGGAGAAAGTGAGGATTAGTGGAGGGGGAAGATGTAACGTCACTAATGCGACATGGATACCGAATGAACTAGTTGAGAATTACCCCAGAGGTGGAATTCAGCTCTTGGAATCATTTAATCGTTTTGCTGCTGGAGATGTATATGATTGGTTTGAGAAAAAAGGGTTAAAATTAAAAATTGAGGAAGATCTTAGAGTTTTCCCAGTATCTAATTCTTCTTCAGATGTTATTGATTGTTTGAGAAAAAGTGCTTTATCAAAAAACGTAGAGATATTAACAAAATTTTTTGTAAAAGAAATTTCAAAAACTCCAGATAATATATTCAAGATTTTTAGTCTTAAAAAAGCAAAGGTAACTGCAAAAAACATTATTCTTTCAACCGGAGGTAATCCAAGCGGATATAAATTAGCTCAAAATCTTGGACACACCATTGTTAAACCTGTACCATCGCTTTTTACTTTTTCTACAAAAGAACCAAATTTGGATGAATGTAGTGGGGTATCGATAAAGGGCATAGATATAGAAATTAAATTAAACAATAAGAATTTTCAAAATAGAGGCGATTTACTAATAACGCATTGGGGGTTTAGTGGGCCAGCAGTATTAAAACTTTCATCAATTGCAGCAAGAGAACTTTATAGCCAAAAATATAAATTTAATCTAATCATTAAATGGTCTTCTTTAAGTTATAAGGAATTAAAAGAAAAAGTTAATTATTTAAGATTAAATAAAGGCAAGGTGAATCTTATTAATAGTAGACCTGTTCCACTATTAACAAAAAGATTATGGATTTTTTTATTAAAGAAAATAGGTATTGATAAAGAGAAAAAGTGGGCTGATTTACTGGCGGATGAAAGAGAGAAAATGATAAATACCCTAATGAGGGATAAATATATAATTTCGGGCAAAGGTCCATTTGGAGAGGAATTTGTTACTTCTGGAGGCATAAAAATTAATGAGGTTAATTTTAAAAGTATGGAGAGCTTAATTTGTCCAGGGTTATTTTTTTCTGGAGAAGTTTTGGATGTTGATGGCATCACTGGCGGATTTAATTTTCAACATTGTTGGACAAGTGGATGGATCGCTGGGATGGCAGTCTCAAAGTTAAATCAATCAATAATAAATTAATAAGTTATAAATCAATAAGTAACAATTCAATAAGTTTATCTTTTTTTATTAAGTATTAGACGGAAAAAATTTTTTGGAGAAACTTTAATTTTAAAGTTTTAATTATTGGTGAAGATTAATGCAGAATCTTGTATCAAAAAAAGAAGAAGAGGAAAGAAGATTAAAAGCTTTAGCAGAATATAGGATTTTAGGAACCAAGCCAGAATCATGTTATGACGATATTACAAAAATTGCTGCCACAACCTGTAATGTGCCTATTTCTTTAATGACTTTGGTAGACAAAGATAAACAATGGTTTAAATCCAAAATAGGACTTCAAATATCAGAAACTAGAAGAGATTGGTCTTTTTGTACACATGCAATAAAAGAAAATAGCCCATTAATTATTCATGATGCTTTCCAAGATGAAAGATTTATAAATAATCCACTGGTAACTGGAGATCCAAAGATTCGTTTTTATGCAGGTTTTCCTCTTAGAAATAGTGATGGTAATAAGCTTGGAACTCTGTGCGTAATAGACAGAAAGCCAGGAAATCTAACTACACAACAATTTAATATTATGGAATTATTATCCAAGCAAATAGTTTCATTTTTAGAGCTTAGAAAAAAGTCATTAAATTTGCTAGATGCTTTATCTAATTTGCATAAACAGGAAGGGATTTTATCTGTATGTTCATATTGCAGAGAAGT
This sequence comes from uncultured Prochlorococcus sp., assembly GCA_902535175.1. GTDB lineage: Bacteria > Cyanobacteriota > Cyanobacteriia > PCC-6307 > Cyanobiaceae > Prochlorococcus_A. The sequence continues at coordinate 99,853 of CACASR010000001.1, forward strand.
GAAAAATAAGGAGGGCGATTGGATGCATTTAGAAAAATATCTTTCGAAAATTAGTGATATTAGATTTAGTCATGGGGTTTGTGATAATTGTATGGAAAAACATTTCCCAGATGTAATAGAAGTGTGGAATAAAAAGGATTTTTTTGAAGATGGTCAAAAAAGGTTTTTAGAGTCCTAGAATCAAAAATTTGCTTTTTATTGTTTAATCTATTTTCTAAACAAATTCTTTATTTGGTGGTTAGTATTGTATAAATTTTGACTAGAAAATGTTATTAGGAACTTTATTAACAGGTGAAATTGCTAAAAGTGCATTAGTAGCATATGTTCATTATTTAGGAATTATATTGTGTTTCGGTTCTCTTTTATTTGAAAGATTGACTCTCAAAGTAGGTCTTAATAGAAATGAGACGATTTCAATGATAATTGCAGATGTGGTTTATGGTTTGGCAGGAGTTGCAATATTGGTTACTGGGATTTTGCGTGTTAAGTATTTTGGTCAAGGAGGTGATTTTTATACAGGTAATCCTGTCTTTTGGATAAAAGTTTCTCTTTACATTCTGGTGGGATTACTTTCTTTATATCCAACAACAACCTATATCTTATGGGCCATTCCATTAAGTAAGAATAAATTACCTGAAATATCTGAAAATCTAGTTAAGAGGTTCAAACTAATCATTACTACTGAATTAGTGGGCTTTGCAACAATACCTTTGTTTGCCACTCTCATGGCTAGGGGTGTAGGTTTAGGTTGAATAATTTATTCCTAGAAAGAAATTGTTTAATAAGTGCTAACAAACTATATAGATGGAGTTTAAGTTATAAGATTTCTAAATCTAAAAAAGAAATTATCTTTATTGGTTTAAATCCCTCATTATCGGATGAAGTTTTCTTGGATAACACAACAAAAAAGATAATCAAAATTTCGAAAAACCATAATTACGGCAAAGTAAAATTAATAAATCTATTTGCTCTTATTTCAAGCAAACCAGAAAAACTTTTTAAACATAAAAACCCTGTTGGTTATCTAAACAATAATCATATTTATAAAAACTTAAAACACTGGTCTGAAAGTAAAAATTGTGATTTATGGCTAGGTTGGGGTAACAAAGGTAAATTTCTAAATAGAAATAAAAGAATATCAAAAAAAATAATCCAATATAACTCAATTAGGAAAAATAATTTTGATAATCCTCTTGGACCGCTTTTAATTAAGAAAACAATCAAAGATAATCCAATACACCCTCTATATTGTTCTGATAATTCCATCCTCCAATCTTATTTTTAGGTAGTAAGGCTCAAATGCAAACCAGTATTTTTAGCTATTCCATTAAATATGTGTTAATTTCTATTTGTTAAGTTAATCTAATATGAAAATTTCAAAGCAATTAAATAAACTAAAAAACTTGAATGTTGAGGCAGAAAAATGTTCTACAAGAGAAGAAGCAAAAAAAATAATTAATAAAGCAAATAAAGCACAAAGTAAAATCAACAAATAAATAGAAAGTAATTTCACTTTTCATAATTTATAATTTTCAAAAATATTTAATTTGCACAAATACACCATAATTATTTCTTAGTATTTATGTCTTTGAAAATAATTAAAATAAGAAAATCGCACGAAAGATTTAGATCGACTAAAGAATGGCTAAATTCGATGCATTCATTTTCTTTCGCAGAGCATAGAGATCCAAAATGGGATAATTTTGGGAAAATTAGAGTTATAAACGAAGATATTATTTCTCCTAATGCAGGATTTAATACACATTCTCATGCAAATATGGAAATAATTACTTTCGTAACAAAAGGAGCAATAACTCATAGAGACTCTTTAAACAATCTTGGAAAAATTCACAAAGATGAAGTGCAAGTTATGTCTGCAGGTACTGGTATCTCTCATAGCGAGAAGAATGAAGAAAATGAGGACTGTAAGTTGTTCCAGATTTGGATATACCCTCAAAAAGAAAATATCAAACCTCGATATGATCAAATTTCATTAAATGAAAAGTTGTGGGACAATCTTATTTTTAATTACAAAGACAGTCAAAATAATAAGCTTTTTCTAAATCAAAGTATCTCTTTATGGCGTTGTAAATATAAGCCAATTAAAGAAAAAAAATTGCCATTAAAAATCGATAAATATAATTGGATACAAATAATAGAAGGTAATCTTTTATTAAAAAATAAAGACTCTAATTCAAATATATTTCTCGAATCTGGAGATGGCTTGGGTTTTGAAGTTAATTATTATGATGATGTCTCTTTAGATACTGAAAAAAACTTAGATTTTCTCTTATTTTCGATGCCTTCCTTATAATTTATTTGTTACTTTTACCCATCAACTCCTTTATTAAATGCATTTAAGGCTTGCAAAGCCATATTAAGGTGAACTTCCATAGCACCAAGTGCAATTAAAGAATTTGGTGATTTATCTTTTAGTAAATTATCTTTTCTTTTTGATAACTCGTTAACTAGCTTCTTAGTTGAAGCTTCCCAATTGTTTATTAACTCTTCAAATTCTTTTTTTTCGGGACTTTCTATTTCTGCTAATTCATCAGAAAAATGAGCATCTTTTTGTGCCTTAAGCATCAAGTAACTTAATTTTTTATGACTTATTGCTTGAGGTAAATTGTTAGATTCACTCATTACTAGAAGTTAACTTATAGCCAAAATCTAACTAATTAAGTGAATATTTGCTAGGGGGTAAACGGTTGTGATGACCGACCTGAAAATTACGAAATAATACTTGAACAAAAAATGGATTTATTAACCTTTAATTTTTCACTTATTAGTTTCTTGAAATAATCTCCACGCTCTTCATAATTTTTAAATTGATCAAAACTTGAGCATGAAGGTGAAAATAATAATGTTCCACCCCTATTATTTTGTAAATAATGAAAAACAAAATTTAAAAGCTCTTTTAGTTCTGAAAATTCAAAAATATTTTTTTTAAATCCTTCATTAATAAGCGCCATTTTTAGGACTTTTGAGCTTTCTCCAAACAGGAAAACACATTTAACTTTTTTCTTTAAAACTTTTATCCACTCACTATATTCATTGCCTTTTAATCTACCCCCAGCAATGATTATAATTTGACCTTTAATTGAACTTAATCCCGCAATAGATGAGTCAAAATTTGTAGCTTTACTATCATTAATGATTTCCAGATCATTATTTTTATAAATTGTTTCCATCCTATGGGGTAATTGTTTGTAATTAGATAAAGAATCTTTAATCATCTTGCCAGATAATCCAACTTTTCTTGCTGCTGCAATCACCAATAAAAGATTTTGAAGATTATGCATTCCTTTTAAAGAAAAATGTTCAAGTTTGAATAATTTCTTCCCTCTCTCAAAAATGTATGCTTGATCATCTATCCAATAATCGCAATGAATAAAATTTGATTTATCGAAACTAGTTGTTATCCAAACCCCTCTAGATAGCGAACTGTAGTGATTTCTTAAGTTTTTATCGTCATAATTATAAATTCTAAAATCAGATTTTTCTAACAAACTTTTTTTTATGTTGAAATAGTTTTCAAGTGTTTTATGTCTTTCAAGATGATCTTCTGTGAAGGTTGTCCATATTCCAATATTAGGTTTTACTTCTGGAGATATTTCTATTTGATAACTACTTAATTCAGCTACAACCCAATCAACTTTTTTATGTTTTTTGGAGTGAGCATATTTACATAAAGGTGTACCAATATTTCCAGCAAAAGGAGCATATAATCCAGTATCGCAGAGTATATGGCTTAGTAGATGAGTAACAGTAGTCTTTCCATTAGTGCCAGTAATACCTATCCAATTTATGTCTTTTAAAATTTCCCATGCAACATTAATTTCTCCAATTACTTTAATTCCCTTTTTTTTTAATTCAATAATAGTTACATGGTCATAAGGTATTGATGGACTTACAACAACAGATTCAATCTCTTTCACAAAATGTTGAATTTCTTCAAATACAAATTCTTTATTTAGACAAACTATTATATTAAGCTCTTCTAATGCTTTTTTTCTTTCTAAGAATTCTATCCCATCTTTACTTTCCCAAACAATTACTTTCTTATTGATGCTTCTCAAATACTTGGCAGCCCAAAATCCTGATTTACCTAATCCAATTACAAGATTAATATTTCTTTTACTTGAATGATTATCTATCATTAAATTTATAATTACATTTATATTAATTGTGTTAAAGGGGTAATTCAATCATGAGATTTTTCTTCAGTATTTATAGTATTCGCCCAAGAAAAGTTAATTAATGGAAGATAATACTGCAAAATATTGGTTCTCTTGGTTTTATCAAAAGTGGGAGAAAAATGCTCCAGGTGAATTAATTGAACAGGGTTTAACTCCGTCTCAGATTGCTGAGCGCTTTGTTAATGAAAACCATGATAGTTTTATTAAATTGTCAAAAAAAATTGATGAAAAAAATTATGATGCCTTAACAGAATTTATGAAACTCTCAGAGAGTGAATTACATATCTTGAAGTATTTTCTAAAATTAGTAAAAATGAAAAATTTATAAGAAGTTATTAAGTATTTCGAGGCTTTTTTCCCATAAATTTTTTCTTTCTTTTTTATTCATAGCGAAAGGAGAAGTAGGGGATAGTTTTGGATGACCTCTGAAATTAAATCTAGGACCATAATGATCACCGCCTCTTGCGTCTGGTGAAGTAGCTGCAAAAAGTTGAGGTAAAGCACCCATCTCAGCAGTTTGAAAAATAGGGCTAAATAATTCCAATGAGAATGTTTCTAATGGACCAGGGTTAGGTTTTTGAGCAGTAAAGAGATTTGTTTTTGCAATTCCTGGGTGAGCAGCTAAGGAAAGTATATTTTTGTGCTTTAAGTTCTCATTTAGTTCCAAAGCAAACATTACATTTGCCAATTTGCTATTGGAGTAAGATTCCCATTTGTTGTAATAGTTCTCGGCTTTCAGATTTTTCCAACCAACTTTGCCGAAAAATTGTGCACCTGAAGTAACCGTCACTATTCTAGATTCTTCTTTTTTTTCAATAATTGGAAGTAGCTTTAGAGTCAAAAGCATGTGAGCTAAATGATTAACTGCAAATTGTATTTCATATCCCTGGGCACTAAGAGTTTTAGGGGGATGCATAATGCCTGCATTATTGATTAGTAAATCTAAATTTTCAAAATTATCAAAAATTTTGGACTGAACTTCAGCAATATTTTTCAAATCTGACAAATCTAATTCTAGAGGTGTAAATAATCCTTCAGGATTAAGACCTTTAAGTTTTTTTATAGTTTGATTAGCTTTTTCTAGCGATCTACAAGCTATGACAACATGAGCATTTTTTTCTGCTAAGGCCTTTGCAGTGTAGTATCCAAGACCACTATTCGCACCAGTAATTAGCGCTGTTTTGTCTGCAAGGTTTGGAATATTAGATGTTTCCCAGTTAGAGATTTTTGGTCTTGAAATAGTGGCAGTCATTTAGTAATCCTGCAAATTGTTTTGGAATTTAACCAAAATTAGATAACTATCCCACTGTAAATACTGGAAGTCAGTATCGTGAGATCTTTTTGTAGGTACTATTTAATATTATTTTTGAATTGCATATTGCCATTCGTTATTTTGAGTTAAACTTTTCTCTCTAAGTAACTGCAATTTCCTACTATTTATTTTTATAACTATCCCATTAGTTGGATATTTCGCAAAAATTTTTCTCTCTAACCAATTTTTTTTATATATTTGGATTTCGCTTGTATGATTTGTGAAGTAACTTTCAGGGGTGCTGAAGCCACATTTTTTAAGATAGTTAAGGGTTTCGTATTGGTTAAGTCTTCCATTAAGTATTTGGAAACAGCAAAAGCGGAGACTTTCTCCAATCCCTTTCTTATCATTGAGGTATTTTCTTGTAATTCTTTGGGAAATGCCGGCAACTTGGTTTGTAGCGTATAGTTCACCTCTAATTTGAAAATCTCGTTTGATAGGAATACAATCGGGGACATTTTTAATTTGTTGAATTTTGCTTGAGACATCTAATCCTTTTTTTGTAATAGCTTTATTAAAATTGCCATCTAAATATCTAATTGCAATAGCACAGCCATCAATTTTTGGTTGAATGCTTAATCTTGTTTTTGTTAATAAACTTTTCAAAAATTCTTTATAGTTTTCTTTAGCTAATTTTGGCAAAAGTTTATTATTTTTTTGATTAAAGTAGTTTGGTTCTGGATCAACAGGAATAAAGAGCTTTTCAAGTTGTTTAAATGCACCATCCGAAATTATGCCTTCACCTATTCTGTATTGTTCATCAAGATACTTAACATCTCTCACTAATAAATTATTCATAATAATTCTGATAAATATTTTAAAAACCTTTTAAAAAAAATATTTAAATAAAGATTTGAAAATTAAAATTAGATTTAAAAAGTAATTGACCACTGAATATCCTCCTACGCAGAGAGCGCTTTAAGAGTATAAAATGTACAAATTAGAAGTTTAAATTAAATACTTCAATCAAACATATTTACTTAAATGTGAAATAGAAAATTTAAGGATTAATTTGAAGGCAAATTTTTGAAATTTCTATCAATACAAAAAAAAATTTTTAAAGTTATCAGAAAATGTCATTTTTATTAAAAGCTCAAAATACTTGGGAAAATTTTGCGAAATACAAAATTAATGATTATGCAAAATTAAGAAATTTTGATTTTGGGCCTAATAAAGAAAGCTCAGTTTCAAAATTATCACCTTTCATTACTCATAGAATTTTATCGGAATATGATCTGATTCATGATATTAAAAGTAAGTACAAAATTAAAAATTCAACTAAATTTGTTGAAGAAATATTTTGGAGGGTTTACTGGAAAGGGTGGATGGAAAATAGACCTAAAGTTTGGAGAAATTTTATTACAGAATACAATCTCGATTTTGATTATGAGCTTTATGAAAGTGCAATTAATGGCAATACAAAATTAGATTTTTTTAATTCTTGGGTCCATGAATTAAAGAAGTACAATTATTTGCATAATCATACAAGAATGTGGTTTGCGAGCACTTGGATATTTAATTTAGGCCTTCCATGGCAATTGGGAGCAAAGTTTTTCTTTAAGTATCTTTTTGATGGTGATGCTGCATCTAATATCCTTAGCTGGAGATGGGTCGGAGGATTGCAAACGAAGGGAAAACAATATCTTTTTTCATCATCAAACCTCAAAAAATTTTCAAATAATAGATTTAATGCAGAAAAAATCAGTAATCAACAAATTCTTCTTGAAGAATCTAATCAAATACCACTAGAAGATGAGATTTATAAAAATGATATGTATCCTAAATCGGATAATCTGATTATGTTTGAAAATGACCTGCATCTTGCAACCCTTAAAAATTTACTTAGAAGCTATAAAAAAGTATTTATTATCCTTTTAAAAAATGAACAAAGACAAATTAAATTGTCTGAATCTGTTTTGAAATTTAAACAAGATTTGGTCTCTGAATTTGTAAAGGATTTTGATAATATTGTACAGATTGATCCTTATTTACTGAAAAATACCCTTAAAAATACTAACGAAATAGACATTATCTATCCTGGAGTTGGAGAAAATTATGATTTCATAACTGAGTTTAAAAATTTACACCATAAAAAAATTTTTAACCTTGTTAGAGATGAAGATTTATTTGCTTGGAAATTCGCCAAAAAAGGGTTTTTCAAATTTAAAGAAAATATTCCGAAAATCAATCAGAAAATATTAGAAAATTATTCAAAAAATAATTTTTAACTTAGTTGAACTTCTAATTAGAAAAAATTCATTAGAACACTAAGTATAAATACTTAATTAGGAACGACTTTTGCGGTTTAATCCACGATGGATACTGTGACTAGTTATTTTTACTTAAGGATAATTTTTTTATAGTGCTTTCAACAATTCTTACCAAGTCGTTTAGCAAAGATACTGCTTTATTAATTCTTAGAGTTATAACTGGAACTGTTCTTATTCATCACGGTTATGAGAAATTAGCAAATATAGAAAATTTCGCTGATGCTTTTGTCAGACCATTGCATCTTCCTTTCCCAATATTTTTATCATACATAGCAGCATTCTCTGAAATAGGTGGTAGTTGGCTACTAATTATTGGCTTAGCTACAAGATTCGGAGCTTTGGCAATTGTAGGAACAATTTCTGTCGCTATATATCATGCACTTGTTACTGCAGGTTTTAATATTTTCTTACTAGAGCTTTTACTTTTGTATTTCGCTTCAGCAACTTCAATTGCATTAACAGGTCCTGGTAATTTCTCCTTAGATGAAGTCATTATCAGAATTTTGAAATCAGAAGACGAAGAGGAAATCGTTCCTTCAACAAAATCTAAAAATTCTAAGATAGTCGAAGTTAAAGAAGAAACAAGTAAAGGTGGCCTATTTCAGTTTCTACAAGCGAACATTCTTTCAGATACTTCAAGCTAAATTTTTAGGATAAAGGTTATTGATTAATTCTAACCTTTTTCTATAACTGTTTCTCTTTTCAAGTTTTATCTTAATTGTTGCTTCAGAAAGACTTATAAATAGCCCTATAGCAGTCACCCAAGATAAAAAAATAAAAGGGTTTTCTGGAATTTCTGAGAAATTCATTTGAATAATACTTCTTTTTTAAAACTGACTGATCACTGTATGTTTTTCAACCTAAATATACAATTTAGAAATATTTAAGGATTAATTTCAACTTTTACCCATTTCTTACTTTTTTCCCAAAGATATCTTTTATGAACAGGTTGTTCTAATTTAAGAAGATCTACTGAATCGATTTCAAAATTTAGAACTACAAAATTTTCTGACTTGGGAAGATTGGATAATATTTCATAAGAAGATTGGATTTCTGGGTTCATTTTTTCTCCAGGAGGTCCCCAAAACCAAGAAGCTTTTGATTTTTCTGATAATAAATTCCAATAATTTTTGTTATCACTTAATTCATGTATTTTCCCTTTGAATCTATATTGTGATTTGGTTTTCAAAAAGAACCATAATATTTCTGCATTAGGGTTGGATTTTAAATGCTCAATTTTTTCACTTCTTCTATCTGTAAAAATAATCATTGAACTATCTTTATGCCATCCTCTGAAAACAACTGTTCTTAATCTTGGCTCATTTTCTTCGCTGACTGTTGCAAGCTGTATCCATTTATTAGAGGGTGATTTGCCCTCTTTTTTTCTAGAAGATTTTAAATCTTGCCTCCAACTGGGTAAGTTGTTATCAGGCATTTAATTTAGGCAATATAAGACCACTTTTCTTTTTGTATTCTTCGAATGAATCATATTTTGAGAGCGATTTATCTTTTTTTATCATTCTTGGTAGAAAAACTATAGAGAAAAATATTGCAAGAATTACTAATGGTATGAAACTCATTGAAAGTATGGCGAATGATAGATAAATTAGTATTTCTCCTAAATAATTTGTATTCCTTATATTTTTGAAAAATCCTTCTTTAATTAGATCTTTTTTTAATTTAAGAGAAAAATATTTTTGGGCATCACTAGCAAAGTGTAGAAACACACCAATTATATTTATAGATACAGATGCAGCTATTACGATATTTGGAACAGATTTCTGAGATGAGATAAGAATGTAGGGAGCTACCCAGTAACTTCCAAGGAAAATAAAACCAGTTACTGAAGTTAAAAAATTGATTTTTTCTTTAAAATAAGGATCTGGGAATATCTTTTCTTTTAAAAGCCAAAGTAATCCATAAGTACCATGCAGTGCTAAATAAACGTAAGGAGCGATCGTAAAATTATCAAAAAATATCATAAGGCCTATCACTACAAATGCAGTAAGCCCCTTATGTAGATTAATTATTTGATTAAGTTTCATTTTTGAATAATCTAAAAAATGAAATTATTTTCTGTGGATATAAATTAGGTCTTCAAAAGTTTTAATGGGCGATACTGGATTCGAACCAGTGGCCACTACCGTGTCGAGGTAGTGCTCTACCACTGAGCTAATCGCCCCAATTGAGGAATTTTTAATCCCCCTTATAAGAAAATAGCAGGTTGCGTTTCATTTTCTAAGTAATTTAACTTTCCATCGTTCTCTTTTGGTTATTTCTAAATTTAGAATTTCTATAAATCCTTTATTTTCAAGTTCTAGTTTGTCACCAATTTTTAGATTAATTGTTGGCTTATTAACTTTGCTTCCATTTAATCTGAGCAGTCCATTTTCTATCCTTTCAATGATTTTGGTTCGTGATACCCTAAAGCCAGCTGAAGCTATAGCATCTAATCTTGTTGAAGCTTCTACTGTATTGACAAGTTTTTTTGATCTTCCAGAAGGTATTTGTAATTCATCTATACTTACTATATTAACTTTTACTTTTACGTCTCTTAAATAAAAAATCTTTTCATTTAGATGCTTAATATTTGAATTATCAATTATCCCTTGTGCTCCCCTATCGCCAATAGTCCATATATCTCCAACTTTTATTTGATTAACCCCATTTTCAATCAAGAGGGATCTAAAGTCGTCTTGTGTAGCATTATCAAATAAAAAATTTCCATTTATTTTTATTCCTTGAGCTGGAAAATTACTTTTTAGCGCATCCTCTTCAGGAATATTATCTCCTCTAAAACAAGCTATCCTAGATCTTTGAGAAGAGGATAATCCTCCATAAATAAAAAATTTGAAATCATTTAAATTTTCAAAATCTTTTAAAATCTCTTCGCAAACATAAGTTGAATTAAACCCAGTCCAATATGTTTCCCAGTGTTTGTAGGCTAAGTTAGCAACATTAATTAATTCCTCAGTTTCTTTTTTGTAGTTTGAATTTATTAAGATCTCTTTTAAGTCAATCATTTAACCTTCTAAAAAAATTATATCTTTTGCTTCTGATTGTTTTATCAAAGCCCATGGTAATTCAGCTCCAATTTGATTTTCAAGTAGAACAAGCCATTTACCATCTTTATTAAAATTAATGATCGATCTTAACTCTTTATTTCTATTAATGTTGATACTTGCAGAAGAAACAATGCTTCCTAAATATCCTGAACCCATTCCTAAAAGACCTCCAATTAATGATTCCCCTATGTTATTTAAACCAAGAAAGCTAAAGGTAGATAAATTTGTCATATTAGAAAAAGCTATTCCAGCTATAAACCCAAATGGCATTAGCCATCTACTCATATCTTGTTGTCTGATCTTTCTATCAAGTTTAGGATTTAGGATTCTTATATCTTCAAAATTTTGAGATTTGAATAAGATATTTGCTTTCGCATTTAGCAATTCTGTTTCGTCTGATGATATTTTCTCACTTATTGGTGGGATCAAAATAGCTTCAGAGAGCATTACTGAATTTTCTTTGAAAACATCAAATAGCTGGATACATTTATCAATGTCTTCAAATATCACGATACTTTTAGTCAAATTTCAATCCTCAAATGTTTGTGTTTTATTCAAATTAATAAAATAAGATACATACACTATAGATTAAGTTAAAGTAAAAGATTAAAGAACCAATCTTAAATGACAAAAGTTCTCATTACAGATCCAATTGATCAAACAGGAATCGATATTCTTTCACAAGTTGCTCAAGTTGATCAGAAGATAGGAATCTCAGACTCTGAGTTGGCTTCCATTATTAAAGATTATGATGCTTTAATGATTCGATCTGGAACTCAAGTGACTGAAGAGATTATTAACTCTTCAAGTAAACTGAGAATTATTGGAAGAGCCGGAGTTGGAGTCGATAATGTAGATGTTAAGGCTGCTACACAAAAAGGAGTTCTTGTTGTTAATTCTCCAGGGGGTAACACAATAGCTGCTGCTGAGCATACTATAGCTATGATGTTGGCTTTATCTAGACATATTCCAATTGCTAACAGTAGTACTTTGTCAGGTAAATGGGAAAGAAAGAAATTTGTTGGTAATGAGCTTTATAAGAAAAAATTAGGAGTAGTAGGTTTAGGAAAAATTGGCGCTCATGTAGCGAAAGTTGCTAATGCATTAGGAATGGAAGTTTACGGATATGATCCCTTTGTTTCAACTGAAAGAGCTCAACAAATACAAGTTAAACTATCTGAACTAGAGGATTTATTCAAACAATCCGATTATGTAACTTTGCATTTGCCTCGCACACCAGAGACAGAGAATTTGGTAAATATAGATGTCCTCAAAAGTATGAAAAGTAGCGCAAAATTAATTAATTGTGCTCGAGGAGGCTTAATTGACGAAGAAGCATTAGCAGAAGCTTTAAATAAATCATTGATTGCAGGTGCTGCAATAGACGTCTTTTCAAAAGAACCTTTGGAATCTAATTCACCACTTTTGAAGGTTGAAAAGAATCTTATTCTTACCCCTCACTTAGGAGCATCTACTCGCGAAGCACAAGAAAATGTAGCAGTTGATGTTGCAGAACAAATAAGAGATGTCTTACTTGGTTTATCTGCTAGAACTGCAGTAAATATTCCAGGTTTGAGCCCTGACATTATGGATAGTCTAAAACCTCATTTGCAGTTGGCTGAAACAATGGGTCTTCTTATAAGCCAGCTTTCAGGTGGACAGATACAGAAACTAGAAGTAAAGCTTCAAGGTGAATTTGTTCAACATCCTTCTCAGCCATTAATAATAGCTAGTCTAAAAGGACTTCTAAGTAAAGCTTTGGGAGATAGGATTAATTATGTGAATGCTTCGCTAGAAGCAGATTCAAGAGGTATTTCAGTGGTCGAGAATAAAGATGAGGCAAGACCTGAATTTGCTAGTGGATCGCTTCAGTTAACCACCTATGGAGATAATGGCGACCATAGTGTAGCAGGAAGCATTTTTGCTGATGGGGAATTAAGAATTATTAGTATTGATCAATACCCAGTTAATGTATCTCCAAGCAGATATATGTTGGTTACTAGGCATAGAGATATGCCAGGCATTATTGGCAAGCTCGGGTCTTTATTAGGTAGCAACAATGTAAATATTGCCTCAATGCAAGTTGGGCGCAAAATTGTTAGAGGGGAAGCTGTAATGGTTCTAAGTATTGATGATCCAATACCTAATAAGTTGCTTGATACCATTATTGAAGTAGATGGGATTACAAACGCTAATCCAGTTACTTTATGAAGAGGCTTTTCCTAGTTAATGGAAACTAAAGATTGGTATAAACTAACTTTTCTGATAGAAAGTGATTCTGAAGAAATTATTATTTGGAAATTAAATGAGCTGGGAATATTTAGTTTTTCATTTGAATATTTAATTAAAAATGAAAATAAAAAAGAAGTGAATATATGGCTTCCAATTGATGATTGGAGCGAGAGTTCTAGAAGTGGTTTTGAAAAAATAATTAGCAAACTTCTAAACATTAATGCACCTAACAATCAATTTTTTGACTGGCGTATTATTAAAGAGGAGGATTGGTTAACACGCTGGAAGAAATATTGGGCTCCTGAATTAGTAGGAAATCATTTTTTAATATTGCCTTGTTGGATAAATCAAAATGAAAAATTTAAAGATAAACAAATTATAAAAATTGATCCTGGAGCAGCATTTGGTACAGGAAGTCACCCTTCAACTTATCTTTGCTTGGAAAAAATGGAGAATATTTTATTTACTGACAAAAAGGTATTAGATATCGGTAGTGGTAGCGGGATTTTGAGTGTCGCTGCAAGATTACTTGGTGCTAAAGAGGTTTCTGCAGTGGATAATGATTATTTAGCTATAAATTCAACTAACTCCAATTTTCAACTAAATTTTGGTAATTTAAAAAACTTAAATACATATTTGGGAGCTTTTAATGAGGTAATTTTAAAAAACAAACTCAAGCAATTTGATTTTGTTTTATGCAATATTCTTGCTGAAGTAATAAAAGAAATGATTCCAAATATTTATAAGTGCTTGAGAAATAATGGGAAAGTCATTTTCAGTGGAATTCTGAATTCACAAAAAGATGAAATTATAAAAATATTAATTCAGAATGACTTGAAATTATTGGATGTATCAACTAGAAAAGATTGGGTATGCATTTCTGCGCAGAAAACCAGCCAATCAACCTAAGTATAAGTTTTTCTTATACATACTCTTTCATACATTTTATTGTTTCATTTTTTACTTCAAAATCTCACATATCAACCAAATCGATGTTAAAAATGTATTTGATAGGTATTAATTACCAACAATTTTTTATTTAAATGGCTTCTTACAAAGTTACTCTCATCAGCGAAGGTGAAGGCCTCAATTCAACTATTGAAGTACCTGATGACCAATACATCCTCGATGCGGCTGAAGAACAAGGTATCGACCTTCCTTATTCCTGTAGAGCTGGAGCATGTTCAACATGTGCTGGAAAAGTTACTTCAGGTAGTGTTGATCAATCAGATCAAAGTTTCTTGGATGATGACCAACTAGAAGCTGGTTTTGTTCTTACTTGTGTTGCTTATCCAACATCTGACGTAACAATTACAACTCATGCTGAGGAAGAATTGTACTAATTATAAAAATTTAACTTTTCTAAGTTGATTATTGATTATTTCTCTGCCACCCTCTATAAAGGTGGCTTTTTTTTGTAAATGGATAAATTTGAATTTTTCAAGACTGGCAGCGTTCAATCAAGTTATGGAGGTCAGTATAGTTATAAGGTAATTGGACCATGTTGCAGGCTTTATGATAGGGAAGAGTTACCTTGGCCCTGTTCAAGGCTAGCTTGGAGAAGTAAAGAGCCTAGTTGGAGAAGAATAGGGTCTAGGTTCGTTGCGGATATGGCTTCAAGAAAATGCCCATCTTACTCAGTAGAGATTTTGGAGCCTGGATCAAAACCTGTTGAGACAGTTATAACTCTTTTTTCAAAGAAATTTTCTTCTGATATACAAGAATGGTGGTACAGCAAAAAGCCAGCCTCAAGGAAGCCTGGCAATATCTACCCATATGAAGTTAATTAGATTGAATATTAGGCTTTTGGTTTAGGAGGTGTGTAACCTTTTAAGCCAGAACATTCTAGGCTATCGGCTGTATTTACTCCTGTCTGTGAATTAGTACCTGTTGCTCTCTCGCAAAGTGATTTTCTTGTCTTTAAATCAAGGTTTGCGTCAGTAAAGTCTGCTCCATCAATAATTGCACCATCAAAAACACTTTTCATTAGCTCACCATTAGTGAGATTCGCATCTGTAAAATCAGCATTATCAAAGCGTGTTGCATATGCAATAAGGTCCTTCATATTGGCTCCTTTAAAACTAGAGTTTTTTGCAGTTGTTACACTCATGTATGCGCCTTGAAGATTAGCTTCTCCTAAATCTTGATTAGATAAATCATATTTAACATATTCAGTATTATGCAGGTCGGCACCGTGAAGATCATCTTTTAGTACGTCAACTGATGAAGGATCACTAGGATAAAGCGCATTTGCAGAGATTGGATTAATGAGTAAACCAATAATTAACGGAAGAAAAATAAATAGTCTTTTTAAAGACTTATGTAGTGATGAAAACATAGAAACCATTTCGATCAACATCAATATAGAAAACCTATGACTATTATTCCATGGGTTGGTCATTTGCGACCCTTCTTCTCACGAACTGTTGCAGTTTATTTTATTTCTGCCGTTAGAAAATCTTTTGCAAGTTCAGTATTCGGAAAGACTTTTTGAGCCTCTTTAAGCAAATCGCTTGGCGTGATTGCATTTTTATTGGTGTATCTTGGACTTAAATGAGTAATAATTAATTTTTTTGTGTTAGATAATAATGCTGTTTTGGCAGCCATAATTGTTGTGGAATGTAATTTTTCGTAGGCCATGCTTTCATCCTCCTCTGAAAAAGTCGATTCATGTACTAGTAAATCGGCATTTTTTGATAGTGAAACAGCTGATTCGCTAAATACTGTATCTGTGCAATAAACAAAACTTTCACCTTTTCTAGGAGGTCCACAGAATTCTTTCCCATCGAATGTCCTACCATCCGCTAATACGACTTTTTTACCTTGTTGCAGTTCTGAATAAATTGGTCCAGGTGCTATTTTTAGAGACTCTGCTTTTTTGATATCAAATATACCTGGTTTATCTTTTTCACTTACCCTATAACCATAAGCAGGTATTTTATGTTTAAGGCAGGCACAATTTACTTTTATTTTGTTGTTTTCAAATAGGATTTTATTTTCTGATGCAAAATTTTCAACTTCCACAAAATTTAATGGGAAAGACAATTTGCAAAAACTACTTTTAAGTGCTGAATTTATAAAACTTCGCAACCCTGAAGGACCGTAAATTTGAATACCCTCACTATTTCCTGATAAACCTAAGGTAGCTAAAAGTCCAGGCAAACCATAAATATGATCACCATGCATATGAGTAATAAATATTTTCTTGATTTGTGAAGATTTAATATTGCTTTTCATTATTTGATGTTGCGTTCCTTCTCCGCAATCAAAAAGCCAAACTTCTGATGACTGTGATAATTTAAGTGCTAGGGAAGAAACATTTCTCGTTAAGGATGGGACACCTGAGCTTGTTCCTAAGAAGGTGATATTCACTTATTTATGATATTTTTATTGTTATATCTGGATTAAATTTAGACTTTTAGTCAAAATTAGGCAAATTAAGCATTTGTTTTTAAACAAAGTGATACTTAAATTTAAAAATAACTATAGTAAATGCTGCCTGATAAGTATTTTATTTATTTGTGTTTTTCAGAGTGAAAGAGTTTTTGCTTCTAGAGAGCCAATAATTAGAGTTTTGATATCAAAGAGTAATAATTTAAGGATCAGATCGGATAGATCAATTCCTTTAACTATAGAGGGGAAATTATTTTCAAGTAAAAAAATAAAAGGCTTAACTTTGAAAAACGAGAAAAATAGAAAAATTTTATATTTTGATAAAAATAAACAAAAAAAATATGACTTAAAAAGTAATCAAAAATTTCAAGTTAGATCTTCTGATGGAAGAGGTATATGGGTAGGTCAGAAGAGGTTTCCTGGTAAGCTTAATCTCTTTGTACTTGATTCTGAAATATTGGTAGTCAATGTTTTAGGAATAGAAAAATACCTAAGTAGTGTAGTGGGTTCAGAGATGCCAACAAAATGGCCTATTGAAGCGTTAAAGGCACAAGCAATTGCCTCTAGAACTTATGCCTTAAAGCAAAAGGGAAATAATTTATTTGATATAGATTCAACCCAGAAAAATCAAGTCTACAATGGCTTGGAGTCAAGAACTTATAAAACTATCAGAGCCGTTAAAAGTACAAGGTCTTTGATTTTAACTTATAAAAACAAATTAATTAATGCTTTATTTCATAGCAGCTCAGGAGGAATGACAGAAAATAGTGAAGATGTATGGAAGAATAAATATCCATATTTATCAAGTGTGAAAGATTTTGATAAAAATAATCCAAAATTTAGATGGCAAAAAAAAATTTCGAGTAGTGAATTAATAAATCTATTTCCAAAGATTGGAGGTTTAAAAAATATAGAGATTATAGATATTACTAGAACAGGGAGGGTAAAAAATTTAAAACTTATTGGGGCTTATGGTTCTGATCAAATGTCTGGTGTAGCTTTCAGAAAAAGATTAGGCCTCAAAAGTAATTTTGTGAGATTTAAATTTTTTGAGGAAGAATTAAACAATGATTCTCCTATAAATAAAGGTTTGATAGTTTTTGGACAAGGATCAGGTCATGGAGTAGGAATGAGTCAGTGGGGGGCTAAATATTTGGCGTCTAGAGGCCAAAAAGCTGAAAGAATATTAAAGCATTTTTATAAGGGTGTGCAGATTAAACCTTTTAGAAAAGATTACCTATAGAAGTTATTTAGCATTAAGGACTAATTTTGGATTTATGTTAGATTGCTCTTCATTTAAGAAACCTATCCCAAGTAGTATTTGTTTTTTATCTATTACTTTTATGGGTTTTTTGTAGTCAAAAGATTTGTTTTCCCGGAAGGAATTAATATCAACTCTAATTGATCTTCCTGTTTGCCAAAAATTGATTTGTTCTTCGTTACTTAAGACAAATGATGAAATGTGATTAAGAGCAGAAATTGTTGGAATAATGAAATTTTTCGAGTTTTTTTTACCTTTTTCGATATCAGATATCTTTATCGAGTTTTGTTCATCAAAGCCACAAGCTGAAATTCTTTTTAGTTGTAGAAGGCAACCCTCGGAATTAAGAATTTCTCCTAAATCTCTTGCAATTGCTCTTATGTATGTGCCAGCTGAACATTTGATTTTTATTTCTATGATTCCGTTTATTTGGTCCCATTTCATTAAAGTAAGTTCGTCTATTTTTACTTCTCTTGGTGCTAATTCAAAAACTTCATTCCTGAATGATTTCTTATAAGCTCTCTCACCATTAACGTGCACACTAGATACTTTCGGCGGAATTTGTTTGATAATTCCTCTAAATCTATTTAAGTATTGATCTAATTTTTCATCACTGATTTTAGGCCAACTTTTTTGATTAATTATTTCTCCGTGAATATCATCAGTGTTAGTTCTTATCCCTAATTTAATTTGTCCTATGTAAGTTTTACCCTGAGGGAGATATTGAATAAATCTTGTTGCACTGCCTATCGCGATTGGTAATATTCCTATAACTTCTGGGTCAAGAGTTCCTGTATGACCGACCTTTTTCGTATTAAGTAACTTCCTTATTTGTTTAACACAATCATGTGAAGTACATCCTTTATCTTTATTAATTACTAAGAATCCATCTTTAGTTTCCATTTTTAATATTAAGAATACTTTGAGAAAGATTTATAACCATCCTATGATTTTGATATTGGAAATTTAGAGAAAAAAATTGAAAAATAATAATTTTATTTTAAAAGAGTTTTTAGACAATGCTTTTAATTTGAAATCACATTTAATGGAATACTTATCTATTAGAGAATGTGATTTAGATGGATTCCTAGCAAATGCAAAGATGAATTTAGCAAATTCACATCCTGGAGATGCCTTGAATGATGTTTCAGATTTTTATACTGAAATAGTTGGAGATCGGCATGTAGCTGATTTAGCTGCTTGGCACATCACAAGCAAGGAATACATCGCTGATACTTTAAAACTTCAGCAGAGATTTTCTAGAGATTTGGTTTTAGATTTTGGAGGAGGTATTGGAACGCATGCCCTAGCTAATGCTATGTCTTCAAAAGTTCAGCATGTTTTTTTTGTAGATATTAATGAGACAAATAGAAACTTTGTTGAATACAGGGCTAAGAAATTAGGAGTCGAAAAAAAACTTACTTTTTGCAAGACAATTAAAGACACACAAATATCTAAATTTGATACGATAGTTTGCCTAGATGTTTTGGAACATCTTGCTAATCCAGCTTCTCAAATTGAGATTTTCAATGAGTTTATGGATCCTAATTCTATTGCTTTATTTAATTGGTATTTTTTTAAAGGAGAAAAAAATGAATATCCATTTCATATCGACGATATTCAAATTGTTGAAAAGTTTTTTGAGACTCTTCAATCAAATTTTTTAGAAGTATTTCATCCAATTCTTATAACTACAAGGGCCTATAAGAAAATTAGATAACTATATTAACTCTTTTTCTATTTCTTAAGTTTCTTTTAATGCTTTCGAAACTTACCGTCCCTTCTTTAAGTGCAAAAAGGGTGTCATCTTTACCTTTTCCGACATTGATCCCAGGTAAAAAAGATGTACCTCTTTGGCGGATTAAAATTGATCCAGCAGTTACTTTTTCTCCACCATAAGCTTTTACGCCCAATCTTTTGGAATTTGAATCTCTTCCGTTTCTAGTAGAACCTGTTCCTTTTTTATGTGCCATTAGAAGTGTTTAATTTGTAGTTTTTTCGGATTTTGGTTTAGTTTCCTGTTTAACAGTTTCTTCCTTTTTAGAAGAAGACTTAAGAACACTCTTACCTTTCTTAATAGATTTTACCATAACTCTTGTAAGTTCTTGTCTATGACCCATCTTTCTTCTTGTCTTTTTTTTGGGACGCATCTTGTATACAAGAATCTTCTTATCTCTTTTATGAGAGACAACTTCTAATTCAATTTTGGCGTCTTTAACGTAAGGTTTACCAATAGTTATAGACTCATTGTCCTTTAAAACTAAAACTTTTTCCAGTGTTATCTTGTCTTTCTCTTTTGCATTTAACCTGTCAATATCATAGTATCTGTCAACTTCGAACCAAAATTGTTGACCTGAAGTTTCTGCTATTGCATACAATTCATTACTTTCAGAAGAATTGTTTGAGGTGTTTTTAGAATTTGTCATATCTTAAAGACGCTATTAGGCTCAAATTAAAAATTTGATTAAGCCCAATAAGCAATCATAATAGTTTGTTTATTTTCTTATTTTGTAGTGTAATAAGTCAAGGGTTGTTTTAAATCTTTTATGTCTATTCAGGAACTATAACGATGGCGGCAAGGAAAACATATATTTTAAAACTCTATGTTGCTGGAAATACTCCTAATTCGATGAGAGCTTTAAATACCTTAAGAGAAATTTTAGATAATGAATTCAAGGGAGTTTATGCTTTGAAGGTTATTGATGTACTTAAGTAACCACAACTTGCAGAAGAAGATAAAATTTTGGCCACTCCTACGTTAGCTAAAATTTTACCGCCACCAGTTAGGAAAATAATAGGTGATCTTTCAGATAGAGAAAAAGTTTTAATTGGTTTAGATCTTCTTTTTGATGAATTAACTGAAACTGAATATAGTGGAGATAAATAATATATATAAAACTTTAAATAAAAAAAATTCAAAATTTATTTTATTTTTGTTTAATTAGCACAAAACTATGAATGATAAAAAATTTGGTAAATCAAATAAAATGCAAGTACAAAAATTACCAACTGGTATAGAAGGTTTTGATGATGTTTGTAGGGGTGGGTTGCCTGTATCTCGAAGTACACTCGTTAGTGGTACTTCAGGAACTGGTAAAACTGTTTTTTCTCTGCAATATCTACACCATGGAATTTGCAATTTTGATGAGCCTGGAATCTTTGTAACATTTGAGGAATCACCCTTAGATATTATTAGAAATGCCGCAAGTTTTGGTTGGGATTTACAAGAATTAATTGATCAAAATAAACTTTTTATTTTGGACGCATCTCCAGATCCTGATGGTCAGGATGTGGCTGGTAACTTCGACTTGTCTGGTCTTATTGAGAGAATTAGTTATGCAATTAGAAAATATAAAGCTAAAAGAGTTGCCATAGATTCAATAACTGCTGTCTTTCAACAGTATGATGCTATTTACGTTGTAAGAAGGGAAATATTTAGATTGATAGCAAGATTAAAAGAAATAGGTGTGACAACAGTTATGACTACAGAAAGGGTGGATGATTACGGACCAATTGCTAGATATGGTGTAGAAGAATTTGTATCTGATAATGTTGTCTTATTAAGAAATGTTCTTGAGTCAGAAAAGAGAAGAAGAACTCTAGAAGTTCTGAAGTTAAGAGGTACCGTACATATGAAAGGTGAATATCCATTCACTATGGGAATGGACGGAATAAGTGTGTTTGCCTTAGGAGCAATGAGATTAACGCAGAGATCCTCAAATATTAGGATTAGCTCTGGAGTCAAAGATCTTGATGATATGTGTGGTGGAGGATATTTTCAAGATTCCATTATTCTCGCCACTGGAGCAACTGGTACGGGCAAAACAATGCTTGTGTCTAAATTTGTTGAAGATGCTTATAACAATAATGAAAGAGCAATACTTTTTGCATATGAAGAATCTAGGGCTCAATTGCTCAGGAATGCTACTAGCTGGGGTATAGATTTTGAAAAAATGGAAAGTGATGGATTATTAAAAATTATTTGTGCATATCCTGAATCAACTGGTTTAGAGGATCACTTACAAATTATAAAAACTCAAATTAATCAATTTAAACCAAAAAGAATGGCAATTGATTCTCTATCTGCATTAGCAAGAGGTGTAAGTTTGAATGCATTTAGACAGTTTGTAATTGCTGTTACTGGTTATACAAAACAAGAGGAAATAGCAGGCTTTTTTACTAATACTGCGGAAGAATTTATGGGAAGTCATTCTATAACTGATTCTCATATCTCAACAATTACAGACACCATATTGTTGCTTCAATATGTAGAAATAAAAGGTGAGATGGCTCGAGCTTTAAATGTTTTTAAAATGCGGGGATCATGGCATGATAAGCGAATACGGGAATTTATCATTACAAATAGTGGACCAGAAATAAGGGATTCTTTTTCTAATTTTGAACAAATATTTAGCGGTGCCCCTCATAGAGTTGTGCCTGATCAAAATGTTCAAAATGTTTTTAAAGGAATCGATACTAATTAGATAATTTCTTGAATTTCAGAACCTCGAAAAGAATCTGAATTATTAATAGCTTTTGTCAATAATTCATCTTTATCAGATTGTGCCAAGGCTAAATCAAACCAAAACGTTGTTCCCACTCCTAATTCACTAGCCATACGAATCTCCCCACCGTGTTTTTCAATTATTCCACGCACTATAGATAAACCTAAACCGGTTCCTTGCTCAGTATGAACAGAATTTTCTACTCTATAAAAACGGTCAAATATCTTTTCTTGATCAGCCTGAGATATTCCTGAGCCAGTATCAGCAATCTCAATTCTTACTTTTGGAAGTGGTGAAACTAATTCACATTGAGGAGCGGCTTCGTTTTTAATACTTGGAGGGAAAGCAGGACAGGAATCTGGCCAAGTATAAGCTCTTATAATTAAGGCGCTGTTTTTTGGACTAAATTTCAATCCATTTCCTAGTAAATTATCAAAAACCTGCAAAAGTAAATCAAAATTACCAAGAATTGGAGGAATTGTTTCCTCTATATCATGAGCTAATGAAACATTTTTTTCTGAAGCATTAAGTCTATAATTTCTAAGAGTCTGTTCTATTGCGGGTTTTATGTCCATTTGCTCAAGCTGAACAATTTTCCCAGACTCCAATCTAGATAAATCTAGTACATCATTTACTAGCCTTGTTAACCTATCAGTCTCTGAATTTGCAATTCCTAAAAATTCTATTTGTTCTTCATCAGAAAGCTGATCTTTTAAATCATGTAAGGTCTCTACATAACTTTTGATATTAAAAAGAGGTGTCCTTAATTCATGCGATACATTGCTTATGAATCTATTTTGCGCCGCGTTAAGTTCAACTTCTCTAGTTAAATCTTGTATTGTCACAGCAATTCCTTTTAATTCAACTTTATTTGTATCTAAGACTGATTGAAGAACAATTCTTAAGGTTCTTGCTGGTTCTCCTAAACTGAATCTTAAATCGTCTTTCTCCTTTTCCCTGTTTAAAATAGACTCTATATTTGTATGTAAGTCGTTGGATAAAATTTCGGGGATTTCATTTAAAAAATGTTTACCTTCTAGAAATCTTCCTTCCCAACGAAATAATCTCTTTGCTGTTGGATTAGTAAGTACAATCTTGCCTTGTGAGTCCAATAATATTGCACCATCAGCCATTGTAGCTATTAATGATTGCTGCTTGATTTGTGCCGCTTTTAGTTCTTCTATATTTGCTTCATCATAATTTTCTAACTGCGTGGCCATTCGGTTAAATCCATTTAAGAGTTCTCCTAAATCACCTGTCATGGGTAAAGAAATTCTGGATTTAAAATTTCCTCTTGAAATTTCTCTAACACCTCTTACTAATTCTCTTACTGGTCTTGTAATTGTCAGTGCATTAAATACAGCTCCAAGTATTACTAAAACCCAAATAGAGATAAAAACTGCAATGGTTACTTCTCTAGTTAAGGCAGCACTGGCGAGTGCTTTTTTATTAGGGGTAACTCCCAACGCTAAAGTTCCAAGATATTTGCCTTTCCACAACATAGGGACAAATACATCTGTTACTTGACCTTGAGGTGTCGCATGCTGCCTAACTAAGGGGAATTGCGGCCTCTTTTTTAATTCTGAAGGTAGTTTTAATTTTCGAGTGAGCTGAAACTGACTGTCTGAGCTTGTTGGGGTTGCACTGATAGGTATCCCAAGTTGAACAATATCTTCAGCATCAGTAAAGAAAATATAACGGAGGTTTCGACTTGATCTCCAAAACTTCTCAGCTACATTTGAAATTTCTTTTTTTTGGTTATTAGCGACTAATTCTGTAACATTCCCAGATAACAACAAGCCAAGATCTCGAGCATATCTAGTATCATTCATTCCGGCATCTCTTTGGATACTATTTAACGCAAAAAAAGTTATTCCTGTCATTAGAAGACTTACGACAAGAGTTGCTATAGCTAACAACTTTGTTCTTAAACTGAATCCACTCCACCAAGCGATGAGTCCATTAATCCAATAGTTACTATGCATATCTTCATTTTCAGTCATGTTATATTTTATATTTTCTCGATTATTGGTATCTACCATAAGCTTAATTCTCCTTAGAAAATTTTTTTCTGACTTGGTAACCTATGTCATTTCTGAAGTAAATACCCTCAAAATGAATTTTTTTTAAATTCTTATATGCTTTTTCAAAAACCTTATCGAAGTCTTTATCTTGGCAGACAATACTTAGGACTCTTCCTCCATTGGTTAATAATTTCCCATCTTCACTTAAAGAAGTCCCTGAGTCGAAGATTTGACAATCATTTGTGTCAATCTCATCCATACTTATTTGAAAGCCAGTTTTATATTCGTGAGGATAACCTTTGGAGGTAGCTATTACACAACCACTAACTTTATCAGAAGTATTAATTATTTCATCACCAATTAAATTTCCCATTGAGCATTTTTCTAAAAGAAATACAAAGTTTTGATCCATCAAGGGCATTATTGTTTGGCATTCTGGATCGCCAAACCTACAATTATATTCTATAACTTTGGGCCCAGATTCTGTGATCATTAATCCAAAGTAAATTACGCCTCTATAGTCAATATTTCTTTTATTTAGTTCATTTATTGTAGGTTCAATTATCTCTTTGATAATTTTATTAAGGCAATCTTCTGTTAATAAAGGCGCAGGAGAATAAGCCCCCATACCTCCTGTATTTGGCCCCTTATCTTCTTCATTAAGTCGTTTGTGATCTTGGGCGGTCGGAAGTAAGGTGTATCTCTTCCCATCGCATAAAGCAAAAACTGAAACTTCTGGCCCTTGAATTTTTTCTTCTAGAACAACTATATTCCCAGAGTTGCCAAATCTACCATTAAAAATCGACTCTGCTGCTTTAAAACATTCATCTTTTGAATTAGGAATAAAAACACCTTTACCTGAAGCTAGACCATCAGCTTTTACTACCAGTGGAATTGATGCAGAATTGATGATTTTTTTTGCTTCTTCAACAGAATTGACTTTCCAAAAGTTTGCAGTTGGAATATTTGCGTCTTGCATAAATTCCTTCGCCCAAGATTTACTAAATTCTAATTTTGCTCCATCTTTATTAGGACCAAATACTTTAAAATCTTTTTGGCGAAGAAAATCAGCTAATCCATTTGCTAGAGGTATTTCTGGTCCAATTACAACTAAATCTATGTTAAGAAAATCAAGCTTTTCTAAAAGTTCATTTTTATTATTTATATCAATTTTTATTCTTTCACATTTATTTATTCTTTCTGAACCACCGTTACCAGGTATTAAATAAACTTTTTTAATTAATTCATTTTTTTGTATAGCCCAAGCTAAAGAGTTTTCTCTCCCGCCATTTCCAATAATTAAGATATTTTCTAATCTAATTATGCTCCTAGAACTTTTTGAATGAATTCCCATATATTGTTTTTAAAGGTTATGAGGTTTCGATGAATAATCAGTTAAAATGAAATAAAATCATTTGAAGTTGATCTCTAATAATTATGTTAATTATAAAAAGTACTTTAGTAATCATAATGAGGTTTTAAATTAATGAATAATAAATATGAGTTGATATATGAAGGCAAAGCGAAAAAAGTATTTACTTATGATGATCTAGATAAAGTAAAAATTGAATTTAAAGATGATGCTACAGCTTTTAATGCGTTGAAAAAAGAAAAATTTGAAGGTAAAGGCAAACTTAACTGCCTTATAAGTGCAAGAATTTTTGAGATTCTCATTAAGAAGAATATTCCAACTCATTTTATTGAACTTGAAAATGAAAATACAATGATTGCAAAAAAAATAAAAGTAATTCCATTAGAAATTGTTTTAAGAAATACTGCCTATGGTTCTTTGTGTAAACAAACAACTATTAAACCTGGAACTTTGCTATCAAAACCATTAATTGATATCTATCTTAAAAATGATGAACTTAATGATCCCCTACTTACAAAAGATAGAATCGAATTAATGAATATATTAAGCTCCGATGATTTAGAGTTTATAATTAATTTAACTTTGAAAATTAATGTAATCCTGAAAAGTTTTTTTTAAAAATATTCAACTTCAGCTTGTGGATTTCAAGTTAGAATTTGGTTATGATTTAAAAAATAACATTCTTCTCGGGGATGAAATAAGTCCTGATAATTGTAGATTTTGGGATCTTAATCAAAAAAATGATATAATTGTAAGTCTTGATAAAGATAGATTTAGAAATGATTTAGGTGGTCTAATTGAAGCTTATAGTGAAATCCACCGAAGAATAAACGATTTTCTTAAACCTAATTGAATTAATAATGACTTACTCATCTTAATCACAAGTACTATGCAAAAACATTTTTTAAAATTCGGAAAGGTTTTCATAAATGTTGCCTGCTCTCCCTTGATTTTGATATCAAATAATTCAGCGCTGACTGCTAAGTATTTGCCAAATGAACTTGAGCAATCAATAAAAACATTAAAAATACCAAATATTAATAATGTTTTATTTAAAGGGAGTGAAATTAAAAAAGAGAAAAAAATTCTTCTTGCAGAAAATAATACTGATATTAGTGATGAAAGTGTCCTTGTCTCAGAAATAATTATCGAAGGTTGGGAAAACCATCCTGAGGGTAGAAAACTTGAATTGGCTGCATATGATTCCATGAGCATAAAGCCTGGAAGTATTGTTGATAATCGAATTTTAAATCAAGATCTTAATGCAATATATGCTAGTGGTTGGTTTTCAGGAGTTAAAATAAAGGCTCAAGATGGGCCACTAGGTGTGAGGCTAATAGTAAATGTAGTGCCTAATCCAGTCTTGAAGAAAGTTGAACTTAAACCGACAAATTCTATAGTCTCCAATGAATACGTAGATGATATTTTTAAAAATTATTATGGGACAACTCTTAACCTTAAAGAATTTCAAAATAAAATAGAAATAATAAAAGAACGTTATGAAAAAGCAGGTTATTCGCTAGCAAGAATTAATACTCCAGATAGAATTTCTGAGAACGGAGTAGTAAGATTAAAAGTTTCTGAGGGCATTATATCTGACGTAAAAATAAGATTCCCAAATTCTGATGGTGAATTTATTATTGATGGAAAACCTAGAAAAGGGAAAACGAAAAACTGGGTTATAAAGAGAGAATTAAAAACACAACCTGGTACCATTTTTAATAGAAAAATTTTAGAAGCTGATATCGGTAGACTCTATGCCACATCATTATTTGATGATGTAAAGGTTTCTCTTGGCCCTGATAATTTAAATCCTGGTCAAGTCATAATTTTTTTAGACTTGAGTGAGCAAAGAACAGGATCGTTAACTGGTGGACTTGGTTATAGCAGTGGTTCAGGTATCTTCGCATCAATTGGATTGCAGGAAACAAATGCACTAGGAAGAGCATGGTCTACAAATATAAATCTAAATTTTGGAGAATATTCAACTACCTACAATTTTTCTTTATCTGATCCATGGATTAAAGGAGATAAATATAAAACATCTTTTAGAACAAATATTTTTTTAAGTAGAGATTATCCACAAGAATTTAAAAGTCAAAAAAATGGGAAATTATATGCAGTAGATGATCAAACACCATCCAGCTCTGATACTTTTTCATCGATAGTTTTAGAAAAAACAGGAGGTGGGTTTTCCTTCTCAAGACCATTAAATGGCGGAGATCCATTTAAGGTAGCTAAGTGGAGAGTCCTTGCAGGAATGAATTTTAAGAAAGTAAAGATGATTGATGGTGATGGAAACAAAAAACCCTATGGTGACAGAACTCCAACTACAACCAGAAATAATATAAGCGATATTATTTGTATTGGTTTTACTCCAAATGATGGTTCATGCCCTGATGAAAATACATTAGTGAGTGTTATTGCAAGTACTTCTAGAAATAATTTGAACAATTCCATTAACCCAACATCAGGAAATAAATTTAGCTTTGGTACCGAACAATTTGTTTCATTGGGAAAAAGCTCTCCAACTTTTAATAGGATGAAAACCACATATTCATTTTTTATACCAACAAAAATAATAAAATTAACGAAAGAATGTAATTCAAGTAATGCGAATAGTGAAAACTGTCCTCAAGCTATTGGATTTCAATTTAAGGCAGGAACTATTCTTGGGGAATTGCCTCCTTATGAAGCATTTTGTATGGGAGGAACATCATCTGTTAGAGGTTGGGGATCTTGTGATTTGGCAGTAAGTAGAAGTTTTGTAGAGGGCACGGCTGAATATAGATTCCCTGTTTGGAGAATGATATCAGGAGCTTTATTTGTCGATGGAGGAAGTGATCTAGGCTCTCAAAAGGCAGTCCCTGGGAAACCCGGTAAATTATTGCAAAAATCAGGTTCTGGGTTTTCTCTTGGAGGAGGAGTTGGGGTTAAAACACCAATAGGTCCACTAAGATTAGATGTTGCAAGCAAGGACCTAAGTGGAGATTGGAGGTATACACTTGGAGTTGGATGGAAGTTTTAAGTGTTTTCTTGGCCTGCTAATTATGATTCTTGTTATACCTTGGCTGGAGTTATCTCCAGAGAGGGTATAGGCCTACATAGTGGAGAAAAAACAAGAGTTACAATTTCTTCCTATGAAAAAGAAGGATATTATGTCTCTTTTACTGATAAACCTAATGAGATTTTTAAGTTAACTCAGGATTTAATTGGAAGTACGATGCTTTGTACAGCTGTTAAATTAGGGAGGAGAAATTTGTATACTATCGAACATTTACTATCTTCAATGGCAGGGTGTGGTTTGAGTTATATTCATATTGAGGTTGATGGGAAAGAGATTCCTCTTTTAGACGGATCGTCAATCCAGTGGGTTAGAGATTTTGAAGAAGCAGGTATAAAAAAGGCACCTAGACCAGATAATTTTTTTCCAGAGATTAATAAATCAATAATTTTAAATAAAGAAGACTCAGTTATAGCATTAACTCCTTCTAAAAAAACTACAATTATTTCCACCATAAGTTTTGCCTATAAAGCAATTGGAAATCAAACTTTTGTAATTGATTTAAATCCAAAAAGTTTTGTTGAAATGATTGCACCTGCCAGAACATTTGGTTTTAAAGATCAATTTCAAGAGTTAAGTGAACTTGGATTAATAAAAGGCGGAAGTTTGGAAAATGCCCTTGTTTGTGATGGTGAAAAATGGGTTAATCCACCATTAAGATTTGATAATGAACCAATAAGACATAAAATTTTAGACCTAATTGGGGACTTGGCTTTGGTAGGGTTACCTAAGGCTCAAATTTTAGTTTATAAAGGATCACATTCTTTAAATGCTTTATTGGCCTCGTCGCTAAAAAATTAACTTTATCTTTAATTGTTTTGGAAAAGAAATTATCCAGTGAAAATAATCAACTTTCTTCTGAGCAAATACTTGGTTTATTACCCCACAGATATCCTTTTGCGCTTGTGGACAAAGTTATAGAGAATATTCCTGGAGAGAGAGCAGTTGCTGTAAAAAATGTAACTATTAATGAGCCTCAATTTCAGGGACACTTTCCCGAGAGACCCTTGATGCCTGGGGTTCTTATTGTTGAATCAATGGCCCAAGTTGGTGGAATAATTGTAACGCAAATGCCCAATCTTCCTAAGGGACTTTTCGTCTTCGCTGGAATCAATAACGTTAAATTCAGAAAACCAGTTGTTCCTGGAGATCAATTGATAATTTCTTGTGAGTTACTATCTATTAAAAGACAAAGATTTGGGAAGGTTAAAGGTGAGGCGCATGTTGCTGGGAAGTTGGTTTGCGCTGGAGAATTAATGTTTTCATTAGTTGATTAGGGATATGGATCGTAACAATACTGAATTAAATGCAAGCTTTAGTGGTGTAAAGGTTCATCCAAATGCTTATGTTGATCCAAGTGCCGAGTTACATGATGGGGTTATTGTCTCTCAAGGAGCTATTGTCGGTCCTGATGTGACTATCGGGAAAGGAACCGAAATTGGCCCCAACGCTGTTATTGCGGGAAGAACTAAAATTGGTATAAACAATAAAGTTTTCCCAAGTGTTTTTATAGGTCTTGATCCCCAGGACCTTAAATACAAAGGGGCCCCTACTGAAGTAATTATTGGAGATAATAATACTTTAAGAGAATGTGTAACTATTAATAAAGCAACTTATGAAGGAGAAAAAACAATTATTGGCAATAATAATTTGTTGATGGCTTATTCTCATATCGGACATAATTGTGAACTCGGTAATAGGATAGTTTTATCAAATAGTGTTCAAGTTGCAGGCCATGTGAAGATTGAAGATAAAGCTATTATTGGTGGTTGTTTAGGTATTCATCAATTTGTACATATTGGATATTTAGCAATGATTGGAGGGATGACTAGAGTTGATAGAGATGTACCTCCTTTTTGTCTGGCCGAAGGGCATCCAGGAAGATTGAGAGGTTTAAATAGGATTGGAATTAAGAGAAGTGGTTTAATGGAAAATAAAGATTTTGACTTAAAATTACTTCAAAGAACTTGGAACCTACTTTTTAAATCTAATGATGCAATTTCAAATTCACTAGAAAAAGTAATGAGAGGAGAATTAGATCTTTCATCTTCAAGATTATGTAGTTTTTTAAAAGAGTCAATATCTAAAGAAAGACGAGGACCATTGCCTATAGTGAACGCATGAATAAAAAGATATTTATAAGTACTGGAGAAGTCTCTGGAGATTTGCACGGCAGTTTGTTATCAAAAGCATTATTAGATGAAGCTAGAAGAAAATCTGTTGATTTAGAAATTTGCGGATTAGGCGGGGTAAGAATGAAGAAAGAAGGCGTAAAAATTCTTCAAGATACTACATCAATTAGTGCAATAGGAATTTGGGAGGCTTTGCCTCTTATTATTCCAACATTAAGAATTCAAAAAAGGTTCTATAAATTACTACAAAAATATCCTCCTGATTGCTTAATTTTGATTGACTATATGGGACCCAATATAAAAATTGGTACTAAATTAAAAAGATCTAAGACTAAAATTCCAATTTTTTACTATATTGCTCCTCAAGAGTGGGCTTGGAGGGTTGGCAATAATACGACAACAAATCTAATAAAGTTTTCTGATAAGATTTTTGCAATTTTTAAGAAAGAAGCAGCATTTTACAAAAGGAGGGGCGGAAATGTTTTTTGGGTTGGTCATCCAATGATTGATTTAACACAAAAACTTCCTCTAAAGAAAGATGCTAGAAATATTTTAAAACTTCGCCCAGATCAAAACATCATACTCTTAATGCCCGCATCTAGACCTCAAGAATTACGATATATATTACCTACTTTTATGAAATCGGCTAAAAAATTACAACAAAAATATCCAAGTTTGGTTATCTATATTCCCTCCTGTCGGGATGCATTTGATGAAATATTCAAAAAAGCCTTTAGAAAATATCAAGTTAAAGGACTTGTTATTTCTCAAAAAGATAGTGCAAAATTAAAGCCTTATATTTATTCCCTAACTAAAATTGCTCTTTGTAAATCTGGGACAGTTAATATGGAATTAGCTTTGTATGGGATCCCACAGATTGTTGGTTATAAAGTAAGTAGGGTAACTGCTTTTATTGCAAAAAAGATTCTCAATTTTAAAGTAAAATATATTTCCCCTGTAAATTTGTTAGTTAATAAATCTATAATCCCTGAATTTGTACAAAAGGAGTTTGATGAAAAGAAAATTTTCTATAAATCTTGTAGGATTCTTGATGGGAAGTCAGAAAAAATAAAAATTAAAAAAGGTTATGCTTTTTTAAAAAAAGAATTAGGAGAAAAGGGCGTAGTCCAGAGAGCTGCTAAAGAGATTATTAATTCTATTATTTGAACTTTATAATAAAAAAATGAAATCTTTCTTACCTCTAATAATTGCTCTTTCAATATTTATAAATCCTGTAAACGCTTTTGCAGAGGAATTAATTCTTGCAGGAGGTTGTTTTTGGTGTTTAGAACATGATTTAGAGTCATTAAAGGGGATAAATTTTGTACAAAGTGGCTATTCAGGTGGAGATTTACAAAATCCTACATACGAAAATCATGAAGGACATCAGGAAGTGGTTTTGGTGAACTATGATTCCAAATTGGTAACTTTACCTGAGATACTTAGGCTCTATTTTAGAAATATTGATCCTCTGGACGGCAAGGGTCAATTTTGTGATCGTGGAGATTCTTATAGGCCAGTGATTTTTTTCAAAGATGCAACTGAGGAAAGTGTTGCAACAAATGCAATTGTTTCGGCCTCTAATGAATTGCTTGTGCCATTAGAAAAAATTTCTGTAGAACTAAAATCAAAAGGTCAATTTTGGTTAGCTGAAGAATATCATCAGGATTTTGCCGAGCGAAATGAATTAAAATATAAGTTCTATAGATTCTCATGTGGGAGAGATCAGAGGTTGGATAAATTATGGGGCGATAACGCTAGATCAACAAATCTTTGGAATGAATGATTTAAATATAGTTATTTATTTTTAATCCATTGAACAAGAGTTTTAACTCCAAAACCGGTTGCACCTGATGGGTTAATTCCCTTACTCTTATCAGTCCAACAAGTCCCAGCAATATCAATATGAGCCCATTTAATCTCTTTATCAAAGAATTCTTCTAAAAACAAAGCAGCAGTTATTGACCCACCTGCTCTAGGACCTGTATTTTTCATGTCAGCTATATGAGACTTTAAACCTTCTTTATAAGATTTTTGTAATGGCATTTGCCATAATTCTTCTCCAGACTGGGCTGATGCAGCTTTTAGGTCATTTGCTAGATCATCATTATTGCTCCAGAATCCAGCTACATCGTTCCCTAGTGCAATAACAATAGCTCCTGTTAAAGTTGCGAGATCAATGATTGAATCTGGTTTTAAATTGGATGCGTAAGTTAAAGCATCAGCTAATGTAAGTCTACCCTCTGCATCAGTGTTATTTATTTCAATTGTCTTACCATTAGATGCTTTAACTACATCTCCAGGATGTACTGCAGATCCATTTATCATGTTTTCGCAAGATGCCACAATAAAATGAATTTCTAATCCCTTTGGTTTTATTGCTCCAAGTGCTTTTGCTGCTCCCAAAACCGCAGCACTCCCTCCCATATCATATTTCATCATTTCAATTTGAGATGCTCCTACTTTCAGGTTGTATCCTCCAGAGTCAAAGGTTAAACCCTTCCCAACAAGCGCAATCTTTTCTTTTATAGGCCCCTCTGACTTTAAAGTAAGATGTATAAATTTAGGATCTAAATCAGAACCTTTTGCTACAGCTAAATATGCGCCCATTCCTAAATCTTCGCAATCTTTTGCCTCTAAAATTTTTACTTCTAAACCATGATCTTTAGCTATTTGAGAAGCTTGTATGGACATTTCCTGAGGAGTAAGACTATTTGGAGGAGCGGCAACAAGTCTTCTAGCTAGTTCTACACCTTCACATATTTGTGTTGTCTCTTCAAAGCTAATATTCTCAAATTTTTTTAAATTCAAAAACTCTATTTCTTTAAGAACTCTCTTTTCAATTTTTTTCTTATTGAATCTATTGTCCTTATAGGCAGATAATCTCGCGGACTCTGCTAATTGATTTATTTCTAGTTGAGAATTTATTAATTCCCAAGGTAGCAATATGCTGATTTTTTCATTTTTATCAACAGTTTTCCTAACTAAATTTCCTATAGTGTTCTCTAAATCACTTTTATTTAGGTCTTTTGATTTGCCAAGACCAACTATGATTAAAGTCTCTAATTTTTGATCTAAAAATTCAAAGCTTAAAGTTTTTCCTTTTTCTCCTTTAAATTTTTTTTGAGTAATTTTTTTTAGTAATAATTTTGGGTCAACAACAAACTCTATGTTTTCAAGTTGGCTTGAAATTTCTTCCTCTAAAACTCCAAAAATTAATGAAGCACCTTGCCAGTTATCTAGATTTTTTTGGAATGTGGAAAATTGCATTTGTAAAATGGATTTAATAAACTTTTAGTTGTTTGTAAAAGTAGTTGTCCACCTATCTCGCGTTTCTTTATTAAAAGGTGGTAACCATAAATATATCAGCTGCTGTTCTAATTTACGTCTTAATTTTACTTCTTTAGGAACATCTAAGAAGAAACGAATATCTTGGTGACTTGAGAGTTTGTTATGAGCAAGGGCTTCTTTATAGTTCATGAGGTAATTTTTACAGTCATGTTCTCCCTTCCATCTCTTATTTGCTGAATTTGTTTCTCCTATATACAGGATTATTTTCGAACTCTCCATCGAGTCAATTACAAAATACATTGCTGGCCCATTGTGTATATATTGATTGGTTCTCCAAAAGTTTAATGATAATGGCTGCAGGGAAAACGGATCAATTTTTCTTTCATTGGAAATTGTTTTTAGAGGAAGACTTATTTGGTTCAAAGTTTTTTTGTGAGTATCTTTTGAAATTTTGAATTGGTAATTATATATTCTATTTCTCCATTCAGTTAGGTTTTCCCCTTTGATTTTTAGATTATTTGGGTGTTGAAAATTAGTTGATGTATTTACTTTTGAACCAAATAATTCAAATTGTCTATTTTGTTTTGAAATATTATTTATTTTAAATTTTTCCAATATTTTTGAAATATGTCTACTAAATTTAATTCTGAAAAAATATAAATCAAAGAATTATTCATAAACTAAAATTTATTAATGTTCTAATCAATTTAAAAGATTCTTGTTATCTTGTAATTGAGCCTTAATATTGCGAAGAAAAAAAATAGAAATGGGATTCTTTGAGTCAGACATCGTTCAAGAAGAAGCTAAAAAGCTTTTTACAGATTACCAAGAACTTATGAAACTTGGTTCTGATTATGGGAAATTTGACAGAGAAGGGAAAAAAATGTTTATAAAAAAAATGGAATCTCTTATGGATCGTTATAAGGTTTTTATGAAGAGATTTGAATTGTCTGAAGATTTTCAAGCAAAAATGACAGTAGAACAATTAAAGACACAGTTAAGTCAATTTGGGATTACTCCTGATCAAATGTTCGACCAAATGAATAAAACCTTAATAAGAATGAAGGATGAACTTGATAAAACTTCTTAAATCAAACTGTTAAAGCTTCATGTCAGATAATTTAATATTGCCATCATGGCTGTCAAGAGGAATAGATGAATATTTTCCAATTAATGGAACAGATCAAACCTTTTCGGAAGTAATTAATCATGCGAAAAAAAATAATAAAAAATTAAGGGTTAAACTAGGGATTGATCCAACTGGAACAGATATTCATATTGGGCACAGCATATTGTTTAAAAAACTAAGAGCATTCCAAGATAATGGACATATTGCAGTTTTAATAATTGGAGATTTTACTGCTCAAATTGGAGACCCAACCGGGAAAAACAAAACAAGAGTTCAGCTATCGGAAAAACAAGTTAAGGATAATGCAAAAACATACTTAACCCAACTAGGGATGGGAAAGCCAGCTAATGAATCTATTTTAGATTTTGATTCAAAAGATAGAATAGAAATTAGATATAACAGTGAATGGTTAAAAGGATTAAATCTTAATTCGATAATTGAATTAATGGGTAGTTCAACAGTTAGTCAAATGCTTGCTAAGGAGGAATTTAATAAAAGGTACACCTCGCAAGTCCCAATTGCTTTGCATGAATTCTTATATCCACTATTACAAGGTTATGATTCGGTAGTTGTTCAATCAGATATTGAGCTTGGAGGTACAGATCAGAAATTTAATATTGCAATAGGAAGAGATCTTCAAAGGCATTTTAAACAAGACCCTCAATTTGGTGTTCTGCTGCCAATTTTGACAGGTTTAGATGGAATTAAGAAGATGAGCAAATCTGAATTTAACACCGTCGGCTTGACTGAAGATCCTCTTTCAATGTATTCAAAATTAGAAAAAGTACCCGATAATATAATACCTACTTATTTTGAATTGCTTACTGAATTAGATTTAAGTTTTCTTGAAAACTCAAATCCTCGTGAATTACAGAGAAGAATGGCTCTAGAAGTTACCACTTTATTCCATGGAGCTGAAGAAGCATTAAAGGCGCAATCAAACTGCGAAAAATTATTCCTTGGGCACAAAGAAAAAGTTGGAGAAATTCCAGAGATTTCTCTTAAAGAAGTAGTTTTTCCAGTAAAGTTTTTTTACCTATTAAGTGCTCTAAAATTTTTCAAATCCAGCAGCGAATCAAAAAGATCTATTAAAGGTGGGGGTGTAAAAATTGATAGTCAGAAAGTAATAAATCCTGATTTAGTTTTTAATTCAAAAAATGATTTGGAAGGAAAAATTTTGCAAATTGGGAAAAAAATAATTAAGAGGTTTGAAAACTAAAAATTGATGAATAAAAGATTTAATTCAGAAGATAAAATAATTTTGGCAATGGATGGATTAGATGTAAGTCAAGCAAAGTTACTTTTGGAAAAATGTCCTAATATTAAGTGGGTGAAAGTTGGTTTAGAGCTTTTTGTTAGGGAAGGCCCAAGCGTTATTGAAATATTAAAAGGTTTAAATAAAAAAATTTTTTTAGACTTAAAATTTCATGATATTCCAAATACCATGCGTGCAGCATGTTACCAAGTTTCAAAATTAGGAGTTGATATAATTTCTATCCATGCTTCAGCAGGTCTAAAAGCTCTTAAGGATTCGAAAAAAGCATCTTTAGAAGGAGCCACCTCAGTCAGTTTAAAACCTCCATTAGTTGTAGGAATAACTGTTTTAACAAGCTTTTCTCTTAAAGATTTTCAAACTGATCTTGATAGAAATAATTCAATTGAAGAAAATGTATTGAGACTTGCAAAGTTGTCTTTTCATGCCGGATTAGATGGATGTGTTTGTTCCCCTTGGGAGGTGAAAATGTTGAGATCTATTTATAATGATAATTTTGAACTTATTACACCAGGTATCAGATTAAATATTGACAATAAAGATGATCAAAATAGAATTATGACTCCCCATGAAGCCATATATAATGGAGCTTCAAAGTTAGTTATTGGTAGATCGATATCAAAAGCTATAGATCCTAATAAAGCTCTAACAGAAATATTTAAATCTATTAATTCTGATTAATTTTTGATTCTTCTCCCTTAAGTAATCTTTTTATGTTTGTTCTATGTTTCCAGATTACTAATAATGCCACAATTAAACTTATAAAAAAGTATGAGTGCATAAATTTACCTAGGTAAAAAAACATAAAAATAGGAAGTAAGATTGCAGCTGAAATACTGGATAAAGAGACAAACTTAGTTTTTGTTAGGACTATTAAAAAAATGCCAAGAGATGCAAGTCCAACTTTCCAAGAAAGAGCTAAAAACATACCTAATCCAGTCGCAACAGCTTTCCCACCTTTACCTCTAAGCCATATTGGCCAAATATGTCCTGAGATAGCGGATATACCTGCTATTACCTCTATTAATCCTTGATCTGTATATTGCTGAGCAATTTTTACTGCAATAAGGCCTTTCCCAACGTCAATGATAAATACAAAAAGTGCTGGCCATTTCCCAACATTTCTTAAAACATTTGTGGCTCCTGTAGATCCAGAACCTATATTTCTCAGATCTATATTTTTGAGATATTTCCCAATTAAAAAACCTGACGGAAGTGACCCTAAAAGATAACTTGTAAAAATTATTAAGATATTCATAAAGCTTAGTTTAGTTCAAGATCATCGTAAATTTCATTATCTGAACCAGCAAATGCAACCCATAATGGGAATTGAAGTATTGGAATTTCAACAGAGGTTTCTGCTGCATCAATGATAATAAATGGCAATTCTTCATTGGCCTCTAATCTATCGGCTCTTTCGATGACACCTTCAGGCCTTTCAAAAAGAACAATCCCACTATTAGGTCCAAAGTCATCCCTCGTGAGACCAAGTGAATCTTGAAGAATTCTTCTCCATTCCCCTAATCGTTCAGGCTGCGAAGCTAAAATAAGAGTCTGGAACTGATCTCCATATAATTCGCCAAGAATAGATATTAAACCCGCTGATAACAATGCATTTTTTTGTCGAGAACCTCTACTTTCAAGAGAACCTCTTCCGCCCATATTAAAGAACCAATCATCCATAATTTCTATATCTGATGAATCAAGACTCCGTCTTAATTTCCAAGGTTCTGCATAAAAGTCAGGTTGTTCTGTAAAACTTGAAAAGCAACTTTTTATAATCTCTTCATCTGGCTTGAATGTTTCAGAAAGAGCGGGAACATTAACTACATTATTTGTGTTATTGTTTTGCTTTTTCTCATCAAGGGGAGAAGGCTTTACGATTATTGGTTGAGAAACTAATTCAAGTTTCTCTACGTTTTGAGAAAGATTCTGTAAAGCTCCAGTCAAGTACTCTTGAAAGCCTTTAACTCTTTTAGCAATATTATCTGACTGTCCTTTAAAATTTGACTCGATATCTTTTTCTATTTCATTTTTTTTTGTTTCTAACTCTTTTATTTCTTTAATCAAATAGTCTTTTTTTGAAACGAGATCTCTAAAAATTTCATTAGAAATTTCATCAAAAGATTTAGTTGATTTGTCGTTTTTTGGTGTAATTTTTTTATTTTGCGTGGTATTTTTCTTACTAATTTGTTTGGTTTTATCATCTGAAATTGACTTGTTTATTGTTAATTCCTTTTCAGGATTATTGTCGGAAATTTCTGTATTGGTCATTTAAATAATTTTGATGATTAGGCAAAGTCTGAATTTTAAGAATTTTTAATTTCCAGGGAGTCAACTTTTTTTATGAGCTCATCTTTCAATTGCTTTGGATTAAATAAAATTGGCAATAAATGAGGACTGGACTTTTCTCTAAAATAAAAAATACCTGGGATTATAGGGAAAAAGAATTTCCATGATATCCAATTCTTGAATGGAAAAGTTCTAATCTCTTTACCTAATTGTAAAACGATAAAATCATCATTTGTTATTTTTATTCTTAAGGTGAATGACTGAAGTAATAAAAAAAAGCTAAAAGAAGCAAAAACTATTGTTGGCAAAGAACCAATATTCAAAAATAAGAGCATAAAACTTAAAACTATAAGAATGATTGGTAACTGAAATGAAGGAGAAATTATTACTGGTTCCTCTTTTTTTGATTTAGTATTAAACATAGAATTATCCAAATAAAATTTGCGTTAGTAATACATCCATTAAAGATACAGCAACGAGAGTCATTACTACTGCACCTGTTGTACTTGTTCCAACTTCTTTTGGCCCCCCTTTAGTTGTGAGTCCATATCCACAAGCAATGATTGAAATAAGTAATCCGAATACTATAGATTTTATTAACATTGAAGTTAAGTCTGTACTAGTTAAACTCACATTACCTGATCTTACAGATGTCCAAAAAACTATTGGAGGAACTTTATAAAAAATTGTGCTCCAAATTTGTCCGCTCCATAAAGCTACAGATAAAAACAAAAGACACTGTATTGGGGACATTATTACCATCGATAGCAACCTTGGGACTACCAAATATTGGACTGGTTCGGTCCTTAACATTGTTATTGCCTCAATTTGTTCTGTTACTTTCATAGTGCCCAGTTGAGCAGCATAGGCCGTGGCAACTTTTCCAGTCATTAAAGTAGCAGTTAGAAGAGGAGCCATTTCTCTCGCCATGCCTACTGCTAATAAACCTCCAATTTCACTTGAAACCCCCATACTTGTAAGTTGTGATGCAACTTGAATATTAAAAACTGTACCCGCGGCAATTCCTGTAATTAATACAATTAATAAACTGCCAGGACCTGACTCCATAAGTTGGTCAAAGAGATCATTTTTGGAAATTTTACCTTTAAAGATAAAATTAATTGCTTGCCCGCCAATGATTAAACTGCTTAGAAGTCTTTTGAAAAAATTAAGGTAATACATATCTTTATATTAGTTTGTAATTAATTTTGAATCCCATTTTCTCATGATTAAAAGACCAATTATTACCAGTATTGAGGGTATAAAACCAATACATAATCTAATAGTTAATTGTGCTGAGTAGCATTGTTCAATAATATTTAGACCCTCTTTATCAACAAAGCATGATTGATAGCCTGATAAATACAATAAAAATCCCAATAATTGAACACTAAACGCGATACCAATCTTCTGAATAAGTACCATCCAAGCAGTATATAGTCCTGCCGGTTTCTCAGGGTCTTCGTCAATTGCATCAGGAAGTAGTGACCAAGGGATAAGAAAAGCGGTTGAAGCTCCAATTCCAATAAGACAGATTATGAAAATTAAAAGAGTGAAGAGAAATATGTTACCGGCATTTAGGAATAAACTATCTCCAACTCCTGATATTTTTGATAGTGAAGGTAAAAATAAAGCTGCAGTACATGAAATAATCCACATAATCGCTCCATAGTTTAAGGCTGTAATCCTGTTTAATTTATTTGATACTCTGGTCCATATTTGCAAACCCACTAAAGCGCTAATTTGGAAAGGTATCGGGATCCACTTAGCAATATTTGTTGGTACATTAAGTACATCCTCTACATAGATTAACGCAACTGTTTGCATCAATTGTAAGGCGCACCATAGAAGAATATAAAGCGTAATAACCTTGAGAAATTTTTTATTTCTGAAGATCCTTTTGAATTGAAGTGTTATAGCTTCAACTTTTCCTGAAGGTCTTCTTGCTTTTTTGGCGAATGGAGCCAATCCCCAGCAAGAAATTAATGTTGCAGCAACTGCAATACATCCGCTTATTTTACCCATTAAAAAATATTCATTATTTGCTGATCCTTCAGAACCCAATACAACTCCAGCAATTATTAAACCAGTTAATCCTGCAATTATTGAGCCAGTAAATCTAGATGCGTTTAGTCTTGTTCTTATTGCTGTTTTTTCAGAAATTTCAGTAGATAGAGCTGCAAAAGGAAGATTAATACTTGTATAAGCAGTCATTACGATTATAGAAATTATGGCATAGTAAATAGTCTTGGTTAGCACAGAGCCAGTGGGTGTCCACCATATTGCAGCTAAAGAGAAACCAAGTGGAACAGATGCTACTACCATCCAAGGTATTCTAGGCCCCCATCTTGATTTAGTACGATCACTTAACCATCCAATTAACGGATCATTTACTGCATCCCATATCTTTATTAACATTAATAATGAGCCTGCAATTATTACTGGTAAACCAGCAGAAATAAAGAATTTGAAAAGAAAAAAACCAAATTGCGTCGCGACTAAGCCTGTGCCTGCATCTCCTAGCCCATAAGAGAACATTAATCTTGTTGTTGATTTAGTAATATTTTTTTTCGAGTGTGAATTTTCCAATCTTTTTGATTTGTTGATTGTTTGATAATGTATTATTGCAATGGTAATTCTTTTACTTAATGCGGGCGTGGTTTAGTGGTAAAACCTCAGCCTTCCAAGCTGAAGATGCGGGTTCGATTCCCGCCGCCCGCTTTAAAGTATATTATTTTTTGCCCCAAATACTTCCTCTGAAATAATTAATAAAGAGCTTCTACTTTTTATTGAAACAAATTTTTCATTGATAATTAAGGGCTCAAAAATTTCAGACATGCTAGTGTCAATAACTTTTAACCAATTATATTTACATTTCGGCAAAGTGAAGTCGATACTTTTTGAATATGCATTTAAACCTATCCAGACCAGCGGATTAGTAATGCCTTTGTTAATGCTAAAAGCAACTGTGTGAGACCAACTACTCCAATCGGGATTATCTAACTTTGTTCCATGCCAATGATATGTTGGAATATCTTCATTTGTTTGATTATTAAGGAAGAATGATGGATTAAAAATGTTTATTAGTTTTTTTCGGATTTTTATAACGTATTTAAAATATTCTAATAATTCCAAATCTTGTTGACCATGTTCCCAATTCATCCAGCCCAATAAATTATCTTGGCACCAAGAATTATTGTTACCGCCTTGTGATCTTCCTAACTCATCACCCATAAGTATCATTGGAACTCCTTTAGAGATAAGTAAACTTAGAATAAGATTTTTTTGTTGTCTTTTTCTTAAATCATTAATTAATAAGTTTGTAGTTGGTCCCTCTATACCATGATTCCATGAATTGTTATGGTTATCACCATCTCTGTTTTGCTCTCTGTTGGCAAAATTATATTTTTTATTGAAAGTTACTAAATCTTTTAGAGTAAATCCATCATGTGAAGTAATAAAGTTTATTGATTTTGGGAAAATAGTATCTTTTTTATAAATTGATGGAGTACCTTTGATTTTATCGCTCAAATTCCAAGCTGTATCTTTATCACCCTTCCAAAATCTTCGCAAATCATCTCTAAAATGACCATTCCAAGTGAAAGTATTATTAGATGGGAAATCACCCAATTTATATAAACCACCACAATCCCATGGCTCACTTATAAACTTTATATCAACAAGTTCTGGTTCACATTCTATATCT
Organism: uncultured Prochlorococcus sp.; assembly: GCA_902535175.1. Taxonomy (GTDB): domain Bacteria; phylum Cyanobacteriota; class Cyanobacteriia; order PCC-6307; family Cyanobiaceae; genus Prochlorococcus_A. Next base: position 142,373 of record CACASR010000001.1, read on the forward strand.
TCAAAAATTGGAGGATTATCGAGTGGCGAGAGATTTTCTCCTCTTGATAAGGCAATACCTAAATCAAATCTAAAACCATCTACTCCAAATTCACTCGCCCAACACTTTAATGATTCAATTATCAGTCTTCTAACTAATCCTCTGTTTGCTGCAATAGTATTCCCACAACCTGATACGTCCTGATAATTTTTATCTTTCCCAATAAAGTAATAAAGGTTTTCATCTATACCTTTCCAACATATCGTAGGTCCTTTGTAATCTCCTTCAGAAGTGTGATTGTACACGACATCTAAAATCACTTCAATGTCAGCCTTATGACACTCTTCTACTAATTTTCTAAACTCTTCTCTATTCTTTTCAGCTGATTCATTCGAAAGGTATTCAAAATGCGGAGTAAACCAATTAATTGGACTATAACCCCAAAAATTCTTTAAACCATTTGGCGCATCAGTTGGATCAAAACAAAAAATTGGAAGTAATTCGATAGAGGTTATTCCCAATTCTTTGAGATATGGAATTTTTTTTAAAAATTTCTTGAAACAACTTTCATTTTTATCAATTGATTCAGTGAAGGATTTGATATGGAGTTCATAAATAATTGTTTCTTCCCAAGAATGTTTCGGTCTTGGAAAATCCTTAAAATTAAATAATTTTCTATCGCAAACAACGCTTTTAAGACAAGAATTGGTATTTTCGTGCGTTTTTAATGCATTTTCTCTTTTATAACTTTCCCACCCAGTTATACCCCTTGAACATGGATCGAGTAATACTTTTTTTTCATAGTTATTGTTGATCGAATTATTTTTTTGTTTTACTCTAAAAGCATAAATACAACCTTCATTTAGATTCTTTACCTCTGCGTGCCAGTAGGGACCTGTATTATGATTCTGATCTAGTTTAAATATACTTTTTGGGGAAATAGAGCCCTCTTTCTCAAACAATAAGATTTCTACATATTCTGCATTTGTGGCTACTAGTGAAAAATTAACCCCTTTTGAAGTTAGAGAACTTCCTAAGGGAAATGGTTTACCTTTATTGATATGAGTCACTTTCTCTTTATCATTGATTAATTAAATATTGAGATAATTTATTCAAATTATTAATATTAGAATAATAGATACAAAATTAAGAAAAAAAATAAAATTTAAGGTTTCACTAATCAACTTTATTAGACTTTGAGATTATTAATTTCCAAATTAATTACAATTTGTCTATTCATTTTCTTAATGCATAAAAAGATTTAGAGAGAAAGCTTAATTGTTAGAAAAACAGATTTTTCTTGATTTCAAAATACAAATTATGCTTTTTCATGTGATGAGAAGGAAATATATGTGAAAATTAATAAAAAATAATAAATGGCTCAAATTCTTTACTTTATTTATCTTTGATATTTTCTTTTTGATAAATTAAGTTAGATTTTTAATGGATAAATCAAGTGCTACCAATGGTTTTAGCTTTTTTGTAGTTAAAGGGGTTAATTTTAGATAAGAAAAAAGTGAGGCTATAAAAATAAATAATGGAGCTAAAAATGTCCCTAAGATTTGTATAAAGCTTTGCGCCGCCGGCATTTTCGGTTGCCGTATTTGTATTTGCTCCATATGATATGCAAGTTCGAGGTTTTTAGGCTTGCTTAAAACACTTGTCTTTAAATCTCTGCTTTATAAACAATTCAATGAACAAAGCTGATTTAGTAAACCTTGTTGCTGCTCGTACAGAGCTCACAAAAACTGATGTTTCTTTAGTTGTTGATGCAGCTATTGAAACTATTGTTGACTCAGTAGTGGAAGGCAAAAAAGTCTCCTTACTAGGATTTGGTTCTTTCGAGCCAAGAGATCGTTCTGCAAGACAGGGATTAAACCCTAAGACAGGCGAAAAAATAGCAATACCTGCTAAAAGAGTTCCAACATTTTCTGCAGGTAAACTTTTTAAGGATAGAGTTCAAGGGTAATCTTTTTAATCTATTTCTTCTTTTAATTCCAAGGTGCTCTTTTAGAGCATCTTTTTTTTTAATTTCAATAAAATGAAAATAGCCAAATGACCAAAACTGTTGAAAAGGTACCTCAAATTTTGAAGTCTTAAGAAGTAATGAAAAATTTAACTTTTTTATTACTAAAGTTTTTGTTGATATCTAATTTTGCGATGGCAGATACAATACCAACAAAATCCAAGATTTTAAAGGAAGCAAGTTATTGTATTAAAGATTCTCACGCCCAAGTTTGTAAAGAGTTGATTTCTGAAATAGAAAAACTTCAATTACTTGTATTTGATCAAAATAGATTCAAATGTCAAACAAGTTTATTGGGCATGCAATCGGCAATTATAGAAGTTTATTTTTTAAAAAATTTCTCAAATGAAAGAATTTCATTTACGATCCCATATGTGATTAAAAATTGTTAATTATTAAAAAATTTTATTTTTTTGGAATATTATAAATTTGGATTTTGAGTATTAATGGTAAAAGGTTTCTCTGAAAATGAAGTTCAAAATGATGCTGTTATAAAAGAATCAAAAAAAGAAAAAAAAGGTTTAGCAGCTTTTCTTAAAGGCAAGAAATTTACTTACACTTTGCCAGGAAAAAAACAAATAAATATTTTTGGATCAATAGTATTAGGCTTAAATTTGATTTTAATATTGCTAGTCATCCTTTATTTAAAGAATCAAGAATTCCATGACTTTGTTTTTAATGTTGGCCGTTAAATAATTTTTAGATCGAAAAAATTTTTTAAATGATATATTTAAATTTTAGAAAATCTTATGAAGGTAGTAAATTTAGTTTTCCAAGTATTTTTTTTGTTAGTAATACTTCTGTTTTTAATATATTTTCTCACAGGTTATGATTCTGCTTTTGAGGCAGACCAGAATTGTCATTCATATCTTTCAAGTTACGATAACGTATCTGGAAATTATGGTTGTGATCATGATACTGAGACACATAAGTGGATACTTTACGAGTCAAATGACAAAAAAGAACCAGCAAAAATTATTAAGAAATTTAGGTACAAATTTCTATAAATCAAGTTTTTTATAAAAAAACTTTGCACTTATTATTGATATTATGGCTGTAATTGTGAAAGTAAGATACTGATATATGCTTCCTTCTAAGTAAATTTTATTTTTATAAAGAGGATAATCAATGAAAGAGCCAAATGTTCCCCAAATTATTACCCATACAGATATGTATAGGATTGCTTTTATTGGATTAGATTTTTTTTTTTCCATTTTTAATTAATACCAAAAATTGCAGAAGTCACAGGCCTGCCGCTAAAAACCAACTCGGTTAATATGAGCATTAAAAATCCAATCATAGCGGCTCTACCATTCACAAGCTCGGCGCTGCTATTGAATCCAAAAACATTCTTTACTTCATCCCCCTGGTTGTCGACCCATTTTGAGTATTCATTATCACTTGATGATGTATCAGTAAAACTATCTTTTTGATTTTCCATTGGAGAGACGTTTTCTTGCATTGAATTTTGTACTTATTCTAATAATTTTTAAACTAATTTATTAATCAATTAAACTCTAAATTATAAAAAAAATTAAGGTAAAAATTATTATCCATAAAAATTGTAATCTCAAAATTAATTGACAAATTAATTTAATTTTTTCTTGAGTGCAATTTTCTCCAGTCTCATTAATTATTGGCTTTTCAATAATTTCATTTCTATATTTACTTTTACCTCCCAATTTAATTCCAGAAATATAGGCAAATATAGCTTCTGAAATCCCAGCATTAGGCGAATCATATTTTTTACCATCAATATAACTTTTTTTTATAATTGATTCATACTCATTAACTTTAGAGCTAACTAAAGGTAACGTGATTAAAACTAATCTTGAAGGAACAAACGTAAAAATATCTTCAATTTTTGCACTGAAAAAACCTAAATATCTAAAATTATCATATTTGTAACCTATCATTGAATCTAAAGTACTTATGGCTTTATAAAAAAAACCAAATGACAAAGGTCCTGGTAGGAAAATTGAAAACTTCATAAAAATAATTCCAATAAAAATCCAAAATAATGGCCCAAATATTCCATCAACTGAATTTTCGGTAAGGCTCTCGGTACTTGATCTCAAAAGATGTTGTATGGAAGATGAACTTACATCCCTGCTTACTATTCTTTGTACCTTCTCTTTGATTATTTTCTTATTTTGGTTATTAATTTCCTTGCGTTCTATTAGATCTGCAATCTCTTTTACACTCGAGATAAGTCCCTTTGTAGCAATACAACTTGAAAGCCCAAAAAAAATTAACAATCCAACAAAAAAATGATTGCTTGATTGCACATAACTTAGCTCTATCAATTTTCCTAAACCAAAACTCATTCCAATAGTGGATAAAGCTACGAAGAAACCTCCCCAAAACAATATATTTTTATTTTCTCCAAAATTATTTATTAGATAATGAGATATTTTTTTTATGTAAAAGCCAATTACTTGAACAGGGTGTATTAAGAACCTTGGATCGCCGATCAATAAATCAAAACCAATCGATCCAAGAAATAGTAAAAATAAATTTATTTCAGCCAACTGAACATCGAGCGCAGACCTTTACCCACTTTCTCAATTTCATGTTTTGAGTTCTCTTCTCTTAATTTTGTCATTAAGGGTTTGTTTTTATCGCACTCTTCCACAAAATTATTAGCGAAAGTTCCGTCTTGAATATCCTTAAGAATTTTCTGCATTTCTTTCTTTGTATCACTATTGATAAGTCTTTTACCACTTACATAATCTCCATATTCTGCAGTATTTGAAATGGAATCTCTCATTTGAGATAAGCCTCCCTTTACCATTAAATCAACAATAAGTTTAACTTCATGTAAGCATTCGAAGTAAGCAAGTTCGGGCTGATAGCCTGCCTCTACAAGAGTTTCGAAGCCTGATTTGACTAGTTCTGATAATCCTCCGCACAAAACCGCTTGTTCTCCAAATAAATCAGTTTCTGTTTCTTCTTTGAAGTTTGTTTCAAGAATTCCAGCTCTCGTTCCGCCAATTCCTTTAGCGTAAGCCATCGCCAATGATCTTGCATTGCCTGAAGAATCTTGCTCTACTGCAAACAATGCTGGAACTCCTTGACCATTCTGATATTCCCAACGAACAGTGTGCCCAGGTCCTTTTGGGGCAATCATAACAACATCTACAAAACTAGGAGGTTTGATCAGTCCAAATCTTATATTGAAGCCATGAGCAAAACTTAATATCTTTCCTTCTTTTAAGTTTGGTTCTATTTCTGTAAGGTAAACATCTTTCTGAAACTCATCTGGGAGGAGAATCATAATCCAGTCCGCTTTTCCGCAAGCTTCAGACACACTAAATACTTGTAGACCATCGCTAATAGCTTTGCTTTCAGACTTACTTCCTTTATATAATCCAACAATGACATCCATTCCACTATCTTTAAGGTTTAGAGCATGTGCATGACCTTGTGAACCATATCCAATAATCGCTATTGTTTTATTATTTAAAAGACTTAGATCTGCATCTGTGTCGTAAAAGAGTTTGGTCATTAGTTGTAGCTTCTTTGCATTTGATAATTAATATTTTAGACATTAAAGGTGTAAATAAACCAAAAAATTATTAATTTAAAAATTAAAATTAAAATATTTATTTAGAGAATTTAAGACTGATTAGCTTCGCTTGGATGTGTGATTACTCTATCAATTAAGCCATAGTTTTTTGCTTCTTCCGCACTTAGAAAATAATCTCTATCAGTATCCTTTTCAATTTTCTCAAATGATTGGCCTGTCATATCTGCCATGGACATATTTAACATATCTTTAATTCTTAAAATTTCCTTAGCTTCTATTTCAATATCACTTGCTTGACGTTGAGAAGTTCCTCCTAGAGGTTGATGAATCATTATTCTGCTATGAGGCAAAGCAACTCTTTTGCCTTTTGTGCCAGCAGCCAATAGGAACGCTCCCATTGAGGCTGCGAGGCCTACGCAGATTGTTACTACATCACTTTTTACATATTTTATAGTGTCATATATAGCCAAGCCAGCAGTAACTGATCCTCCTGGGCTGTTTATATATAGATAGATAGGTTTGGAATTATCATCAGAATCTAGGTAAAGCATTTGTGCAACAAGGCTATTAGCAATTCCATCATTCACTTCCTGTCCAAGAAAAAGAATTCTTTCAACACCTAGCCTGGTATATATATCGACCCACCTTTCGTATTGACTTCCTGGAAGTCTGTAAGGCACGCTTGGAGTTCCTATTGGCATGATTTTAAAATAGTTTTGTGAAGGTTAAATTTTATTTGGTAAATCTTTTTGACTTGAGAGTATTCTATCGATAACTCCATAATCTAGGGCTTCTTGGGGGTTGAGATAACTCATCCTGTCAGAGTCTTTTGAGAGTTCTTCGATAGTCTTTCCTGTATTACGAGATAAAATCTCCAGCATTGATTTTTTATTTTTCAAAACTTCCTCAGCTCTTATTTGGATATCGGTTGCTTGGCCTCTTGCACCGCTTACAGGTTGATGTAAAACAATAGAAGCATGCGGAAGAGCCGCCCTTTGTCCCTTAGTGCCAGATGAAAGGATAACTGCAGCAGTCCCCATTGCTTGTCCGATACATATTGTGTGCACTGGAGGCTTGATGTAGCTTATTGTATCGCAGATAGCGAAAGCTTCTGTTTCAAAACCAACGGCGTCACCAGTGTACCAACTTGTTCCTGTTGAATTGATGTAGAAATAGATTGGTTTTTCTGGATCCTCAAACTCTAGATAAAGAAGTTGAGCAATGATTAGCTCAGTAACATCCATTCCGAGTTGTCTTTTCGCATCATCATCTGAAAATAATGGTAAACCAAGATAAACAATACGCTCCTTAAGTAAAAGAGAGGGAAGATCAGGGGGCGGGGTCCTCATAACGGTGTTTTCGCCGTAATAAGGAGCAGATACAGTCATTTGTATCACGAAATTAAGATTGTACTGATTCTAGCTAGATTTAGCCCTGTGTCGCTGGTGATTTAAAAGATTTGTTTGACTCAGGATTATTTATTAGTTTTCCAAAGACCATTCTTCCAGTGGGAGTTTGTAATGCTCCTGTTATGACAATATCTAATCTGCTTCCTACAAAATTCTTTGCCTCATCAATAACAACCATTGTTCCATCATCTAAATATCCAATACCTTGCATTTTTTCTTTGCCTTCTCTGACAATTTTTATATTAAGTGATTCTCCTGGTTGTACTTCTGGCCTTAAAGCAATAACTAAATCACTCAAATTCATAACTTTTAATTCTTTAACTTCAGCAATCTGAGAAAGATTATAATCAGCTGTAATTAAAGTTCCTGTCATATCCTCAGTAATCTTCAAGAGTTTTTCATCTACACCATTACCCTCATATTTTGTTGGGTTTATTACAAGTCTTCTCCCATATAAATCTCTTAATTCTTTTAATAACTTGAGACCTCTTCTGCCTTTCGATCTTTTTTCATTACTGCTTGAGTCCGCTAAAGTTTGTAATTCGTCAATTACACTTTGAGCAACAATTAATTGCCCTTCCAATAATCCGCAACTTAATAGGCCATTGATTCTTCCATCAATAATTACACTGGTATCTAGAATTTTTGGACTTGCAGCAGGGAGGATACCTTCATTAACTAGATATGCATCAGTATTATTTGGATTAAATAATCTCAATAATGTCCTTCCATGGGTATCTGCCAACTTATAACCAAGCACACCAAAGAAAATGTTGCTTAATATAGCTGCCAAAGGTTTTGCGAAAAAAACCTCTCTAGGGAAGGGAATTAATAGTATTGGAGCAAGTAGGAGATTCGCAACAAGCAATCCTAAAATTAATCCAACGGACCTACTTATTAGTAAGTCCGTTGGCATTGTTCTTATTTGATCAAGAAACGTCTTTCTAAGTTGAAGAAATACAAATCCAGCTGCTAATCCTACAAAAAAACCAATTATTGCTAAAACGATTCTAAAACCTTCTACATTAGATACCTGTTTGAGTATGTCTACTGGCAATAAATCAACACCAAGCCATCCTGAAGCAGCCCCAGACAATACAAATAAAATTAATACTAAGATATCTGTCATATCTATAATCTACTAGGATTTATTAATTGAGTAAATAAGGATCTTATTTTTTTCGATTCTTATTATATTTTTGGAGTTTAAAAATGGATTTATATTATGAATAAGTTTCCAAGAAGTGCTTATGTTCATATTCCTTTTTGCCACAGAAGGTGTTTTTATTGTGATTTTGCAGTTATCCCATTAGGAAACAAGGTTGAAACTCTAAATGGTTATGGAAGCAAAACTGTTCAAGAATATTTGCAATTTTTATATAAAGAAATATTGTCAATTAAGCATAAATCACCTCTATCGACCATTTATTTAGGAGGTGGCACACCATCAATTTTAGATCCAACCCAAATCAAAGAATTAATTGATCTTTTTAAAGAAAATTATGGAATTGACTATGGTGCTGAAATCACTATGGAGGTTGATCCAGCTAGTTTTACTCAAGATGATCTTTTTGGATTCATAAATGCTGGGATAAATAGATTTAGTTTAGGAGTACAAAGTTTTAATAATAAGATACTTCAAAAGTCGGGAAGGCGTCATTTGAAAGAAGATGCAGAAAAATCTTGTTTATGGTTGAAGAGAGAATATGATTCTGGGTTAATAAAAAGCTGGAGTTTAGATTTAATTCAAAACTTGCCACTTAGTGGATTTAAAGAATGGCAAGATGATTTAAAAAAAGCAATAACATTTTTACCACCGCATCTATCTATTTACGATTTAAATATTGAAAATGGGACTGTTTTTAAGAAATTAGTTAATTTAGGAAAATTAAAACTCCCAAGTGATGAAGAAGCTTTTAGAAATAGTGAATCAACCCATTTAATTTTAAATAACTCAGGGTATTCAAGATATGAAATCTCAAACTATTGCCTTCCACGACATCAATCAAGACACAATAGAGTTTATTGGAGTGGTTTAGGCTGGTGGAGTTTTGGTCAAGGTTCCACTAGTTCACCTTGGGGGGAAAAGTTAACTAGACCAAGAGTTAGTAAAGAATATAAAGAATGGGTAATTAGACAATACGAATTTAATTTAGATTCGTCCCTAACTAATAAGGATTTTGTTTATAAAGAACTTGATGAGAAAATAATGTTGGGATTAAGACTCAAAGAGGGTGTAGATATCGAAGAAGTGTTGAAAGAACAAAAATGGGAAAATAAAAAATTTGAAAGCAACTTTAGTAAATTGCTTGAAGAATGGGAAAGATTTCTTGAAAGTGGAATATTAGTAAGAAAGGGGAATAGATTCTTTTTAAGTGATCCTAATGGAATGGAACTAAGCAATCAAGTTCTTGTTTCTATGTTTAAGTGGTGGGATGAGATTAATTAAGTCTTTCAGATTCTACCCATTCTTTTAATTTATCCTTAAATAATTTCTTTCCTTGAATAATTGGTTCACAAAATGGTGGTTGATCATCATTGAGACCTAATAAATCTGCAGTAACTCTTACTTGCCCATCGCAATAATTACCTGCACCAATCCCTATTATGGGAATTTTTAAAGAATTTTGTATTTCTTTAGCAAGCAAATCAGGAATATGTTCAAGAACTATTGAAAAACATCCTAATTCTTCAAGAATTGAGGCTTCTTTCTTGATTTTTTCTTGGCTTGCTAAGCTTTCTCCTTGTTTTCTTAATCCAATATTAAGATAACTTTGTGGTGTAAGACCTATATGACCCATAACAGGGATTCCCATTCTTATTAATCTAGAAATAACTTTTTGTATTTCTGGTTCAGCTCCTTCTACTTTTACAGCCTTTGCATAAGTACTCTGAATGATTTTTCCTGCATACTCTACAGCTTTATCCTCACCACATTGGTAAGTCAGAAAAGGCATATCTGAAACGACTAAGGGTTGTTCCTTAATTTTTTTCTTGAATCCTCTTGAAACAGCATTAGTATGATAGATTATGTTCTCCAAAGTTAATGGCAATGTCGATTTATATCCTAAGCAGACCATTGCTAATGAATCTCCTACTAGTACAAGATCAACATTTGCCTGTTCTGCTATAGATCCTGATATAGAGTCCCATGCAGTTAGTGCAATGATTTTACGAGATTTTTTTTTATAATTAACTAGGTCTGAAGGTAACATAATAAATTTATGTATCTTTTTTAATCAAGAATTGCTAATATTGTTTTGACTCGGCCTTTCGCGGTTTTAACGCCTAAACCTGGTCAGGACCGGAAGGTAGCAGCCACAAGGGATGCTTGAGGCAGGCGAGATAACCGAGTCACTCTATTTTACCTTTTAACCTATATCTTTTTTATTTTGTCTTAATCTCAAAAACTCAGGAATATTTGCTCCTGATTCTTTATTGTCGGAAAAATTATATAAAGGTTGATTAGATAATCTGTTTTTTATTCTTTGCTGGTTTAATGGTTGGGTGGTTTCAAATCCTGTAGCAATTACAGTAACTTGTATTTCCCCTTCCATAGCCTCGTCGACCACTGCACCGACAATAATATTTGCTTCTTGATCAACAACATCATAAATAATTTCAGATGCGGATGTCATATCTTCTAAAGTCATGTCTTTGCCACCAGTAATATTTATAACGCAGCCTTTAGCTCCATCAATTCTAGCTGCTTCTAATAAAGGACTATTCATTGCTGCCTGTGCTGCCTCTATAGCTCTCGATCTTCCTGAACCTATACCTATTCCTAGAAGAGCAGTGCCAGCTTCCGTCATAACTGATCTTATGTCTGCAAAATCAACATTAACTAATCCTGGGCAAGTAATTATGTCACTAATGCCTTTTACTCCCATCCTTAAAACATCATCAGCATTTCTAAAAGCTTCTTGTAATGGAGCTCCAGCTATAACGTCTTTTAATCGGTCATTTGGAATAACTATAAGAGTATCAACGTTTTCAGCTAGTCTTGCGATTCCTTCCTCTGCTTGACGCATTCTTCTTTTCCCTTCAAAAGAAAATGGTTTGGTTACTATACCAACTGTTAGAGCTCCACTTTGTTTGGCTACTTCTGCAACAACAGGGGCTGCACCTGTACCAGTTCCTCCACCCATTCCAGCGGCTATAAAAACTAGATCAGATCCTTCTAAAGCTTGTTGAAGCTCTTCTTTGGATTCTTCGGCTGCTTTTTGCCCAATACTTGGATTCCCACCTGCACCTAAACCTCTCGTGAGGTTTTGTCCAAGTTGCACCCTATTTTCAGCAGAAGATTGCAGTAGGGCTTGTGCATCTGTATTGAGGACTCTAAATGAAACACCTTCTAAATCACTATTTATCATTCTATTGACTGCATTACTGCCACCGCCACCTACACCAATAACTTCTATTTTGGCGTTTTGGCTTGGAAGGATTTCTCTCGATTGATCAAAGTTTGGATTGTTACCGAAGCTCATCTCTTAATAGGAATCTAATACTAGTATTGGGTGCATTATGAACTTACTGAGGTCATCTGTATGAATTTGTTGAGGAAAATCCTAAAAATATTTATTTTATAAATATTTTGTTTGAATGCAAAACCCTCATCAACACTACAATAATTAAAAAAGGTTACTCAAAATCCTTTTTCAAATATTAGGGTTTGAACACTTTTATTTTTGGTTTATCTGGATTAGTAAGGTCAATATTATCTATTTTTTTTGAAAAGCTATTTTTCTTAAATTCATTTTTAAGATTATTGATTTTTTGAAATTGATAGTTGATTAAATTTGGCTTAAATCCTAATAATATTGTTTTTAAATCTTTTTCCTCAACAGTTAGAAACCCATCGGATGAAAAAGTTATTTTAACTATCTCTAATTCATAATTCTCTATAGCTATAAAAATTTCAGATAATAATTTTTTAAATTTTTCTTTCCACCCAAAAACTTGTATGGTTAATTTATTCAAATTTTTTTCATCCACATTTTGTTTATTTATAAAAATTCCATCTTTATCAATGAACCCTAATATTTTTTCGTCGTTTAATATTCTCTCACCGTAAGCTATTGGAATTCTTAAATTAATATCAACTCTCAAACCAAAAGGAAATAATTCTCTGTTTACCGAAACATTCTTGAGAGATAAATTTTGTTTTAACTCTTTTTCTAACAAATTAGTTTCAACAAAAATTAATCGGATCGGAAAATTTAATGATGAATTTTTTATCACATCATTCTGCGAAAATAATTCACTACCAGAAATTCTGATGTCCTGAGAATCAACTTTTTTGAGAGTTTTTATGCTTAATAAGCTTGTCAAAAATAAAAATGAAATTAGAAAAAAAAAGCTTCTATTTTTTATTCTTTTTTGGTTTTTCACAAATCACATCGAGCTTTTTCCATCAGTTGGTCCATCCATTTTCTCGCTTGCTCTGCATCTGAAAATGGTACATCCATCTCTTTACCATCCCCTACTAATCTCAACCTGCACTTACCTTGAGATTCACTAGTGAGGGGAGCTTCTCCTGAAGTTAGTGCCATTAATTCAACTAATTCCAGTTTCTTGATTGTAAAACAATCTTTTTCTTCAAATTTACCAGCCTCAAATGCGCTCCACTTTAACTCCCCATCTTTTAAAGACGCTGCACCAGAACTATCTAACTTGCATAGTTCAGAATCACTCGCCCAACTTCTAAAAAGATTTTGCCTTCTTCTTTCTAACCATCCAAGTGCAGTTAATAAAATGAAGATTAGAAGTAATGGTAACCAAAGTAGTCCATGCAACATTTGATTTAAATTACAAATCTGAAGATATTTCTACCAGTTTAGCCACAAGCTGTTCAATTTTTAAACCAGAAGCTTCCCAAAGCATTGGAAACATACTGTTTTTTGTAAAACCAGGAATTGTATTTATTTCATTTAGCAAAATTTTATTTGAAGATTTTTCTAAAAAGAAATCTACTCTTGCAAAACCGAAAATATTTAGTGCTCTACAACTTTTAATAGCAATTTCTTTAATTTCTTTTGTGATTTTAGAATCTATTTCGGCTGGGATAATTATTTTATTATTTGAGTGATATTTTGAATCGTAATCATACCAATCACTTTCGTAATTTACCTCGCCTATTTCAGAGGTTAAGAGTTTTGAATTCCCAATTATTCCGCATTCAATCTCCCTTACCTCTAAACCTTCCTCTATTAAGATTCTTGGATCTATTTCCCGAGCCTTTTCTAATGCCTGTAATATTTCTGATTCATTTTTTACTTTGGAGATGCCAAGAGATGATCCAGAGTTCGATGGTTTAACAAAAACAGGAAATTTTAATTTTTTTAAAATTTGATTAATTATTTTATTTTTTACTTCCTTATCGTTGAGATCTTCATTTTGAAAAACTAGATAATTAACTTGTGGAAGTTTAAGATTTGAGAAAATTGTTTTCATCAGGATTTTGTCCATTCCAAGTGCAGAACCAATAATTCCACATCCGACTAAAGGTTTCTTTGTAAATCTAAGTAAGCCATGAATTGATCCGTCTTCACCATTAAATCCATGTAAAAGAGGAAACCAAACATCAACATTTTGAAATTTAATTCCGTCAAGGAAGTTAATTTTTTTTTGATTAAAAATTTCTTGTTTATTTGTTTTATTGTTTTCAATTCCACCAACTAGTATCTTTTCTGAGAGATGACTATCAAACCAATCTCCATCTTTGTTTATGTAAAAGGTTTTAATTGTATAGCGTTCTTTGTTTATTTCTGAATTAAATGCTTGAAAAACTGTTTTCGCAGAGGATATCGACACTTCATGTTCATTGGAATTACCGCCAAAAATTAACCCAATACATTTTTTCTTTCCCCCGATCATTTAAAAAAAATTTATAAAAAAAGTTCTCCTGTTAAAGAAAAAGGTCTTGCTTCATTTATTCTGACATTTATCTCATCTCCCAACGAAAAATTAAAATTAATGTTTTTGGGAATCTCTACGAAAGTTAATCTATTTGTTCTAGTTCTACCCATAATTTGCGAGGAATTTTTTGGATTTAAACCCTCAATTAAAACGCTTTCGATATTGTTTATATATCTTTCATTTCTTTTCTTAGAAGTAGTTTCTACTAATTCATTTATTTCTTTTAATCTTTCTTTTTTAACTTCCTCAGAAATTTGATTATGCCATAAAGCTGCAGGAGTATTTGGTCTTGGAGAATAGGCAGCTGTCATAACTTGATCAAAGCCAATATCGGATATTAATTTCAATGTATCTCGATATTGTTCTTCAGATTCTCCAGGAAAAGCAACTATTGCATCTGCAGTAATAGAAGCATTTGGCATCAATGATCTTATATTTTCAATAATTCTTTTGTATTTATCAATAGTGTATCCTCTGGCCATTAATTTAAGAATTTCATTATTTCCACTTTGAAATGGAATATGAAAATGTTCACAGACTTTGTCTAATTCATAACAAGCTTGTATCAATCTTTTAGAAAAATATCTTGGATGGCTAGTGGCAAATCTTATTCTACGAATTCCTTCTACATCGTGAATGTAGTAAAGGAGATCAGTTAAGGTATTCTCTTTTCTACCCTCTTTTGTAGTCCCAGGGAGATCTCTCCCATAAGCATCAATATTCTGACCCAAAAGAGTGATTTCCTTAAAATTTTCATGTGCTAATTTTTGAATTTCACTTTTTATTGCATAAGGATATCTTGATTGCTCTTTACCTCTAACAGAGGGGACTACGCAATAAGAGCATCTTTCATTACATCCATAAATAATATTAACCCACCCACAAATTGAGCTCTCCCTTCTTGCATTTGTAATATCCTCAGAAATGAAAGTTTCTTCTGTCGCGGCTACTTGATTCCCTGAATCAACTTTACCCAAAAGATTCTCAAGATTATTGACATGTTGCGGCCCCATTACTAAATCAAGTTCTGGAACTCTTCTTAGTAAGGACTCACCTTCTTGTTGAGCAAGACATCCAGCGACAACAAGCTTTAAACTTGGCGTTTTGTGCTTTCTTTTTGCCTGCTTTCCTAAAAAACTATAAACTTTTTGTTCTGCATTATCTCTAATTGTGCATGTGTTGTATAAAACTAAGTCTGCTTTTAGTTCCTCTTCAGCTCTTGTGTATCCCATTTTTTCTAAAGTTCCAGCCATTCTCTCAGAGTCAGCTTTATTCATTTGGCATCCAAATGTTGTAATCCAATAACTGCCAACAGTTGAGTCTTTTTGGAATTTATTTTCCTCTTTTATTGTTTTTGTGAGCACTTTTCTAAGAAATTTAATGATTCTTTAATTCAAAATTACAAGTTATGTAATTTCGGTGCAATTTTTTGAGGGCGAGCGAGGGGATTCGAACCCCCGAATAGCGGCGCCACAAGCCGCTGCCTTAACCACTTGGCGACGCCCGCCTTACATTTATAAATTTAACAACTCAAGGGCAATATTTCATAGTCATTTTATCTTTTAGAAAAATTTGAATTATTTTCTTATTTAATAAAGTTTTTTTAATGTTTTAAAATAAAGTCATATTCGAAAGAAATTTGAGTAATTCCGGTAAAGTTGAGGCTCTCATCCCTAGATGCCTTTTTTCAATTGAAAATAGTGATAACCTCAGTATTGATTTTGAGGATTTAAGTTCAGTTTCGATATCTTGGGAAAATGGATTTGTTTCTGAATTAAAGCCTTTAAAAACTGAGAATAAAAAACCGAATAATATTCTTTTCCCGAGATTCGTAGAAGCTCATTCTCATATTGATAAATCTTTTACTTGGGATAAATTCCCAAATCTAAGATCAAACTATGATGGAGCACTATCAGTTAATCTCGAAGAACATAAGACGAGAACTACTAAAAAAGTACTTGAAAGAGCAGAGAAGTCATTAAACTTAGCTATTCAAAATGGATATAGAGCTATTAGAAGTCACATAGATACTTATCAACATCAAGGAAATGATGTTTGGACAGAACTATTTAAGTTACAAAAAAAATATTCTTCTAAGTTGCAACTTCAATTTGTTGCTTTGTCCCCCTTGGAATTTTGGCAAACTGAAAATGGGAAAAAGCTAGCTAAAAAATTATCTATACAAAAAGGTATTCTTGGAGGTGTTGTAGTTCCTCCTTTCAATAAGCGAGAGACAAGTAAATTACTATCTAAAATGCTTTTGCTTGCTGATAAATATAAATTAGAAATTGATTTACACATAGATGAATCAACTACGGAACCGGGAGCAGGAGTAAAAGTTCTTTTAGAAGTTATGGATAAATTAAAGATTCAAGTTCCTATTACATGTAGTCATTTAAGTAGTATTTTATTTCTCAAAGAACATGAGATATTAGATTTAGGAAAAAAGTTGGCTGACAAAAATATTAAGGTTGTTGCTTTACCTCTTACAAATTTTTGGTTACTTAATCACAAAAGTAAAATTACAGCTTTAAAAAGACCAGTTGCACCTATTAAACAATTACAGAAATCATTTGTTGATGTTTCAGTAGGTAGTGATAATGTCCAAGATCCTTGGTACCCATTTGGTAATTTTGACCCCTTTTATATGATGTCTTGCTCGATACCAATGCTTCAACTAAATCCCTGGGAGAGAAAGACTTTATCATCGATTTTTTTTGCTCCAAGCAGATTATTAAATTTAAAATGGGATGGCTTAATTAAAAAGGGTTGCCCTGCCGATTTCGTAATTTTGGATGCGCAAAGATGGGCAGATGTTTTTTCTAGTAATTTAAAAAGAAAAGTATTTATAAAAGGCGATTTATATTGCTAATCGACTATTTTAGGTAAGACGTGAAAATTTTTAATTAATGGCATTAAATAATCTAGAACTTTTAGATAAATTCAGGGAAGTCATTAACTTAGAAATTATTGAGAGCCAATCTGATATAAAAAGACTTTCAAAAGATTTTTATAACTACTCTCCAATCCTTACTGAAAAATTAGACGATTGTATTGCTGATTTGGTGGTAAGACCTAATGATCTTAATGCGGTGAAGAAAGTAGCAGAAATTTGTTGGGAACTTTCTATCCCACTCACTTTAAGGGGGGCAGGTACAGGTAATTACGGACAAGCTGTCCCATTGTTTAAAGGGGTTGTGATGCAGATGAGTAACTTTAATAAGCTAGAAGAATTTGATTCAAATACAGGTTTTGTGAAAGTACAGTCTGGCTGTGTCATGGGAGATTTGAATAAACAATTAGAGAAATATGGGAGGGAATTGAGGTTGCTTCCTAGTACTTGGAAAACCGCTACAATTGGAGGATTTATTGCAGGTGGTTCAGGAGGGATAGGCTCCATTAGGTGGGGATTCTTAAGAGACCCAGGAAATCTAATTGGTTTAGAGGCAGTGACAATGAATGAAAAACCTGATTTATTAAAATTTGATGCTGAAGAATCCGAACCTCTAAATCATGCTTATGGGACTAATGGAATAATTACTTCTTTATTACTTGCTACTGACATCAAACGTCAATGGTATTCAATAGTTATCGACTGTATTGAATTTGAAAAAACAATAGAAATATTAAAAACTCTTACTAGTGCCGCAATTGATCTGAAACTTGGAGCAATTCTTGAAGAAGAAATTGTAGATCAAATGCCAAAATGGTTTAAAACAAAATCTAGAAACCACAAGATATTAATTCAATCTACTCTTGGAGGAATAAAAACCATCGAGCTAATTTGTAAAAAATTTAAAGTTGAATCTACCCTATTAGGGGAAGAAGAAAAGCTTGTGAATGGAATTTCTGAAGTCGTATGGAATCATACAACTCTTCATATGAGGTCTAGGGATAAAAATTGGACGTATTTACAGATGCTTTTGCCACTTAATAATGAACTAGAATTAATTAATTATTTGAGAAAAAAATGGGGTAAAAAAGTTCTTTGGCATTTAGAGGCAGTTTCTCAACAAGGATCACCGCGATTAGCGGCTTTGCCTGTATTAAAGTGGAATGGGTCAGAAGAATTAAATGAAATAATGGAAGATTGCAGGAAACTTGGTGCTTTTATTTTTAATCCTCATGTTTTAACAGTTGAAGGCGGAGGTCTTGGAGTTGTGGATGCAGATCAAGTAAAAGCGAAATTAAGATTTGATCCTAAAGGGCTATTAAATCCAGGAAAGTTGGAAGGTTGGGAAGTCAAAGAACAATTCAAAATTTAACATTTTTCTTTATTAGCAAATTTAATAAATTCAGCAACTAAAAAAATAGAACCTGTTAGAACAGGATGATTAAGTGGCCATTTTTCTAGGGAAAATAAATGCTCAATGGCAAGTTCAAATGTTTTAAATTCAATTGTTTTTTGAAGGTCAATTTCTTTAATCTGAGAGAGATCATTTAATTGCCAACTAGGTTGGTTTGGAACTGGCACAAGTAATAAGCGATCATTTTTCTTTAGAAGTGTTTTTAATATTGCGTAAATATCTTTTTGTCTTTGGACACCTAAAATCCAATAAATTCCTTTATCTTCATTCTCCCAATTGCTTCGCTCATTAGAGAGTGCTTTTGCAGCAGGATAATTATGGGCACAATCTACAAGAATTTCTTTATTGAAATAATTTATTATTTCTAGCCTTCCGTTCCAAGTTGTCTTTTTAAGACCTTCAGATATGTGTTTTTCTTTTATATTAAATCCTAAATTATTAAGCGCTTCAATTGCTCCAACAGCTACCGAAGCATTTTGCTTTTGAAAAATTCCTTTTAATCCAAGCTCATAGCTGTTCGAAATTGAATCTTTCCAAATAATTTCTGCTCCTACCTCTTTAACTTTTTTGGTTATTAAATTTTCAACTTTACTATTTTGATTGCACGAGATGACAATTGAGTTTTTTTCAATAACTGCTAATTTTTCTTCGGCAATTTTTTCAATCGTATCTCCAAGAAATTCTTTATGGTCTAAGCCAATATTCCCAATAGCAATGATTGGTCTAAATTTATGGGCTGTTGTCGCGTCTAATCTTCCCCCTAAGCCTGCTTCAAGAATGAGTAATTCAACTTTTTTATGGTCAAAAAAATTTAGTGCGCAGCAAATGATTTTTTCAAAAGGAGTTAATTCAAATGTTGAAAAATTTTTTTCTATAAATCTATAGATTTTTTCAAAATCAGTTTTATTAATATTTTTTTTATTAACTCTAATCCTCTCGCATACATCAAAAAGATGAGGGGATGTCGTTACACCGAAATTCCTTTTAGCTTCAAAAAGTATACTTTCTAAATATGCCGCGATTGATCCTTTCCCATTGGTTCCAATAATCTGTATCGCAGGGATATTCTTGCAAGGATTACCAAGTTCTTGAAGTGCTTTTTTAATTCTTGATAAATTTAAATTGATATTATCCCTTTCATATTTAGGCGATAATAATTCAAAAATTTTTAAATTTGCATTTTTCAAAATTTAAATTGCTATAACTCTTCAAAAATTGAATTTAGCTTATCCAAAAGAATATTAATTTCTCTTCGAGATATAACTAATGGTGGGACAATCCTTACAACATTTCCTCCTGCAGGAACTATCAGTAATCCTTTATCAAAAGCTTTTAATGTAATTTTTTTTGCATCAGCAAAATCATCATTGATCACAAGACCTTGTATTAAACCTAAACCTCTTTTCCCGCTAATAATATTTGGAAATTTTTTTGACAATTCTTCAAACCCAGCGCTTAATTGTTCCCCTCTTAGATAAACATTATTGATAATATTTCTTCTATTTATTTCTTCTAATACTGTTAGGGCAGCTTTACAGGCGAATGGGTTACCTCCAAAAGTGCTTGCATGATCTCCTGGAGAAAAAATGTTGGCTTTTTCTTTTACCAATAATGCTCCAATTGCATGACCTCCTCCTAATCCTTTAGCAAGGGTGAATCCATCAGGTTCAATTCCTAAATTCTCATAACCCCACATTTTTCCAGTTCGACCTACTCCACTTTGCACCTCATCTAAAATGAGAAGAGAATTATATTTATCACATATTTCTCGCAGGCTTTTGAAAAATATTTTATTTCCAGGAATTACGCCGCCTTCTCCTTGTATTGGTTCAACTAAAACGCCGGAAATTTTTTGATTATTATTTTCACACTCTTCAAATAATTTTTTTACCGAATCAAAATTGTTAAATTTAAAAAATTTGAACCCTTGAATCATTGGTTCGAAACCTTTTTGATATTTGGGCTGTCCAGTGGCACTTAAGGCAGCAAGCGTCCTTCCATGAAAGCTGGATTCTGCTGCGAGAATAATTGATTCTTTACCTTTATTTGTTGTATTACCATATTTTTTAATTAATTTAATTGCTGATTCATTTGCTTCCGCACCACTATTGCAGAAGAAGGCGCTTTTAGCACAACTCATATTCGTTAAAGTTCTGCTTAATTGTTCTTGTTCTTCAATGTTGTAAAGATTGGAAATGTGCTGAATCTTTTTTAGTTGAGTTGATAACCTTCTTCTTAAAACTCTATCGCTATGTCCAAGACTACAAGTTGCTATGCCAGCTACTGCATCAAGATACTTTTTACCTGTTTTGTCCCATAGCCAACAACCTTTTCCTTTTTTGAATGATATATCGAATCTACTATAGGTATTCATCAAAGTGGGAGCGGTCGGACTTGAACCGACATACCCGAAGGTGCCGCATTTTGAGTGCGGTGCGTCTACCAATTCCACCACGCTCCCAAGGCTTTTGAAAAAATGAACTTTTTTATTATAACAAAAATCAACTTGTTGACTATTGCTTTGGTCAAGGAATAGTTATCAAGATAACGTTTGTTAATAGTTAATCTTTTCGATAAAAACATAGAATCATTTATTGCATTTGCTGACAAGAAATAAGGAAAAAAAGAAAATTTAAACATTTATGATACACTTTTGTGATTAAATACGCTTAAAAGTCTTTTTAAAAGGAAATAGCTTCATAATTAGTAATATTGTGTTATATTTAATAAAAAAACAAATGTCTAAAACTCAAGCTAAAAAATTAACCTTTAAATTTGTCCCTTATCTTTTCATTGCAGTAACTATACTGACAACATTCGGATCCAATAGCGGAACTTGGGCATGAACGAATTCAAATTTAATGGTTTAGATAAAAATTGGTCAAATCGCTTTTTAGTTTTGTTTTTATTATTCTTGGGTTGCATTTCGCTAATTAATATTGCTTACGTTTGAATCAACTTTCTTAGTTTTTATAATAATTTAATAAAAGGCTAAGCTGCTTCGAGTTTTGAAAAATTCTTGGATTTAGGCCCAATTTTATATCCATTCTCCTCGAAGGTATTTTTATTGATCTCTCTAATTATTTTTACACCTAAATTTTTTAGTTTTAATTCAAAATTTTCATAACCTCTATCTAAATGTTCTAATCCATAGATCTTACTACTACCTTTTGCGATGATCCCTGCAATTATTAATGCAGCTGATGACCTTAAATCTGAGCCAACTAGACTCATCCCATTGATTGTTTTAACCCCTTTGATGTGAGCTACGTTTTTGTTTAGTTTTATACGGGCGCCCATTTCATTAAGTAAATAAATATGATTCATTCTGTTTTCGAAAATTGTTTCAGTTATCTTTGATTCACCATTTGCGATTGTCATTAGAGCTGTAAATGGTGCCTGCAAATCAGTAGGAAAGCCTGGAAAAGGAGCTGTTTCAATATCTACTCCTTTAATCTCTTTACTCTTGATAGAAATCGAATTACCTTTAATCGTAATTTTACTCCCACTCTCTTGAAGCTTATTAGTAACAGCTTCAAGATGATGAGGGATGACTGGAGAAATTGTTATTGAAGAGGAAGTTGCAGCAGCAGCTATTAGAAAAGTTCCAGCTTCTATTCGGTCTGGAATTACTTTATGGTTACATCCGCCAAGCTTATTAACACCATCAATAATAATTGTTTCTTTACCGGAGTCATAAATTTTTGCCCCCATTTTATTAAGCATTTGGCACAAATCTTGAACTTCAGGCTCTCTAGCAGCATTTTCAATAGTAGTTCTTCCTTTAGCTAAAGATGCTGCCATTATTAAAGTTTCAGTCGCACCTACACTTGGACAGTTTAATTTAATATGAGTGCCATAAAGTCTATTTTTGTTTCCCCTTATTTTTGCCTTGACAATTCCATCTTCA
This sequence comes from uncultured Prochlorococcus sp., assembly GCA_902535175.1. GTDB lineage: Bacteria > Cyanobacteriota > Cyanobacteriia > PCC-6307 > Cyanobiaceae > Prochlorococcus_A. The sequence continues at coordinate 164,451 of CACASR010000001.1, forward strand.
ATAATAATGTCTGCTCCTAATGCGATTAGTCCATTAATGTGCTCGTCTATTGGCCTTGAACCAATATTGCATCCACCTGGTAACGGTACTTGAGCTTCTCCAAATTTAGTTAATAGTGCACCTATACAAAAGAAACTAGCTCTTAATCCTTTAACAAGTTCATATGGAAGTTCTTTAATCGAAATAGTTGTTGGATCTATTTCTAGTTGGTTGTTTTTACGAACTAAATTCACTCCTAAATTCTTGAGGATATTCCCCATCTTTTCAATATCAGTGAGAAAAGGTACATTTTCAAGAATTATTTTTTCATTAGTAAGCAATGATGAAGCTAATAAAACTAAGGCGGAATTCTTTGCACCACTTATTTTAACAATTCCATTTAACTTGCCTTGGCCAAGAATCTTTAAATTTTGCGATTTAAGATATGACTTATTTTTGCTTCCGCAAATCATTAAGACTTAATTTATTAGGTTCATCATGACAAACTAATAATATTAAGTCCACCCTATGTAACGTCATGAATATTAATTAAAAGTGAAAATGTATTTTTTTGATTTCTTGGGAAATAAAAATTTAATAAATAATTGATCAAAATATTTATGTAATTAAAATATAGTTGATAACAAATTTTTCAAATCACTCATAGAAAATACTTTTTTAAAAATAACTAGTAAAAACAATAATCTAGTTAAAAGATTTAGATCATTCAAAAGAGGATCATCTCCAAAAGATCAAGACTTTTTTTGCATAGAGGGTACACATCTCATTGAAGAATTGCTGAAGTCTGGAAAAAATCCTTCTAAGATCTTAGTTACCGAAAAATGGCTAAGAAAGAATCAAAATCTAAGCAAAAAATTTCATCAGTCATTGATAAATATTGTCTCAGAGGAAGTCTTGGCATCTGCGATTTCAACAATTAATCCAGATGGGATAGCAGCTTTAGTAGAGATTTCAGCAATACCTAATTATCAATTTAATATTAAGAATGATTTTGTTCTTGTTCTCGACAGGATTCAAGATCCTGGGAATATGGGTAATCTATTTAGAACTGCTTTAGCTGCAGGTGTTGATGCAATTTTTTTGGCTGGAGGGGCGCATCCATTAGGCCAAAAGGTTTTAAGAGCATCCTCAGGTGCAGTTTTTCATCTGCCATTTTTAAGATTTGATGGAATTGAAGAAGAAATATTAAATTCTTTACTTAAGTCTTTGTCTGAATTATCAAATGTAGGATTTAAGATTTTCTCTACTAGTAGCCATAATGAAAGTTCAAAAAAACCTTCAAAACCTTACTGGGAAGTTGATTGGTCTAGGCGTACCGCATTAATTTTGGGTAATGAAGGTCAAGGTATTCATAAAAAAATTCAAGAAGCTTTTAATGAAACAATTACAATTCCGCATAGTAAGCTTGTAGAATCATTGAATGTGGCTTGTGTTGCAGTTCCGTTATTACTAGAACGAAAAAGAGTCGCATACACCTCTAAATAAATAAATAAAAAGTGACTGATTCAAGTTTTGATTTTGATTTAATCGTAATAGGAGCAGGATATGGAGGTTTTGATGCCGCTAAACATGCTGCTGGTAAGGGACTGAAAGTCGCAATAGTAGAATCTTCTGATATGGGAGGCACTTGTGTTAACAAGGGTTGTGTTCCATCTAAAGCTCTTTTGGCTGCAAGTGGAAAAGTTAGAGAAATAGCTGATTATGAACATTTAGCAAAATTTGGTATACATGCTTCACCAGTAAGGTTCGAGAGATCAAAAATTGCAGATCATGCAAATAGTTTAGTTTTAAATGTTAGAGAAAACTTAACGAAAACTCTTAAAAGGAGTGGAGTTGAAATTATTTTGGGTATTGGAAGAATTGAAGGAAATCAAAAAGTAGGTGTAAGAGATAAAAACGGAATTGATAAAATTTTCACATGTAAGAATATTGTTATCGCAACAGGCTCTTCTCCTTTTGTACCCCGCGGAATAACTTTGGATAATAGGACCGTATTTACTAGTGATGATGCGGTTAAACTTGAGTGGCTTCCAAGATGGATAGCAATTATTGGAAGCGGATATATAGGACTTGAATTTGCTGATGTTTATACCGCGCTTGGTTGTGAAGTCACCATGATCGAGGCTTTGGAGAATATTATGCCAACATTTGATCCAGACATCACTAAAATTGCTAAGAAGAACCTTATTCAAGCAAGAGATATAGATACAAAATCAAATGTCTTTGCGACAAAAATAATACCTGGATGCCCTGTAAAAATAGAACTGACGGATGCAAAATCTAAAGAAGTTGTAGAAACTTTAGAAGTTGACGCTGTATTAGTTGCAACTGGTAGAAGTCCTAATAGTAATAACTTAAATCTTGAGTCGGTTGGTATCGAAACAGTAAAAGGGTTCATTCCTGTAGATGATCAAATGAGAGTAAAGAATGGTGATGAAATAATACCTAACATTTGGGCTGTTGGAGATGTAACGGGTAAATTAATGCTTGCCCATACAGCTGCAGCGCAGGGTACTATTGCGGTTGATAATATTTGCGGTGGTAATGTCGAAATTAACTATAAAAGCATCCCCGCAGCAACCTTTACTCACCCAGAGATAAGTTCAGTTGGTCTCTCTGAAGTTGAAGCTAAAGAGATATCTGCAAAAGAAAATTTTACTTTGGGAGTTGTCAAAAGTTTCTTTAAGGCTAATTCAAAAGCATTGGCTGAATTGGAAAGTGATGGATTGCTAAAGTTGATTTTCAATAAAGATAATGGGAAAGTATTAGGTGCTCATATTTTTGGGTTACATGCAGCTGATTTAATTCAAGAAATTTCGAACGCTATTTCAAGGAACCAAGATGTAATTGAATTATCTAAAGAAGTTCATACTCATCCTACTCTTAGTGAAGTAGTTGAGGTCGCATATAAACAAGCTGCTTCTCAAATAAAATAATATCTAAGATTTATGGAGATAAGACGCAGGCCACCAAATCCAACAGTAAGGGTAGAAAATTTAGAATATGCTGTACCTCATAGAGAAGCACAAGCAAAAAATATTCTGGAAGAAATAGTCTGGCACAAGGATATTGAAATTAAGAATTTTAAAAAAATAGTCTCTCTAGAGGATCTCATCAAAAAGATTGAAAAACTTCCTACCCCCAAAGATTTTTATAAAAATATTTTGGAGTCAAAATTAAAACCAGGAGTTATTGCTGAAATAAAAAAAGCAAGTCCGAGTAAAGGAGTTATTAGAAAAGATTTTAACCCTGAAAACATAGCAATTTGTTATGAAAGACTAGGTGCATCATGTATCTCAGTGCTTACTGATAAAAGGTTTTTTCAAGGTAGTTTTGAAATACTCGAAACTGTAAGGAGATCAACTAATCTCCCTCTACTCTGTAAAGATTTTATTATTTCTGCTTATCAGATTTATAAAGCTAGAGTATCTGGTGCTGATGCAATATTATTAATTGCTGCGATTTTAAGTGATGACGATTTAATTTATTTAAAGAAAATAGCTGATAACTTAAAGATGAGTGTTCTTGTTGAAGTCCATAACTCTAATGAATTAGAAAGGATTCTAAAGTTAAAATCTTTTAATTTGATTGGAATAAATAACAGGGACTTAAAGACTTTTAAAACGGATTTAAAAACATCAATAGAATTGATGCATACACATGCAGATATATTTTTAAAACAAAATATTATTCCCATAAGTGAATCCGGAATTAATTGTGCCGAAGATTTAGAATCGCTTAGATCTATTGGAATCATGGGAGTATTAATTGGTGAAACTTTTATGAGAGAAACTGATATTGAACAATCTTTCAATAAATTATTTAACTCAATTTAATTTGACATTAAATCGTGCTATTTAATCTTGACATAGAATTGTGCTATAAAATTAAATAAATAAAGTCGTATTAAATATAAATGCAGGCAGTAATACTAACAGGTGTTCTCGCAGGATTTGTTCATGTAATAAGTGGTGCAGATCACCTAATTGCAATGGCACCATCTGCAATTAATAGTCCCAAAAAAGCTCTTAGAAATGGCTTCTCATGGGGATTAGGCCATTCCTCTGGAGTTCTTTTATTAGCTTTTTTAGCAATTTTTATAAAGGATTTTACGCCATTAAACAAATTCTCTAATATTGCCGAATTTTTGGTTGGAATTTCGCTTCTAATTGTTGGAGTAATTGCGGTAAAAAATTCTTTTCAATTAAGTATCCACTCGCATTCTCATAAGCATGAGAATGGAATTGCCCATCGTCACTTTCACTTTCATGCTGAGGAACAAAAAAGTAATAAAAAGCACTCACATGCTTTGACAGGTTTAGGATTGCTCCACGGTATAGCTGGAGGTTCGCATTTTCTTGCAGTTTTGCCAGCATTAGCTCTTCCTGTAATTAGTGCTTGCTTTTATTTGATTTCATATTTGATTGGGTCATTGATAAGTATGAATCTTTTTACTTGCTTAATATCTTTTACAACTTTAAATGTAGGTCAAAAATTTATAAAAAGACTAATCTGTGTTGCAGGAGGGCTATCCTTTTCAATGGGCTTATTTTGGATTCAAAGAAGTGCTGTTATTTTTCTGAATTAAAAAATATTTTAATTTTGGAGTAATTAGTTTAGAGGTAACAATTCCGATAATTTTTTTATTATTTAAGAGTCCAAATTTATTACTATCTTCGCTCAATTCAATGTTGTCCCCAAGAACGCCGATATTATTTTGATTTACTAAATTTATTCTTTTAATACAGATTATATTTTTAAGTGGATGATTGAAAATTACTATTTGTCCGGGTTTAAGAGCTGAATCTCTTTCCTTATATATTTTGAAAAACACTATGTCACCTTCCTTAAGAGAAGGCAACATAGATTCACCACTAACAACAGCGGTTTTTCTCAAGCCCAGGAAATATAAAATTAAGTCAACAAAACTTTTGAAAATAATTTTGATTAACTAGCTTTTACAAAAGCGTCTGATCTTCCTTTGGATGCCCAGAAAATATTATGGATCTTTTCTACATAACTCATTAGTTCTTCAGCTTGAGCTAAGTCAATATTAACTTTGCATGCACTGCATAATTTCGCCGCCTTCCAGATGGTTTCGTGTAAGTCTGGATAAGTTTCTAAGTGAACTGGTTTGAAGTAATCTGTCCACAAAATTAGAATTTCTTTCTTTGTTTCTTTTGCTTGCTCTTCTTTAACTGCAACATATCTAGAAAATGTATTACTGTATGCAGCCCACTCTGCTGAATCAGTGCTAGAAGGAGCTTCTAATGCAATAAGTTTTTTTGTCATTGATAAAACTGCTTCAGCCGCAACTCTCGTAGATGCTGGGTCATAAACACCACAAGGACCATCACAGTGAGCGTGGACTTTCATTGGGGATTTTTTATCTAGAAAAGAATTGATGAATTTACTTAACATTTCAAATATTTGGTGTTGTATATATATTACTTGGAGATTAACTAAATTGAAAAGTCTTAGATATTTTTCTTACTTAATTTAATTGACTTTTAATAATTCAACTTCAAATATTAAAGTCGCATTAGCAGGAATAACATTTCCAGCTCCTCTTGATCCGTATCCAAGTTCCGGAGGTATTGTTAATTTTCTTTTGCCTCCAACTTTCATGCCTGCTACACCTTCGTCCCAACCTTTTATTACTCGTCCAGCACCCAAGGGGAAGCTGAATGGAGCTCTTCCGATACTGGTATCAAATTGTGTCCCGTCTTCTAGAGTTCCTGTGTAATTTACAGTAACTGTTTTCCCAGCACTAGCTTCATCTCCCTCCCCGTTTACGATATCTGCAATAATTAGACCACTTTCTGTAGTCCTTGAATTACTGTCTGATGATGTTTCTTCTGCCATAGCGAAAAGTATAGGATTTGGATCTGATGGGTCTAGTTCAAATAAATTATTATTTGAGACATTTGATGATTTTGCAACAGGTATTCTTTGAACTGACTGAGTTTCTGATTCGGCAGCATTAACAACTTGAGGTGAATTAAATTGACTGTAAAGAGTTAATGAAACACAAAAAACAAAAACTGCAAAACTAATAAAGACTTCTTTCACTATAAATTTTGAAAGTTACTAAAACTTAGTCTACAGAATGAAGGTACAATAAATGGGTGATTATAAATTTAAGTTCGTAATTTTAGATTGTTAATCCCAACTCAAATTAAAAGTCTAAGACAATATTTTTACCCTTGTTTAGGAGGGATTTTAGGAGGAATTTCAGTCTCAACTCATTTTTGGCTGATTTTTATGCCGATATCATTATTTATTTTATGGAAGGGAAGTGAGAGAAGGATAGCAAATTTTTGTTGGGGTTTTTTCTTTATCTTGATAAGTCATTCTTGGCTTTATGATCTTCATCCATTGACATGGCTAGGGTTTTCATGGCTTGCAAGTTTAATAATCACCATTTTAATATTGTTATTTTGCGCTTTTTTGGGTGGGATATTAGTTTATTTATGGGGATTGTTAGTTGAAATTATTCTCTGGAAAGAGGATATTTTCAAAATGAAAATATTATCTTTAACAGTAAAAGTATTTTTTTTATCTTTGACTTGGGGTATTGGTGAATTGATACTTTCTCAAACACCTTTATTTTGGATAGGTGTAGGAGAGAGTCTTATCCCAGGTGATATTTATCTTGCTGGTTTAGCAAGATGGATTGGTGCAAGTGGTTTATGCGTATTACAAATATTGATTGGATTTTGGATTTTTTATATTCAAGGTAGATGGGAAAGAAAACTTTACTTTAAAAAATTTTTTCTTTTAGGACTTTTGGTTTTTATGTTCTTACATTTATTTGGAGGTTTAACAACTCCAATAAAAAGAAATTATGAATATCCAGTAGCTATTTGGCAAACTAATATACCAACAAGAGAAAAATTAAAAATAAATGATGAATTTATTGAAGAAAAGCTATCTATCGCTCAAAAATATGCTTTATCAAACAAAGCGAAACTTCTTGTTACTCCTGAAGGGACTCTATATAATGATTTTTATTTATCAAAAGGCTTTAAAGTTAATACCTTGGCGGGAGGTTTCAGAAATTCTAATAATGGGTTAAGAAGTTCTTTACTCGGATTTCAAATTGGAGATAAATCTTTTACCTCATTTATAGATAAAAATAGACTTGTTCCTTTAGGTGAAAAAATACCTAGATTTCTAAATAGTTTTTCAAGAGGATTATCTGCAGTAGGAGGAATTCAACCAGGCTCTGATTCAAGATTTTTTGATCCTAAATTTACACAACCTTTAGCAGTGGCTATTTGTTATGAAATTAGTGATGGATTGAAAATAAGAAAGGCTATTAATGCAGGAGCAAAAATAATAATAACTGCAGCAAATTTAGATCCCTATCCAACTAAGCTTTATAATCAATTCCTGTCTTTGGCAAGATTGAGAAGTATTGAAAATAAAAAAGATAATCTACTTGTATCAAACACTGGTCCTTCGGGTTTAGTTAAAGATGATGGAAAAATAAGTCAACTCCTAGATTTAAATATAGAGCAAAATAAAGTAGTTTTCCCTAATTTTTCATCTGATAAGACTTTCTATACAAAATTTGGAGATAAACCTATTTTGTTATTATTTATATTTTTTATGGGATTAAATTTCTTTTGTAAAATTAATTAATTATTCCGCCACCTAATAAAATTTCTCCTTTATAAAAAACTGCAGCTTGTCCGGGCGTTACCGAGCTTTGACTTTCTTCAAAAATTAATTTAAATGTTTTAGCTGGATTATCTAAATTTTTCAAAGGTATTAAAGTTCCTTTTACTGGATGACTTCTATATCTGATTTGTGCTTCTACTTCTATCTTCTGTTTAGGTTCTTCGATTGACACCCAGTTAACCTTACTGATTATTGCTTCTCTATTAAATAGATCACTTTTATCTGCTACATAAACTATATTTTTTACCCTGTCTAAATTTTTTACGTATAAAGGTTCCGGCCAAGCGATGCCTAAACCTTTTCTTTGACCTACAGTAAAGTGCTGAATTCCATTGTGAGTTCCTAGGACTTTCCCATTTACATGAACAATTTCTCCTTCTTTAGGTTCAATGTGTTTGTCGATAAATCTCTGCATTGACCCATAATGCTCAACTAAACATAAATCTTGACTTTCTGGTTTTTGAGCAGTTCTAAGGCCTAATCTCAGGGCTTCCTTTCTTGTCTCTTCTTTTTTCATTTCACCAAGAGGAAATTCTAATCTGCTTAGTACTTCTTGTGAAAGAGAATATAGAAAATAACTTTGGTCTTTGTTTTCGTCAGCACCTCTGAGAAGAAGGAAATTCTTAAAAACAAAGCTCTTGCAATCAAGTGTTTCAACATAAGATGATTTTTTTATCCTTGCGTAATGTCCGGTCGCAATATGAGTAAAGTCTTTTTTGTTTATTGCGTAATTAAGCATCTCTTCAAACTTCACATTCTTGTTGCACATCGAACATGGCAGTGGAGTGAATCCTTTCTCATAGCTTTCAGTAGTTTTTTTAATTACCTCTCTTTCGAAAATTTCTCTTGAGTCTATTATTTTATGATTAATTCCCAAATCTTCACAAAGGCCAGCAGCATCTACTAATCCTTCAGAACAACAGGAGCCTTGCCCTTTCATTAGCCAAAGAGTTAGTCCCTCAACATTCCAGCCTCTTTCTACAAGTAGAGCAGCTGAAAGGGAACTATCTACGCCACCAGAAAGACCTACAATGATATTTTTTTTCTTTTTAGTTCTATTATTAGGAGAAAAAAAGTTCTCTAATTTTTTATCCTTTTGTGTCTTTAACATGGAAGTTTAAATTTTTGAACTGTTCTTCAATTGCTTTGTACTAATTATGAACGAAATTGTATGGCCAACAATTGATTCTAAACATTTAATTGTTGATTCAAAGCAAATGTTGATAGTAGAGAAAGAAATGTTTTCTGATGGAATGCCACAAGAAGCATTGATGGAAAAAGCTGGTATCCAAATTAGTAGATGGCTCTTAAAAAAGAAACCTCTTCTCAAGAATGGAATAACTGTTTTTATAGGTCCTGGGCATAATGGCGGGGATGGTGCAGTAATAGCAAGAGAGCTTTTTTTGAAAGGTTTTTATGTTCAGGTATGGTGTCCATTCCCGATAAAAAAACAACTAACAAATGACCACCTTAATTATCTTACATCTATTGGTGTCATAAAATTAGTAGAGCCTCCTGATGCAAATGGGAAAGATCTTTGGATTGATGCAGTTTTTGGTAATAATCAAACAAGAAAAGTTGATGATAAATTAATTAAACTGTTTAATCAAAAATTTAATAAAAAATCTGGAAAGGTAATAAGTATTGATATTCCAACAGGATTATGTCCTGATAAAGGAGAGCCTTTTTTAGAAGACGCAGTAAAGGCAGACTATACATTGGCCATTGGTCTTTATAAGATTGGTTTGACTCAAGATTCTGCTTTACCATTTATTGGAAAATTGCACCATATAGATATTGGGATACCTACTAGTAAGCTGTCCAAAATTGATAAAAAGATTTTTAAGGTTACTTACAAAGATATAAAAAATATTGATTTACTCTCTTTACCAAAAAATTCCAACAAATATCAAAGAGGTAGAACATTACTAATAGCAGGGAGTGAAAAATATCCTGGTGCTGCATACTTGGCAATAAAAGGGGCCATATCAAGTGGAGCAGGCTTTATCTCTGCGGTCCTTCCCGGGATAGTTGCTGAATCTATTTGGCAAGTTGCCCCAGAAATAGTTTTAAAAGAAACTATGCAATCTAACCAAAATGGAAATGCATCTTTATTTAAGGCATTGAAGAATATTGATTTAAGTGCGTTTGATTCATTAGTTGTCGGTCCAGGAATAGGAATTGATAATGATGATTGGCAAAAATCAAAAGACTATCTTATGGCTTTTCGAGGATTATTAATCTTGGATGCAGATGCACTTAATAGAATTTCGGAATCTAAGTTGGGATCAAATTTCTTTTTAGAGAGAAAGTTTAAGACATGGATTACACCACATAGCAAAGAATTTGGAAGATTATTTCCTAATATAAAATCTAAGACCAATATTGAGCTTGCTCGTGATGCGGCAAAAGAATTCAATATCAGTATCTTGTTAAAAGGAGCTAACAGTATAGTTGCTGATAATAAAAAAATTTGGCAACTTTTTGGAACCGATTCTCAGACAGCTCGAGCTGGATTAGGTGATCTTTTATCTGGTTTTGTAGCTGGTAGTTCTGCGATTGATTTAACCCACTGTAGAAATATATCAACAGATTTTTTTGCTAAATATGTACTTTTGCATTCATTTGCTGCATCAAAGTGCAAAAGTGGGTCAAATGCTTCTGATATTGGTGATGAACTTACAAAATTAATGAGAAATATAAAAACGAGACAAATATCTTGAAAGAAACAATTTAATAGAGTTATTTATAGTTTTAAACACATAAGTGTACAAATATTACTTGAAATCTGAAGCGCGCATTAAATATTTAGCTATTTCTTTAAAAGTGTAGGAAAGTTTTAATACCTAAATAGGTCAAAAAATGGTCTCATCATTACCAACCCAATCAGAACAACCTAAAAGGAGGAGTAATGATCCAATAAGTTGGTATTTGCAGAATATTGGTAGAGTCCCCTTATTAACACCTGCCGAAGAGATTGAATTGGGTAATCAAGTCCAGAAGATGATGATTCTTACAGAAGATGGACAATTAAATGAAAAAATTAATGATTTTACAACTCAGCAAAAAAGAACTATAAAAATCGGTCGAAGAGCTAAAGAAAGAATGATGAAAGCTAATTTAAGATTAGTTGTCAGTGTGGCAAAAAAATATCAAGGTAAAGGATTGGAATTACTTGATTTAGTACAAGAAGGTTCTCTTGGGTTAGAGAGGGCGGTTGAAAAATTTGATCCGACAAGAGGATATAAGTTTTCTACTTATGCCTTTTGGTGGATTAGGCAGAGTATGACAAGAGCCATTGCCTGTCAATCAAGAACAATCCGTTTACCTGTGCACTTAAGTGAAAGGTTAGCTTCAATTAGAAAAGTTAGTAGAGATTTGGCTCATAAGCTTGGTGCTATGCCAAGCAGAATTGAAATTGCAGAGGCAATGGAAATTGATGTTGAAGAATTGGATTCTGTTTTAAGACAAGCTTTATCAACAAGTAGTTTAGATGCTCCAGTAAATGGCGATGATGGCAGGAGCTTTTTAGGTGATTTAATTGCAGATAGTAATAATGAAGAGCCTTTAGATCAAGTTGAACAGAAAATGCATCAAGAGCAACTTGGTAAGTGGTTAAGTCATTTAAGCGAGCAAGAACAACATGTTCTCAAACTAAGGTTTGGACTTGATGCAAATGAGAGACACACGCTTGCAGAAATTGGAAGACTATTAGAAGTTTCTAGAGAAAGAGTAAGACAAGTTGAACTAAAGGCACTAAGAAAATTAAGGAATTTAACCAGAAAATTACCTAGTGGTATTTAATCTACTAATCTTCTGCCCAAATATACTTGGTTAATTCTTCTGAAGGAGGTTCAGGCGCTTCAATTGCATTTTTAACTGCCTCCGATATTTCAGAATCAATTTTCTTTTCAATAATTTTTAATTCTTCTTCTGTAGCGAATTTACAGTCAGTAATTTCTTGAGCTAATTTCTTAATAGGATCTCTTTTCCCCCAAAACTCCTTTTCTTTTTCAGATCTTAATTCATCTGGATCTGCGAGAGAATGCCCTCTATATCTATAAGTTAAACATTCTAAAAGTGTGGGACCTTCTCCTGCCCTAGCTCGCTTAATTGCTCTTTGTGCTGCCCCTCTTACTGCTAATACATCCATTCCATCAACTTCCTCGCCGTGCATCCCAAAAGCAGACGCTTTTCTCCAGATTTCAGGATTACTAGTAGCTCTATCATGAGCCATACCAATAGCCCATTTATTATTTTCAACAACAAAAATTATGGGTAATTTCCATAACTGGGCCATATTTAAACATTCAAAAAACTGCCCATTATTGCAAGTCCCATCCCCAAAAAATGCTGCAGTTACCGCATCACTATTACTATTTCCAGCAACTTCCTTTTTGTATTTACTTGAAAATGCTGCCCCTAAGGCAACGGGAATTCCTTCTCCAATAAATGCATATCCTCCAAGTAGGTGATGCTCTCTTGAAAATAAGTGCATGGATCCACCTCGGCCTTTGCTGCAACCAGTGGATTTACCAAAAAGTTCACTCATTACTTCAAATGATGGAACACCCGCACTTAATGCATGAACATGATCGCGATAGGTACTGCAAAACCAATCATGTTTCTTCTTCATGGCCCCAATTACTCCAGTGCTTATAGCCTCTTGACCGTTATATAAATGAACGAAACCAAACATTTTTCCCCTGTAATACATTTCTGCACACTTATCTTCAAACCTACGGCCAAGCGTCATGTCTTCATAAAGAAATAATCCGGTTTCTCGATCTAATTCGGCTTTTTTTATGTCTTGAAGATTTGAGATTCTCTCTACGTGTGTTTCCAAGAAAAATACCTTAACGAAGTTTTGATTTGTTAACATTCTAAGCCGTGAAGGGCGATTTTCATGATTTTTTTTAAAAACTCTGTAAGACCTTATGAAAAAATTTTTTAACTTGATAAAATTTGTCTAAGAATTTTTCATTAGGATATTTGTTTGGAACTTCCTTTAGACCATTTTCGTTTAATTGGCGTAAGCCCCTCTGCAACTTCTGAGGAAATATTAAGGGCGTTTCAATTGCGGTTAGATAAAACACCTGATGAAGGTTTTACTTATGAAGTTTTAACCCAAAGATCTGAGTTGCTTCGCCTCACTGCAGATCTACTTACAGATCCAGAAAGCAGAAAAGAGTACGAAAATTTGTTATTAAATGGGAATTCTGGATTGGATTTTTCCTCAAATAGAGAAGTAGCAGGATTAATACTTCTTTGGGAATCAGGTTCACCAAAAGAAGCTTTTAAAATTACGAGAAAAGCATTGCAACCCCCTCAAACTCCAGCTTTAGGAAGTAGTAGAGAAGCTGATTTAACATTATTGGCTGCTTTAACAGCTAGAGATTCTGCAATTCAAGAACAACAGCTTAGATCCTATTCGAACGCGGCAGACTTTTTACATGAAGGTATACAACTTCTACAAAGAATGGGAAAGCTTGGAGAAATAAGAAAAGAACTTGAAGAAGATTTGGTTGCTTTGCTTCCTTACAGAATCCTAGATCTACTTAGTAGGGATCTAAATGATCAAGAGTCTCATAAAAAAGGCTTAAGTATGTTGGAAAATTTAATAATCAAAAGAGGTGGTTTGGAAGGTAATAACAAATATGAATATAAAGATTATTTAAATCAGCAAGAGTTTGAAGTCTTTTTTCAACAAATTAAGCCATTTTTAACAGTGCAAGAACAGATTGATTTGTTTCTTGAATTACACAAAAGAGGATCATTAGAAGCAGGATTTTTAGCATTTCTATCCTTAACAGCTATTGGTTTCTCAAGAAGAAAGCCGGAAAAACTATTTGAAGCGAGGAGAATTTTAAAGAAACTAAATTTATCAGGTCTTGATTCAATGCCTCTAGTCGGTTGTTTAGATTTGCTTTTGGCTGATATTGACCAAGCCTCTGCAAGGTTTTCAAGTAGTTCTGATGAAACTTTACGAGATTGGCTTAATAATTATCCTGGAAATAAGTTAGAAGCGATATGTATTTTCTGTAAAAATTGGTTAGAGAATGATGTTTTAGTTGGTTATAGAGACATTGACTCAAAAGAGGTGGATTTAGATTCTTGGTTTGAAGATAGGGAAATTCAAGAATTTATTGAAAAATTAGAAAAGAAATCAAATAAAATTGCAACTAGATCAAATCTTCAAAACCAACAAGTTGAGAAGGAATTTTTTACAAATAAGACTGAAGATTTTGATAATTCATTAGGTAATATTGATGAAAGAAGATTACCTTGGCCTGGCGGCATAAAACAAGACTATGAAAAGGTTGAGACCAAAGAAATCGAATTCAATCAAGAATATTTTAAGAAAAAACCAATAGAGTTTTATAAATTTTTAATTGAAAAAATTGCTGAATTAAAGTTTAGTTTTGGGGAATTCTTAAATGATAAAGAGATTATAAATCGGTCGCCTTATTTTATTTATATCTATGCGTTTTTGATCTTATTTTCATTTGGTATTGGTGTTGGATTTATAAGAAATAATTTAAAAAAATCAATTCAGGAAGAATCTATCGCTGAAAAACCCTTAATTGCAATTGATAAAAATCAAAAGCTTAGTGAGATAGATATCATTCAAGAAATAAAAAAAAATCCTTCAAGTAAATTGAATTCTATTTCTGAGAAATCTACTTCAGTTATTTCCTATGAATTCAAAGAACTTAATACTGCTTCACCTTCTTTAGAAGATATAAGGAATTTAATTAATGGATGGCTTATTAGTAAAAGTAATTACTTAGCGGGAAAGAGTGAAATTAATCTTTCTAATATTGTTAGTAAAGGTCTAATTGATCGAACAATCGAAGAAAGACAGAACGATATCAAGAAAGGAATTTATAAGGAGATTAACTCCCAAATACGTAAGATTGATTTGGAATCGCAAACTTCATCTCGGATAGTTGTTTTAGTAGAATTAAATTATCTAGAGAGGTTAGTAAAGAATTCTGGAGAATTCGTTAATGAAACATCATTAAATCCTCTTAAAGTTAAATATATTTTGGGCTTTTCAAATAAATCATGGAAATTGGTTGATTTTGTGAGCGGCTTATAATTACAAACTTCAAGATCATCTATAATAATTAAAATTACTTTTTAATAATGTTTGATGAACTCTCTTCACGCTTTGAAGACGCAGTAAAGGGTTTAAGAGGCGAAGCAAAAATTAGCGAAAATAATATAAACGATGCCTTGAAGGAGGTAAAAAGAGCACTCCTTGATGCAGATGTAAGTTTGTCTGTAGTAAAAGAATTTATATCAGATGTCAAAGATAAAGCTATTGGAGAAGAAGTAGTCAGAGGTGTAAACCCAGGTCAAAAATTTATAGAAGTTGTAAATAAAGAATTAATTAACATTATGGGGAATGAAAATTCTCCATTAAACGAAAATGAAAAAAGTCCTACAGTTATTTTGATGGCTGGACTTCAGGGAGCGGGTAAAACAACTGCAACAGGAAAATTAGGACTTTATTTAAAGGAAAAAGATAAAAAAGTTCTTTTGGTGGCTGCAGATATTTATAGACCAGCAGCTGTAGAGCAGCTTAAAACATTGGGAAGTCAATATGAATTGGAAGTTTTTTCAGCTAAAGAAAAAAATAGCAAACCAGAAGAAATAGCAAAGGAAGCATTGAATTTTGCTAGTGAAAATAATTTTAATTCGATAATTATTGACACCGCAGGAAGACTTCAAATTGATGATTCCATGATGAGTGAAATGGTTCGAATAAAAGAAGTTTCTAATCCTGATGAGGTTTTGCTTGTTGTTGATTCAATGATTGGGCAAGAAGCTGCAGACTTAACAAAATCATTTCATGAAAAAGTAGGAATCACGGGGGCGATATTAACTAAGTTGGATGGCGACTCAAGAGGTGGAGCTGCTTTATCAATAAGAAAAATAAGTGGTAAACCAATCAAATTTATAGGTGTAGGTGAAAAAATAGAGGCATTGCAACCATTTCATCCAGAGAGAATGGCTAGCAGAATTTTAGGCATGGGTGATGTATTGACACTTGTTGAAAAAGCACAAAAAGAAGTTGAACTTGCTGATGCAGAAGCGATGCAAAAGAAACTTCAAGAAGCGACTTTTGATTTTAATGATTTTGTAAAGCAAATGAGATTAATTAAAAGAATGGGTTCACTTGGTGGATTGATTAAATTGATTCCTGGAATGAATAAAATAGATGATGGGATGATAAAAGATGGAGAAGATCAACTTAAGAAAATAGAATCCATGATCTCGTCAATGACTATTGAGGAGAAGCAAAAACCCGAAGTTCTTGCCGCTCACCCCTCAAGAAGACAAAGAATCGCTCAAGGTAGCGGTTATGAAACAAAAGATGTAGATAAAGTTTTAGCTGATTTTCAAAGAATGAGAGGTTTTATGAAACAGATGTCTAACGGAGGTATGCCAGGAATGGGAGGTATGCCAGGAATGGGAGGCATACCAGGAATGGGAGGTATGCCAGGAATGGGAGGTATGCCAGGAATGGGAGGTATGAGTGGTAATAAGCCAATGAAAAAACAGAAAAATAATAAAAAGAAAAAAGGTTTTGCCGATTTATAGTTTCTGTATTTTTACCTTTAAATGATATTATTATTAAAACGCACTAATTTAAGATGATTAAATTGCGCCTTAAGCGCTTTGGAAAGAAAAAAGAGGCAAGTTTCAGAATTGTTGCATGCAATAGTACTTCCAGAAGAGATGGTAGACCTCTGCAAGAACTAGGTTTTTATAATCCAAGAACTAAGGAAACCAGGCTTGATACAGAAGCTTTAAGAACAAGACTTACTCAAGGTGCACAGCCAACTGATGTTGTGAGAACTTTATTAGAAAAGGGAGGGTTATTAGAAAAAACAGAAAGACCCTCTATCGCAATTGGTAAAGCAAAGTTAGAGAAGGAAAAATTAGCTAAGGCTAAAACTAAAGACGAAGAAAATGATACTAGTAAAGCTGGAAGCGAGGGTAATGAAGCTGAAAGCTAGTGAGTTGATAAATTTTTATTCTTATTTAATAACTAGATGAAGGAAGTTTCCAAAACTGGTCACTTCAAAATAGATTTGCCAAGCTCTGATGCCGCTACAGCATTATCTGGACCTGGTAATTCTTTCTTAAAAAAATTTGAGTCTCTTACAGGAGTTTCTTTAACTATAAGAGGCTTACAACTTGAGATGAATGGTGTCATATCTAAAATTGAGAGAGCCTCAGCATTAGTAGAACTAACAAGACCAATTTGGGAACAAGGGTTAGAAGTCCCAGAGGTAGATCTTAAAGCGGCTTTAAGTTCTTTAAATATGGGTGAATCGTCTTCACATGCTGAACTTGGAAAAAAAATTCTTGCGCGTTCCAAAGAAGGAAGATATTTAAGACCAAGAACTATAAGGCAAAAAGAATATGTTGAATCAATTGAAAACTTTGATCTTACGTTCGCGATTGGTCCAGCTGGAACTGGTAAGACATTTTTAGCAACTGTTTGCGCGGCACGACTATTGAATGAGAAAAAAATTGAAAAAATTGTTTTAACCAGACCAGCTGTAGAAGCTGGTGAAAGTTTGGGATTTCTACCTGGTGATTTGCAACAAAAAGTAGATCCATATTTAAGACCCCTATTTGATTCTCTACATAGTATTTTTGGGTTTGATAGAACAAATTCGTTAATCGATAAGGGAATTATTGAAGTTGCACCTTTAGCATTTATGAGAGGCAGAACCTTAGATAACTCGATGGTTATCCTTGATGAAGCACAAAATACTACTTGCTCTCAAATGAGAATGTTTTTAACCAGATTGGGTGATAGATCTAAAATGGTTGTAAACGGAGATATTACACAAATTGATTTAAAAAAAGATCAGGAAAGCGGCCTCATCGAAGCATCGAGAATTTTCTCTGAAACTCAAGATATAAAATTTTGTTATTTAACTGTTGAAGATGTAGTTCGTCATCCTTTAGTTCAGAAAATTATTGAGGCTTATCAATAACCTTATAACTCTGGAGATCCGTACCCTGAAATTTTAAAAATCGATTAGAATAAGTCCATATTTCAAAAAAGAAAATGCCAGCAAGTAGTAATTTCAATCAAGCTATTCGTGAAGCACAAACTAGTTCAATTGTTGGACCTAATGTTGTTCAAAAAGCTTTACCTTATGTAGGTGGAGGTATGGTTCTAACTTCTTTAGGCGTTTTGGCGGGTGTCTCACTCATAGCCACAAATCCTAGGCTTTTCCAGCCTCTTTCAATAGTTGCATTAATTGCAGAGTTGATTTTGTTTTTTATAGCCACAAGTGCTGCAAATAATGCAAATAATGCTAAGGCTTTGCCTTTACTAACAGGCTTTAGCTTGTTAACTGGATTCACCTTAAGTGGAATAGTTGCTTTAGCAATAGGAACTATTGGTATTGGTTCTGTCGGAACAGCTGCCTTGGCTACAGGTATAACTTTCGTTATTGCCTCTTATACTGGCCAAAGAATGAGTGATAGTGTCGGTCAAGCACTAAGTGGAGTAGTTGGTCTTGGGTTGATAGGACTTCTCATAGCAATGTTTGTCCAATTAATTGGAGGATTCTTTGCTCCAGGCGTTTTTGGAGGTTCAGGACTCGAATTGATAATTGCAGGATTTGGAACTGTTTTATTCGTTGCAATGTCGTTTGTCGATTTCTATACAATGCCAAGAAGATATAATGATGAACAATATCTTGCAGGGGCTTTAGGCATGTATCTAACTTATATAAATCTTTTTGTTTTTATTTTGAGATTAATGATTGCACTTCAAGGCGGCGGTAGAAGAGACTAAATACATTACATAAATAATTAAACTTAAAGCGTAGATTTATTTCTACGCTTTTTTATTGGGCGATATCAAGAATTTGTTTTTTTATAAATTCCTTTTGCTCTGAGTTATACTTTACTGAATTATCAAAACTATTGCCCATATCATTTAAGTCTCTAAGGACTTGATTGACAGAATTTGTAACTGACTTAGTATCTAACAGTCTTAAAATAGCCTTGCATCTATCTGAGATGTTTTTCGATGTTATCTCATATTCATGATTATTATCTCTTCGATGAGTAATAATTTGAGCGGAACTCATTATTAAATTTTTAACTACTATTTCTGTTACGGCATTACCACCTTCGTTCAATTTGTAAATTAGTGAAAAAGGAAGTTTATCTAACAATAAACAATCTTTATCTGATAAAGCATATGCAAAAAATCCTCTGAGTCCATTTCTTGTTTTAGTTAACTCTGCGATTCTATCTGCTAAAACCTCTTCGCTGAGTAGATCTTCACTCCACTCTTTGCACCATTGTGCGGATATGTTTATTGCTTGCGTGAACGAAGCTTCTTTTAAATCTATGGTTTTTTTTTCCATTTTTGATCAGAATTTTATTATTGATGCATTAAAAGTCTTTGACCAATTATAGATCTGGGTTTGTAACTTTACTAGGAAGGCCAAATGTGGGTAAATCTACTTTAATAAATAAATTGATTGGAGAAAAAATAACAATTACTTCTCCAATAGCGCAAACCACAAGAAATAAATTAAAAGGAATACTTACTACAAATGATGGGCAAATAATTTTTGTCGATACACCTGGCGTGCATAAACCTCATCATCGTCTTGGAGAGATATTAGTAAAAAACGCAAAATCTGCAATTAATGGAGTTGATATGGTAATTTTTGTAATTGATTCAAGTGAAAAACCTGGTAGAGGTGATGAATATATTTTGAACTTTCTACTCGCAAATAAAACTGAGTTTATTGTTGCATTAAATAAGTGGGATTTGGTTAATAAAGAACTTAGGAATTTACGACTAGATCAATATAGAAGATTCTTTGGAATTACTAGAAACTTTCAAGTTGTAAGTGCTTCTCAAGGAGAAGGATGTTCTGAACTAGTCGATATGGCTCTTAATTTTCTTCCTGAGGGACCGAAACTTTATGGCGAAGAGACGATTTGCGACCAACCATTAGATAACTTATTATCTGATTTAGTAAGAGAACAGGTATTAAAAAATACAAAAGAAGAAGTACCTCATAGTGTCGCAGTAAAGATAGAAAAGAGAGAGGAAATGAAAAGAAAAAATGGCAAGGTTTTTACAGCTATTTTGGCTACTATTATTGTTGAAAGATCCACTCAAAAAGGCATTCTAATTGGAAAGAAAGGTTCAATGTTAAAAATGATTGGTCAGTCAGCAAGATCAAATATGTCAAAATTAATTGATGGTCCAGTTCACCTAGAGTTGTTTGTGAAAGTTGTTCCAAATTGGAGAAAAAAAGAATCAAGGTTAATTGAGTTTGGTTATGAGGAAGATTTCTAAATGAGTGGTTTTACTTTTGATGTAATTACATTGTTCCCTAAAGCTTTTGAATTAATAAATAATTCAGGGGTAATAACAAAAGCTCTAGATAAGAATTTGATCGATGTAAATTTACATGATTTGAGAGAATATGGAGAAGGTTCTTACAGACAAGTAGACGATAAGCCTTATGGGGGAGGAGCAGGTATGTTATTAAAACCTGAACCTATTTATAAGGCATATGAATCAATTAGAAAATTACCTAAAAGTAAAAATTTACTGATGACCCCACAGGGTAAAGTCCTAAAGCAAAAAGATCTTGCGAGATGGTCCACTTTGGATCAAATAATAATTATTTGTGGTCAATATGAAGGTTTTGATGAAAGGATTAGATGTTTAGCTGATGAAGAGATATCCATAGGCGATTATGTACTTTCTGGAGGTGAAATACCTGCTATATCAATAATTAATGGTTTGACTAGATTATTACCAGGAACACTTGGTGATCCAGACTCCTTAGTCGATGAAAGTCATAATTCTTCTTTATTAGAATATCCTCAATACACGAGGCCGTTAACTTTTAAAGATATGAAAGTCCCAGATATTCTAGTTAGCGGTAATCATGAAGAGATTAAATCGTGGAGAAGAAGAAAAAGTTATGAAAGAACATTGGCGAGAAGAAGTGACTTAATTTCAATTGAAAACTACAAAAAATCCCCACAAAGTAAGAGAATAATAAAAGAAAATCATCAATTCATGAAATTTAGAATAGGCAATGGCTACGATATTCACAGACTTGTAGAGGATAGAGATTTAATTATTGGAGGTGTAAAATTGAATCATCCTGAAAATTTAGGATTGGATGGTCATAGTGATGCTGATGTTTTAAGTCATTCAATAATGGATGCATTATTGGGAGCACTTTCGTTGGGCGACATAGGAAAGTATTTCCCCCCATCTGATGAAAAATGGAAAAATGCAGATAGCTTGTTTTTGTTATCAAAGGTAATTGACTTGGTAAGACAAGACGGCTGGGAAATAAATAATATTGATAGTGTTCTTGTTGCTGAAAGGCCAAAAATCATGCCACATATAAAACTAATGAAAAAAAACATTTCTGAAATCTTAAATATTGATGAAAATTTAATTGGTATTAAAGCAACCACGAATGAAAAATTGGGTCCAGAAGGGAGAGAAGAGGGTATAAGCTGTCATTCAGTAGTTCTACTTGAGAAACAATGAGATTTAATTTAAATTTGAAAAAAAAAATTCAAGGATTATTTTTTTTATTAATTTGCTTAGTAGTTTTAATTTTTCAATCTGATATTCCCAATTTAAAAGCTCTTACAATGGATAATTTTCAAAGTGAAATCGTAATAGAAGAATTAAGACTTAAAGTACCTGCCGATGTGAAAGCAGCTTGGTTAAATGCTGAAAAGGAAATATGGGAGCCATGGTTATCTTCTCAAGATGGTTTTTTGGGAAGACAATTATTTTGGGATAAAGAAAAAGAAGAAGCTTTAATACTAGTAAATTGGAAAAGTAAGAAATTATGGAAAAGCATACCAATGTCAGAAGTAAATCTAGTTCAACAAAAATTTGAAGATAATGTAAAAGCTGCTCTAAATGTAGGCGAAAATCCTTTTGAATTGATTTATGAGGGGGAATTAGATAAGCAAAGATGAATTTTGATATCAAGTTTGATTTTCAAAGAAGAGATAGGCTTGGACTCATTGAGGCTATCTGGGGGCAAGATAAGAGTATCGACCAATTAAAGAGATTATCTGAAAATGTATTAAGTAAAAATGAGGTTGTTTTCATTACTAGGATTAATAATGAAAAGGCGTATTATCTTTTAGATTTGTATGATGATGCACGATTCTATGAAGAAGCTAATTGCCTAACAATTGGTAAAAATCTGAATAAAATAAATACGAACAAAAAAGTTGCCATAATTTCAGGTGGCTCAAGCGATTTGGCCGTAACACTTGAAGCACAATTAGCGCTTGAAATTTATGGAGTGATTTGTCAATCTTTCATAGATGTTGGAGTAGCTGGACTCCATCGATTGATGAATCAGTTAGAAGAAATTAATAAATACGATGTATTAATAGTTTGTGCTGGAATGGAGGGAGCTTTGGCAACAGTTGTGGGAGGATTGTTGGCTCAACCGATAATTGCAGTACCTGTCTCAGTCGGATACGGCGTTAGCAAGGATGGAAAAACTGCTTTAAACAGTATGTTGTCAAGTTGTTCTCCAGGTATTGCAGTTATGAATATAGATAATGGTTACGGAGCAGCAATGGCGGCTCTAAGAATTATTAAAAGCATTTCCTAAATAATTACTTTTTTTCTATTTCTAATAGGTTTTCTATCCATAAATTAAGTTGTTTTGATAGCATTCCTTCTTCCCTCATTTTGATTGCTTTAATAATAACCTCTGTATTTACCCACTCTGGAAATCTTTTCGGCATTTATTTTTAAATTCAGTAATTTTAATTTGGTACAAATTTTTATAAAAACAAGATCTTAGTAACAAATTTAATCTTTTATGTTTGATTTTGTACCTAATCTAGACAGCTCAGATGATGTATGTTCACTTTCTACATTTTTTAATCTTTCAATTAATTCAGAGAGATCTTTGTGTGCTAACTCTCCATTTTGCTCCCATTTAAGAGACCTTGAGTTACTATCAATTTTTTCTTTCATTGTTCTATATAGATATCAAGAATATAAAACGAAAACAGGAGAAATTTGGTTATTGTTTCAAGCCTAAACTTAAAAAAATATGAAGATTTTTAATACATAAAATATTTTTCTTTTAACCGCCACCAACTATTGAAACGATTTCTAAATTATCACCATCTTTAAGCCTCACTTTTTCCCATTTCATTGAGTTTATAATTAAATTATTTAACTCAACTACAATGGTGTTTGGTTTATATCCCATATTAATAAGAGCTGTAGATAGTAGAGCATTTTCTTGATCAAGTTCTATTTTTTTTTCTTCTCCATTTACCCTAATTTTCATGAGACAACTCTTTTAAAATCATCATAGCGTCTTCTTTAGGATCTTCAGAATTCATTAATTCCGAAACTAAGGCAACTTTTTTAAAACCCTTTCTTTTTAAATATGAAATATTATTTGACTTGATTCCTCCGATAGCAAACCAAGGAATATTTAAATCTTTTGTTAATATTTTGATCTTTTCAATACCTATAGGTTTTTTGTCCTTTTTTGTTGCTGTTTCAAATATTGGTCCTATTCCTATGTAATCGCAACCATCTCTAAGAGCATTTGAAATATCAACTTCATTATTTGCGCTTATTCCAATTATTTTTGAATACCCTAATAATTTTCTTGCCGTTTTTGAGTCTAAATCATTTTGTCCAAGGTGAATCCCGTCCGCATTAGATGCTAGAGCTATATCGAGTCTGTCGTTAATGATAAACAGAGAATTATATCTTTTACATAGATTCTTAATCTGAATTGCTTCTTGAAGATGATCTTTATCAGTTCCAGTTTTAAACCTATGTTGAATAATTCTTACTCCCGCAATTAAAATCTCTTCTATTATTTCTAATAAATTGTCTTTTTGATCTGTGATTACATATAAGTCATTTTCTTTTAATATTTCCTCCGACTTCTTAAACTTGCTATAACTCAATAAATCAATTTCAATAGTATAGATTTCATATCTAATTTCCGAAGCGATTTTTGAAAGCTCATGATTCTGTAGCCTTGAGAATTCTTCTATGACTCGTAATGCTTCTTGAACTCGGGCTGAATTAGTACTTATAATTTGCTCAGAAGTTTTTCTGTTGATTTGCTCTTGATGAGTCAATCCTTTGCATTTGTCCTCAATATGATTTCTAGATTGTTTATAAACTTCCAAATGATTTTTCCCTAAAATTTGTCTAAAATTTTTAATCTTTTCAACATATTTTTTTTTGCCTAGACCAAATCTAGCCCAATCCTCTAATACTCTTAGACCTTCTCTGGCTCTATCTAGATTAGCGTCAATAATTTGATAAATTCTTAAATCTTCAATGTCTTTACTATTGGAATTCAGCATTTGTAATTTATTTCTTGTGGTTTTTAAAAATCTTTAGAGCATTATCTCTATCTCTTTTAATTTGATTAGAAAGTTGATCTATATTTTTGAACTTGATTTGAGATCTGAGTTTTTGAACTGGTTCTACAGATAGATTGAAACCATATAGATCGATATCTTTATTTATTAAATGAACTTCAACTGCAGATGGCAATAAAGGATTTATCGTTGGTTGAGATCCAAGATTCATAATAGATTCAATTTTTTGATTGGAATTTTCTATGGTTGTCCAAGATGCGTAAACTCCCTCTCCAGGTAAAAATTTTCTGCCATCAATTTCAAGATTTGCGGTAGGCCAACCTATACTTTTCCCAATTCCTTTACCTTTGACAACCTTTCCATTAAAACTATAAGGCCTATTAAGAATTTTGAAAGCATTTTTTAGATCACTTTTCTCTAATAAATCTCTTATTCTGCTGCTGCTAATTCTACCTTCATTGTCTTCT
>CACASR010000002.1 GCA_902535175.1 uncultured Prochlorococcus sp.
ACATTGAATTTTTTACAACAGATATTAATTTTCTCTTCTAAATAACTTGGCGGATTTAAAAAAGGCATGCTCCAGTGTCTATCACGCATTAAGTTCAATGAGTTGCCTACTAAACCTGTAAGCTGAGTGGCTTCTTGATCAGTGAGATTATTAAGAGGAGTAAGTTTGTAATCAATTTCTTTAGAAATAAAATTTAAGATTTCTTCAAGAGATTCGTATTTTATTCCAAGAATAATTTCTCCATTTACTCTTTTAAGAGATTCACCATATATTGCCGCACCATTCTCAACAATATAAGGATCAGTCAAGTTAAGTTCCTTTCTAATAACTTTTACTTCAGAAGCGGTTTTGCTTGTACAAAGAATTACGGGTATAGATAATTTTTGTAGTTTTTTTATAGTTTCCTTAGCAGGTGATAAATCATATGAGTGATCCATTAAAGTACCATCTACATCACTTACTACCCAAACAGAAGAATTTTCTATCATTTTTATAAAGCACTAAGCCAAATGACTTGAAAAGGATCAAGACCAATATTTTTGCAATTGTATTTAGTGGATGTTAAAAAATCATGGGTATTGAAATCATTATCAATTATTTTTGGTAGATCATTATCATTCAATTGATAATTAATTTTATTTTCAGTCATATTATGTATTGCAAAAACAGACTCAGGACCTTTACCTCTTTTGATTACAACAATATCACTTCTACCTTTAGACAAACATTTCATTTGTGAACAAGGGTGAAATTGCTTTAATTCTGAACGGACATCCATAGCATTACGGAGATATTTTAAGTTTTTGTTAGCATTTGATTCAGGATTATTTAAAACAGCTGAAAGATTTTCTGATTTAAACTTTTCTCTGTTTAGATCTCTTCTTTGACCTGTCATAGAAAAACTTTTGATATCATTTTCTGAAGCTAGTAATGCTGGTAAATAAAATGCAGGAACCCCTTTTAGAGCCATTACTAATAGTTGACTCAAAATAAATCTCTCATATTGAAATCTTTTAGAATCTCTACTGGAGTCTTCCATTGCACTCCACCAACTAATATTCAATTCATAAGGTTTATCATCACCATTTGATAAACGTCTATGACTTACTAATCCTCCTCTTTTCTCACAATTAATTAATAAATCCTTAATTCTCTGCTCATTCATTAAACCCTCAAGAGCTCTTAGCCCAACACCATCGTGCGATGCAGTGAAATTAAATAAAGTAGTATCTTCAGGTAGTATGGGCCAATCAAAAATCCATGAGTTTAGAATATCAGCCCTTGAAGTAATAATTGCCTCTAGGAGAAGAGGAGGCAATGGGAAATTATATGCCATGTGGGCTTCATCATCAGGCATGAGATAAGATAGATTCTCCTTCTGAGGAACATTGGTTTCTGTTATTAAAACGCCATCATCAAGAAGATTATTTAAAAGAACTCTTAAGAGTTTCACAATTGAATGTGCTTTAGGTAAATGTAAACATGTAGTCCCTGCTTCCTTCCAAATAAAACCTACAGCATCAAGCCTTAACCATTTAATTCCATTAGATAAATAAGTAGTAATTAAATTTAAGAACTCAAGAGTCATTTTAGGATTATGCCAATTCAAATCAATTTGATCTGGCCCAAAAGTTGTCCAAACTTGTTTAGGACCATCATCAGTATTTATTTGAGAAAACAAAGAGGAACTTCTTGGCCTAACTACATTTGACCAGTCAAGATTTTGTTTCGGTGAAAAAACATTTGAAATGCCAGGTTCTTGGGATTTAATAAATTGTTGAACCCATGGGTGAGATGATGAGACATGATTTAGTACTAAATCAGCCATCAAATCATGATTTTTAGAAATACTTTTGAGGTCATCCCAACCACCAAATTTTTCTTCTATGGAATCATAACTTGAGACTGCGAAACCTCCATCGCTTGTGGATTTCAGAAAAGGAAGAATATGTACAACTTTAGAAAGGCTGCCAAAATGCTTACTTAACAACTTCCTAAGAGTTATTAATGTTGCCTCTCCATTTTTATAAATACTATCTGCATAAGTTATCAAAACTGAATGAGATTCATTCCACCTTTCTTTGTCTCTTATTTCTTCATAAGCAGATTTCTCTGAGAAATCATCTAAAATCTGTAATAATTGGTTTGAAATAAAATTAATTTCTTCTGTAGTATGATTTGAATAAATTGTTCTTAACAATTTATCAATTTTTAATCTATCTAATTTTTTCTCTGAATCAATTTGCTTCACTTTGAAAAAATCATCGAAGTATTAATACCATTCTGCACATCAATTAGAAAATGGACTTTCAACAAGGTTTAATCACAACAATACATGAATATGGAGTTACAGGAAATTTACTTAAAGAATTAAACAAAAGTCTTAAAAAAAGATCAACTAGCATTTTAATACCTTGCTTATATGAAGAGTTTGAGCGTCCAGCATTAAAAGATATAAGAGAAGTTTTAAAAAACCTTACCGGCTTAAACGAATTAGTAATTGCTCTCTCCGCAAAGACTGTTGAGCAAGTTAAGGCAGCAAAATCATTTTTTGACTCAATGCCATTCCCAGTTCACGTTCAATGGACTAATTCTCCCTCTGTAATTGAGCTATTAAAAAGCCAAGAAAAAAATGGATTAGAACTTTTAGGAACTCCAGGTAAAGGATGGGCTGTATGGCAAGGTATAGGAGTTGCGACTAGAAAATCAGAAGTTGTTGCTCTTTTTGATGCTGATATAAGAACTTTTAGTCCTTTATATCCCTCAAGAATGATAATTCCACTTCTGGATGAATCATATGGAATATCATATGTAAAAGCTTTTTACAGTAGATTATCCCTAGAAACAAATCAATTGCAAGGTAGAGCAACAAGATTATTCGTGGGTCCCTTATTAGCAAGTCTTGAGCAGTTAGTTGGTAAGGGTCCGTTTTTACAATATCTTCAATCATTTAGATATCCATTGGCAGGTGAGTTTGCCTTCACTAAAGACCTTGCTATGAATTTAAGAATACCTTGTGACTGGGGTTTAGAGATAGGTTTATTATCAGAGGTTTATAGAAACGTAAGAACCTCCAAAATAGCCCAAGTTGACCTAGGTTTATTTGATCATAAACATAAGAATATTGGAGATTCTTCTAAAGAAGGATTGCAAAAAATGTGTACAGAAATACTTTCAAGTGTTTTAAGAGGTCTGATGGAGCATCAAGCCGAGACCTTAACTAGCACTCAACTAGCAACTTTAGAAGTTCTCTACAAAAGAGTTGGAGAAGATCGGGTAAAACAATTTGGATTAGATTCAGCAGTTAATCAACTTCCATACGATAGGCACGAAGAAGAATTATCAGTACAAAAGTTTGCAAAACTATTAAGACCTGCTACAGAAGATTATCTGGCATGTCCTACGACACTTCAATTACCAAGTTGGTCAAGAGTTCTATCTTGTGAGAACAAACTGCAAGAAGATTTAGCTATTGCTGGGTCAAAAGACATAAAGATAAATGAAAAAGAATTAATTAAAAACTTCTAAAGCAAAAAATACCTCTGAGCCATTGGGACTTCATCAAGTGGTTCACAAGTAAGAAGTTCTCCATCAGAAAAAACTTCATAGGTTTGAGGATCAACTGAAATATTTGGTAGTTTACTATTAAATTTTAAGTTTGATTTATTGATATTTCTGGTATTTTCTACGGCAATACATTTCTTTTGTAAGCCTAATTTATTTGGAATATTTTGTTCAATTGAATTTTTACTTAAAAAGGTAAAAGAACTCTTAATTAGAGATTGGCCGAAACTTGCAAACATAGGACGACCATGTACAGGACCTGGAGTAGGAATTGAAGCATTTGCATCACCCATTTGGGACCAAACTATAGATCCTCCTTTGACAACTAATTCAGGCTTTACCGCAAAAAAGGAAGGTTTCCACAATGCTAAATCCGCAATTTTACCCTTTTCTATCGACCCAACATGATTATCAATACCATGAGCTATTGCAGGATTAATTGTGACTTTAGAAATATATCTCTTTACTCTATAATTATCGTTTCTATCAGAATCCTGCGATAGCGGCCCCCTTTGGACTTTCATTTTATGTGCGGTTTGAAAAGTTCTTGTAATTACTTCCCCAACTCTTCCCATAGCTTGAGAGTCACTAGCAATAATTGAAAAGGCACCTAAATCATGCAAGATATCTTCAGCTGCAATAGTCTCTCTTCTGATCCTTGATTCAGCAAATGCAATGTCTTCTGGGATTTTAGAATCTAAATGATGACAAACCATTAACATGTCAAGATGTTCTTCTAATGTGTTTCTTGTATAAGGTCTTGTTGGATTTGTACTACTAGGCAGAACATTTATTTCTCCACAGATTTTTATAATGTCTGGAGCATGACCTCCACCTGCTCCTTCGGTATGAAAAGTATGAATAGTTCTTCCTGAAATAGCGTTGATGGTATCTTCAACAAAGCCTGCCTCATTCAAAGTATCAGTATGAATACATACTTGTACGTCAAACTTATCTGCAACATTTAGACAAGAATTTATTGTAGAAGGAGTGGTTCCCCAATCCTCATGAAGCTTCAATCCACATGCACCAGCCTCAACCTGATCAATAAGATTGCTCTCGTTTGTTGAGTTTCCTTTTCCAAAAAAACCTAAATTCATCGGAAATGCTTCTGCAGATTGAAGCATTCTTGAAATATGAAAAGAACCCGGAGTACAAGTAGTAGCATTTGTGCCAGTTGCAGGTCCAGTTCCTCCTCCCAACATGGTTGTAATTCCAGAGGCTAGTGCTGTCTCAATTTGCTGGGGACAGATAAAGTGAATATGGGTATCTATTGAACCTGCAGTAAGAATATGCCCCTCTCCAGCTATTACTTCTGTTGATGCACCAATAACAATATCAACATTATCTTGGATATCAGGATTGCCAGCCTTACCAATTTCAAAAATCATTCCATCTTTTATACCCACATCAGCCTTAATTATTCCCCACCAATCTACGATCAAAGCATTAGTTATTACGGTATCTACAGCTCCATCAGCTCTTCTTACTTGAGACTGTCCCATCCCATCTCGAATAACTTTACCTCCACCAAATTTAACTTCATCTCCGTATGTAGTTAAATCCTTTTCTACTTCAATAAAAAGTTCGGTATCAGCAAGCCTTACTCTATCTCCAGTAGTGGGTCCGTAAGTTTGAGCATAAGTTTTTCTATCAATTTTATAAGACATAATTTTAACTATTTAAAGAACCATTAACTAATGAATTAAAACCATATGCATTTCTTAAACCTGTATATGGAACTAATTTGACATCTGTTGTATCACCGGGTTCAAATCTAATTGCTGTTCCTGCAGGAATGTCAAGACGCATACCATGTGTTATTTCTCGATCAAAAATTAAAGCCTTGTTTGCTTCATAAAAATGATAATGAGATCCAACTTGTACCGGTCTATCTCCAGAATTAGAAACCGTAACTGTTTTAACTTGCTTACTAAGATTTAGTTCGATTTCACCTTGTTCAGGAATTATTTCGCCAGGAATTAAATTACTCATAACTAATTAATCGGATTGTGAATAGTAACTAATTTAGTCCCATCGGGGAAAACCGCTTCTATTTGAACTTCATCAACCATTTCAGGAATGCCCTCCATAACTTGTGATTTTGAAAGCCAGGTAGTTCCCTCTGACATTAATTGACTTACACTTTTTCCATCTCGAGCACCTTCAAGAACTTGAAAACTCAAAAAAGCAATAGTTTCAGGATAATTAAGCTTAAGACCTCTACTGAGCCTTCTTTCAGCTAAGAGAGCAGCAGAAAAAATCAATAATTTATCCTTTTCTTGAGGTGAAAGATGCATAATAAAAAATTAATCTATAAATTTTCAAAAAAGGTTCTTTCTGAACATAATTAATAATTCATAGAATCTTGTAAAGGCCATACACCTTGATATTTTGGCTCACAAAATCCACAAACAGACCTAATTTGTTTCCAAATACAAAAAAAACATTTTCTAGCATCTTGAGAAGAACTTCCTAGGAATCGTACAGAGATTCCATTTTCAAGGATTCCAATAGATAAATTATTATTAGTTTCATTGAAAATCTTTTTTATATTTCCTACAAGATTATTTATTTTTGACTTGGAGAAATCTTTTTCGCAAATCCAAATTAAGGATCCAAAAACGGGCATGTAATCCATGCCTGACTTAGCCACAAAACTTGCCTTAGATAATTCAATCTGATCAACATATTCCCAATCATCAAGTAAATCATTTTTTCTCATAATTTCTAATTTAGACCTAAAAACTCCACTCTCAATAGATTCTCCGGATGAAGATCTTCCAAGTCTTATTAAATCAGTAAATAAAAAGCTTGAAGTTTCTGAAATAGATACTTTAAAAATTTGCTCATATAAACCATTTGCAAAGATGATTGTTTCTTGAGGAAGAAACTCTAAATGAGAATTGTCAAGAATGTTTATGAGATTCTTTTGCTTTGAAAAACTTCCTTTTGGATTGATTTTAGATCTTCCAACTGATCCATATACTTTTTGAGCTGAAGAGGTAGTCAACAAAACCTTAGAGTTTTTTTCAAGATTTACCTCAAAATCGAGTAAATCACCTCCTACCAATCCCCCTGCAGTATGTAGAACCGGCAAAATACATCTGCCCTCTTGATCATGAGTAGACTTTAATAACTTATAAGGAGAAGTTGATTTAGATTTAAAGATTGTTTTATCAACATTTCCTAAACTTGCTTTATTATTGAAAAAATTTAAGAAACAATTACCTTCCCATGAAGTTTTAATCATAAATTGTTTTCTTTAATTACTAAATTAAAGTAACCAAAAATTTTGATTATGAGAATGAATAAACAAATTGTTGTAACTGATTGGATTAAGGAGAAACCGAAATTAGGTACATTTTTAAAACTTACCTTAAGTTCAGATGAAAGAACAATCTTAAGAGGCAAAAGAATAACTGATTGTGATCAAGAAATAATCTTACAATTACCTAGAAAGGGCAAATTAAATGATGGCGATATTCTTTCAACTAATGAGTCCAATTTTTATGTAGAGATAATTGCCAAAACAGAAGATTTAATTGAAATAAGTTCAAATTCTAAAATTGAGCTAATTAAAACTGCCTATCATCTCGGAAATCGGCACGTGGAAGTAGAAATCGAAGAGGGAATTCTTCTAACAAAAAGTGATTATGTTATTAAAAATATGGTTCTTAATTTTAAAGTTGATGTAAAAAATACGAAAAAAAAGTTTTTCCCAGAAAGAGGTGCCCATAGTCATGAGTAAAAGTCACTTATTAAAATATTTATTAATAAGTCCTAACTTACCAGTTGGAGGATTTTGTTATTCGGAGGGAATGGAGAGTTATCTTCATAATAAAAATTTAAAAGACTCAAATTCGGTAAAAGAATTAATCATAAGTGAACTAAAAATTGGCCAGATCAGACTAGATGCAAGACTTTTACTAGAATTTTTTGATATTTTCAATGAGATAAAAGAAAGAAAAAATTTAAAAAGTAGTTTGCAAAAGCTATTAAGTTTGGATAAATGGATCCTCTCATCAAAGGACTCTCTCGAAATGAGAGAACAACAAATTCAAATGGCAAAATCTCTCTTTGATTTAACCAAAGAATTTGGATTTGAATATCTATATGAAAATAATAAAAAAAGCTCTTGGTCATTAGCGTGGAGTTGGGCTTGTTATTGTTTTGAAATTACGAAGTTAGAAATGGTTGAGAATTTTTTCTACTCGTGGAGTGCAAATCAACTTAGTGCAGCATTAAGAATTATTCCTATGGGGTCAACAAAAGCACAATTAATTCAAAGAGACTTATTAGCAGTAATTTCAAAAGTTTCTAAAGAAATTATGGACAAAGAAATTGATGACATCTATTTTGGCAATGTAGGTTTAGCTATGGCACAACAAAATCATAATGACCTCTATACAAAACTTTTTAGAAATTAATTTATGACAAGCAAATTGAGAGTAGGGGTTGCTGGGCCGGTAGGTTCAGGAAAAACTGCATTAGTAGAGACCCTATGCTTAAGCCTGAAAAAAAATTATGAGATAGCAGTAGTCACCAATGATATCTACACCAAAGAAGATGCTAACTTTCTAATAAATAAAAAAGTTTTAGAGGAAGGAAGGATTACTGGTGTAGAAACAGGAGGTTGTCCTCATACAGCGATAAGAGAGGATTGTTCCTTAAATAAAAATGCAGTTTTAGATTTAGAAAATAAATATGATCCTCTAGATTTTGTTTTTGTAGAAAGTGGAGGTGATAATTTAGCATCTAGTTTTAGTCCAGAACTTGTAGATTTATCAATATACGTTATTGATGTATCTGCTGGAGACAAAATTCCTAGAAAAGGGGGACCAGGGATAACAAGATCAGATTTATTATTAATAAACAAAATTGACTTAGCAGATATGGTTGGTGCAGATTTAAATATTATGAAAAGTGATACAGAATATATGAGAAAAGGGAAACCTTGGTTTTTTACCAACCTTAGTAGCGGCATAGGAGTTGAAGAAATAACTAGATTTTTAGAATCACATATACCAAACAATCTAAATTAGAAAAATGTTCATTACTAATATATTGGATTCAACAAAAAGTTACGACTGATACAAAACTAATCCTCACTCATTAATAACTTTTACTTTATCCCCCTAATGAGGGTCAATTACTTAATTTATCCTAATTCATGAGAATTTCAAGGCGTATTTTGGCAGGATTAGCTACTGCCTCACTAGCGGTCACAGCAACTTCATGCGGTGGAGGTGGAACCTCCGGAAGTTTCGATGACACAGTAACCGTTGGTATTTTGCATTCGTTATCCGGAACAATGGCTATCTCTGAATCAACTCTTGTTGATACAGAAAAAATGGCTATTGAAGAGATAAATGCTGCTGGTGGTGTTAATGTTGGCGGCAAAAGCTACAAAATAGAATACATAGTTGAAGATGGTGCATCTGACTGGCCAACTTTTGCTGAAAAATCAAAGAAACTTATAGACCAAGACGGAGTTCCTGTAGTATTCGGTGGATGGACATCTGCAAGTAGAAAGGCAATGTTACCTGTCTACGAATCAAAAGATGCTTTCCTTTACTATCCAATTCAATATGAAGCTCAAGAATGTTCTAACAACATTTTCTATACAGGAGCCACACCAAACCAACAGTCAGAACCCGCTACAGATTTCATGTATAAGCGTTCTCCCGCAGCAGGTGGAGATTTCTTCCTTGTAGGTTCTGATTATGTTTTCCCAAGGACTTCCAACACAATCACAAAAGCTCAGGTAAAACAGTTAGGAGGCAAAGTTGTTGGAGAAGATTACCTTCCACTAGGAAATACTGAAGTTGCTCCAATTATCTCAAAAATCAAAAAGGCTCTTCCTGAAGGTGGAATTATCATTAATACACTTAATGGTGACCAGAACGTTGCATTCTTCAAACAGATTCAAGACGCGGGTATCACACCTTCAAGTGGCTACTACGTAATGAACTATTCAATTGCTGAAGAAGAGATTAGTACAATTGGTCCTGAGTTCCTTGAAGGTCACTACGGCGCTTGGAACTACATGATGTCAATTGATACTCCTGCATCTAAGAAATTTGCTGCCAGTTTCAAGAAAAGATGGGGAGCAGATCGTGTTGTAGCTGATCCTCAAGAATCTGCTTATAACATGGTTTACTTATGGAAACAGGCAGTAGAAGATGCTGGAACATTCGACGACAACGCAGTAAGGGAAGCCCTTGTTGGACAAAAGTTTGATGCACCACAAGGTCCTGTTGAAGTTATGCCTAATCACCACTTATCTCAAACAGTAAGAATTGGGGAAATTAATGCAGAGGGTGGATTTACAATCCTTGAAGAGACAGGAGTTGTTCTTCCTCAAGCATGGAACCAAAAGCATCCAAGTTCAAAAGGATTTGCATGCGATTGGACAGATCCTTCAAAAGGAGAAAAGTATAAGCTTTAATACAGTTAAAACCTATACTTCAAAATAAAAGGAGGTTAACACCTCCTTTTATTTTATATAATCAAATATTTTCTTTTTTAAATTGGAGTTACTTCTCGATAGTCTTTTTAATGGTGTTGCAATCGGATCTGTACTACTTGTCGCTGCATTAGGTCTAGCAATTGTTTTTGGTCTTATGGGTGTAATAAATCTTGCCCATGGAGAACTAATGATGCTTGGGGCCTACACAACATACGTAACACAATTAATTTTCAAATTACCCATATTAAAACCTTTTTACAATTCGTACATAATAGTTTCTATTTTCCTTGCTTTTATTGTTAGTGGAGTAGTAGGCATTCTCCTAGAAAAAACCATAATAAGAAAGCTATATGGAAGTCCACTAGAAACACTTCTAGCAACTTGGGGCGTAAGCTTAATTCTTCAACAATTTGTCAGAAGTGTACCTTTAGCTTACGGGACCGGTCTGGTTATAAGTCTGTTAATCGGTTTATTCTTACCAACAACATTCCCTTCAAAAATAAAAGAATCAATAAATTTCAAATATTTTAAATTTAGTTCTTGGATATTTGCTGCTTTAACTGGGGTCCTGACAGGTAGCGTAATCTCATCCTCTGTCAGCAAACTTAGCAGAGCAAGCGCTAGAAATGTTGATGTAACAGCACCCTCATGGATGAGAGGTCAAGTTGAAATTATTGGCACTGCATTTCCTAAAACAAGATTAATGATAATTGTCATTACTCTAATCTCTGTTATAGCAATAACATTATTTCTTAACCAAAGTGCTTGGGGTATGCGTATAAGAGCAGTCACTCAGAACCGACAAATGAGTGATTGCCTTGGTATATCTACTGAAAAAGTGGATATAATTACTTTTGGAATTGGATCTGGCTTAGCAGGAGTTGCTGGGGTAGCAGTATCTCTTTTAGGTTCTGTAGGACCAAATGTTGGCGGAAACTATATAGTTGGCTGTTTTATGGTTGTAGTGCTGGGAGGTGTAGGAAATCTATTAGGAACAGTACTTGCTTCATTTGGAATAGGAATAATGACTGATTTAATTGGAGCTGGAAGGCTCTTATCAATATGGCCAGATATGCCTTTACCTTTATCAAACACAATTAACTTTTTTGCAACCACAAGTATGGCAAGAGTAATGATATTTGCACTAATTGTTATATTCTTACAATTTAAACCTACAGGTTTATTTCCTCAAAAAGGAAGGATGGTTGAAAACTAATGTCCTTAACTAAAATTAAATTTGATAAAAAAATAGTATTATCATTTTGGATAATATTAATAGCCTTAATTATTGCAGCACCAACACTACTTCCTGTATTTAGACTAAACCTTCTAGGTAGATACTTATCCTTATCCATAGTTGCACTTGGTGTTGATCTTATCTGGGGATATACAGGTTTACTAAGTCTTGGACAAGGTATATTTTTTGCACTAGGTGGCTATTGTGCAGCAATGTATTTACAAATAACCAGCTCCTCTGAATTTCCAAATAATATTCCTGAGTTTTTTGCTTTATATGGTGTTGAAAAATTACCTTTTTTCTGGGAACCATTTAGATCGCCTGTTTTTACCTTCTTTGCTATCTGGATAATTCCAGCATTGGTTGCTGGTTTAATTGGATTTCTTGTTTTTAGGAATAGAATCAAAGGGGTTTATTTTTCTATACTTACTCAAGCCTCTCTTCTTGTATTCTTTAACTTCTTTAATGGACAACAAAAACTTATAAATGGAACAAATGGATTAAAAACAGATGTAACACAACTATTTGGTCAGATGGTAGGCTCTGAGTCAATGCAAAGAATATTCTTTTGGATAACCGCAATACTAGTAATAGCCGCATGGTTTTTTGCAAAGTGGGTAGTTAAAGGAAGATTTGGAAATATCCTTATAGGAATACGAGATGATGAACCAAGAGTTAGGTTCACAGGATACAACCCAGTTATATTCAAGACGATAATATTTTCTATTGCTGGAGGTCTTGCAGGAATTTCGGGAGCTTTATACACTGTTCAGTCAGGAATAGTATCTCCTCAATTTATGACGGTTCCCTTTTCTATAGAAATGGTTATTTGGGTTGCGGTTGGAGGAAGAGGAACATTATTAGGAGCAATACTAGGAGCAGTTTTCATCAACTATGCAAAAAGTCTAGTGAGTGAAGCTTTACCTGCTAGCTGGATGTTTATTCAAGGAGGGTTATTTATCTTAGTTGTAACAGCTCTGCCAGAAGGAGTTTTAGGATGGATTCAAGGAGATGGTCCTAGGAATCTTCTTCAAAGATTTGGTTTAAAAAGGAAGATTGAAACCTATCCAAGCCTAGAAGTTAACAATAAGGAGGGGAATCATGAATAATAAAGATCTTCTAAATTTAATAGATATTACTGTTAGTTTCGAGGGTTTTCTAGCTCTCAACAAACTTAATTTAAATTTGAAGAAAGGAGAATTAAGAGCTGTAATAGGACCCAATGGCGCAGGTAAAACAACATTTCTTGATGTAATAACTGGAAAGGTTAAGCCAAACAGGGGTGAAGTAATTTTTAAAGGAAAATCTTTAGTAGGTAGAAAGGAGCATAAAATAGCCAGACTTGGAGTTGGAAGAAAGTTCCAAAGTCCAAGAATCTTTGAAAATCTTACAGTTAAAGAAAATCTTGAAATATCTGTGACAACTCCTAAAAGTCCCTTAAACCTTATAAATAAAAGTATTAAAGATGAGCAGCTTAATGAGATTGATCGTCTTATGAAGATTGTTAATTTATCACAAAAAGTTGATTCTAAAGCTGGATCTTTATCACATGGCCAAAAACAATGGCTTGAGATAGCCATGTTAGTAGGTCAGAAGCCAGATTTAATGTTAGTAGATGAACCTGTTGCCGGTTTAACTGACGAAGAAACTGATCTTACAGCTGATTTATTAAAATCTTTATCAGGCGAAAATACAGTAGTGGTAATTGATCACGATATGGAATTTATAAGAAGACTTGATAGTAATGTTTCAGTATTAAATCAGGGCACAGTATTATGTGAGGGAACAATGGAAACCATACAAAAAGACAAAAAAGTTATTGATGTTTATTTAGGAAGACCAGAGGACTAGTTATGGAAAATTTACTCGAAATAAAATCCTTAAATACTTATTATGGCGAGAGTCATATTCTTAGAGATGTAGATTTAAATGTTAAAGCAGGAGAAATGGTTTGTCTGATTGGAAGAAATGGAGTTGGCAAAACAACTTTACTGAAATCACTAATTGGTTTGTTAAAACAAAAAAAAGGCGACATTTATTTGATTGGTGAAAATATCAACAGAAAAGCGCCTCATCAGAGGGCTAGAAAAGGAATGGCTTACGTTCCTCAAGGGAGAGAAATTATTCCATACCTATCAGTTGAAGAGAATCTTATGTTAGGGATGGAGTCTCTGCCGGGTGGATTATCTAAGAATAAGAAAATAGATCCATTTATCTATGATCTCTTCCCAATCCTAAAAGATTTTCTTCAAAGGAAAGGAGGAGATCTTAGTGGAGGACAACAACAGCAATTAGCTATCGCAAGAGCATTACTAGGAAAACCTCAACTTCTATTACTTGACGAACCAACGGAAGGGATTCAGCCAAATATAGTTTTAGACATAGAGAATGCAATCAATCAGATAATTAGAGATACAGGAATTGGTGTTTTATTAGTAGAACAACACTTGCATTTTGTAAGACAAGCCAATAGATATTATGCGATGCAACGCGGAGGTATTGTTGCAAGCGGAAATACTAGTGAATTGAGTCAAGCAGTTATAGATAAGTTCTTAAGTGTTTAGGTAAATTATACAGATTACTTAAAAACTTTTATTCATTTTTCGCATCTTATTAGGTCAATACTGTTTGGATGTTCATTTATATACTTATTAAATTCCATTGCTAGTGTTCTAGCCTCGTAAGCGTCAGAAGCATAAAAACAATTTTCTAATCTTATATTTTGAAAATCACGGTAATGCACTGTATATGGCTTCAATATATTATTTTTGTTCATTTTAATTTGCTAAAAAGCAATTATGTATATTTCAACCATGCATATATTCGTAAATTTAAAGCACAACTTTTGTTGTTATCAAAATATATTGACTAAAAATATGTAATTAAAAATACTTTATAAAGACAAAAAGTAATTAATCTTTTTTTTTATTTTTAGAATCTTGCTTTTTACCTTCTATTAAAAAAACAAATTTTGATAAAATATATCCAAAAACTGGTACCCAAAACTTTTCATAAAAAAATTTCATAAAAAATTAAGCAGCTAATGATTCGTTTTCTTCAATTTCAGTTTTATTAATACGATTCAAATCTGTTGAATTAAATAAATGCTGCATAAGCAGAAAATCAAGTTCCCCTTTCAACAAATTAACATCGGATGAAAGTAGATCATCAACAAAATCATCAAAAGTATCTGAAAGAAGATTCACAATTAAAAAATTATTTTTGCTATTATCATCGCATTAACAATAAAAGTCAACCAAATTCTAAGTTAACTTTTAAATTTTTTGAAAATTAATTAATAAAGACTAAAAAATTAAATAATAAATATAAACAAGCAAAATAACAGATTTAATATCAAGCTTAGGGTTTTTGAATTAAAATTCATTATCAAACCTTTTAATATATTTATAGCAAGACTATTGATGTGCCAATTAGGAAAGAATCACTTAAAAAATTTTTAAACGTAATAAATTTTTATAGCAATCAAATTTGAAATTTATAACTAATTTTAAATATTAATTTTTAATTAGCTCGAAGTAACCATTTTTATTTAATAAGTACTTATCAAACCAAAGGCTTAATAGATTGTCTAATCCTATTCCATTCATTTTATTTATTTGCGAAGTCTTATAGTCTGAAAGTGCAAGCAATAAATACGGAAAAATCATATCAGAAACTCCCTTGGGCAGTTTTTCTAAAGGTACTCCATGCGCTTTATCCCATAAAATTTGCATATCCTTAGAGAACAAAGAACTCCAATAACTAAAATTACAATATAACTTGTCTGGAGGGAGTAGATTTACAGATAGAACTGGGAGAGATGAATTCATAGGAATAATGTTTTATAAATTAATTGAATTTAGGTTTTGAAATGTCGAAAAATAACTTTAATATGCGAATCTCCTATAAATACAAATTAAATTTAACGCACAGTGTATCACTTAGCAACACTTTGTTAAGTATTATACTTATCCATCATTTCCTGAAATTTTAGGAATGATAAAAACTTTTTATAAGTTTTCAAGTCATAAGGCTCCTGATTTTCCCCATTTAAATGGGTTGATTTACTAGGAATAAAATGCTTGCCTAAGTTATTATTAATTGAAAGTTTTGCTTTATCTAAAAAGTCACCAGAATTATCAAATGAGTTTTGTGAATTATCTTCATCTTGTTGATATGATTGAATTGCTTTACCATTTTTTTTGTTAAACATACCTCTTATAGAAAGTGCTTCTTCTACCAAAATACTTATTATTTTTGAATTACTTAAATTGTTCTCTATGCTCAACTTGTCAATTATTCTCATAACATCTTCTCTAGGAATAAAACCAACTCTTTTTTTCTTGGTAGGCATTTAAAGATTAATTAAAGTTCAGCACTTGACTGTAATAAGTGTTGCACTATATTCATCTTAAGTCAATTAAATGCTAATGATTTTACCAACAACATTACTTTTAGGAGCCCTTGGATATCTTTTCTACACCTCAAAAAAAGAACTCTCACTAGATCAACATAACCATCTAGAAAACCAAAAAGAGAATGATGATTTGTATAAAGATTTGGAGGATTTATTTATTTAAAATTTCTTTATGTGCATTAAAGAACTTTGTTTCTTGACTAAAGATATACAAAACCTTATACATAATTAGAATGATAATAAAGTTATAAATTAAATGACTGTCCATCAAGATTACGAAATAAAAATCAATCTAAATGAATTGATTGAGAAGAGAATTCCATGTTGTGATTTACTTCATCCAGATCATTGTCTAACAGAACAACAAGTATCTGAAATTGCACATGATATTCGAATGGATTTAAATTTGCATGATCTTTACAAGCAAGTGGATCAACACATCATGAATTTTGTAAATGCAGCTGGTATTGATAATAAAGATCATTGGGTTGAACCTCATCTTCCAGATTTGGAGAGAGATTTAAAAGAAGAAGTAGGTATAGAATTTGATTAATCTTTTTCCTACAAAAAAGATTAATATATGTATTTTTTTTCTAAATCATCTATTAATTTATAAATACTTTTAGCCGATCTCTTTCTTTTTTTTAAAATTGTAAAAACTACAGATCCAATCAATACTGCAAAAATAGGTGTGAAAATAATAATTTCATGATTCATAACCAACAAACAGAAATATACTATTTAAATTATTAAAAAGTTTGAATCAATAAAATAGGTACTTTATACAAATAAATTTCACTATAAAGAATTAAGATTTTTTATAAAGAAGTGAAAGAATTAAAATTTTTTTGTAAATTATGTAGATATAAATTTTGATTAAAAAAAAATAATGATTAATTATTTTGCCTTAACAGCTACTGAGATGGGGCTCGGTAAAATAGATTTTGCAGTTATTGGCGCAGTAATTTTAATATTTCCAATTTTATTTGTTTATGCATCTAAAAATCTTGATGCTAAGGGTGTTTTCGAATGGATGATGGAGAAACCCAATGATTGGATAGGTAAAAAATAAAACTTCAACAATTTACATTTTTCTAGTTGAATTTTAAATTTTCTAAATTACTAATTTCAAAATCATAGACTTGGCAATTATTTTCTAAATCATTAACTATTGAATTTTTTAGAAGAGAATAATCTATTAACTTATTTAGTTTATTATTTTTAAATTCCTTGTTAGTCTCTCCAATAGCAAAAGCCAAAGCTCCTTCATAAGAAATACCGAATTTGGTAGTGTTGCAGTAAGTTCTAGTGAATTTGTTAGAAATCTTTTTAGTATACTTTTCAATAGTTTTAGAAGAAGTATCTAATGAATAAACTGGTGTACTAAATAGAAAAAGCAAAGTTAAAGTGTAAATCACAAAAACCCTTTTGACCATAATATTTCAAAAATTGCAAATTTAATATAGTTTAAAATTTAACTCTGCAGACTATGTTTTATAAAAAATTATAGAAATTAAAAATTTATTAACCACAACAGCTATTTCATATTTTGGATGATAAGAACTCTCTAAATGAGTATTTTATAGTTTGAATTTTTTTTGGTAATTTTTTTAAAAAACGCCTAAATGCTTTTGGCATAATAAAAAATCCATATCAATAATTAATTGATAACAAATAATACATGGGTATTCAATAAATAATTATCCAAAAATAAGTAAATTAATTATTAAATATATAGATTGAGCTATGGAAATGTATTTAAACATGAATTATTGTCTAATTAAATATTAAATACAAAATTAATATGGCACTACCAGAACTTATTTATGCTCCTATAGATGGCGGAACAATACATAAATATGAAATTAGTGGTGGCAAGAGAAAATTTTTAAGATTTATAGGTTGTTATTTGGGTCAATGTAATTTCCACAAAAATATTGATGATGCTATTGATTACATAAAAAATTTAAAAGAATCACAAAAGATACAAAAAACATGAAATAAAGATACATAGATACGATAGAGTCTCAATATTTTTCGATAACTACATAATTATTGCTACAAATAATAGAGAATTTTCTTTTTATAAGAAATTGATTATTTACTTGGGTTATAGTTCCGAAAGATAAACAGTGATTTAAAAAAAGAAATTAATTTATGGAAAACAGACAAATTAATTTTTTTAAATCAAAAGACTTTAATACCGTTCTTAAGCCATTTAAAAAAGGAACGGTAGTAAAAATTGACTCGTTTGATATTAGAGAAAATCAAAAAGATTTAAATATAGGTTTATATGGTTGGTATGCAATTTGTCCCTCTAAAGAACTAAAAAAAAATAAACTATATTATTTTTCACTCTACGATGAGCCTCTTGTTCTTTATAGAGATGAAAATAAAAACGTTAGGTGCATTAAAAATATTTGTCCACATAGAGGGGCCTCCTTTTTTGGAGGGACAATATCAGATGGAGTAATAACCTGCCCGTATCATGGAGCTAAATTTTCATCTGGAGGAAGTTGCCAAAATCTCGACAGAATAACATGTCGCCATATAGTTGATAATAACTACGATAACTACGCCAAAAGAATTCATTTATCTCAATACAAAACTTCTGAAAAAAATGGATATATTTTTGTATATTTTTCTAAAAAATCTGAGACTGATTTAAATAATATAAGTGAAGATACCCCTATAAGTAACTACGAATTATATGAAAATGGTTTTTCACATAAGGATTATGTCTTTGAGGAAGTATTAGTCGACTTCAAATGTGATTGGTCAAGGATTATTGAAAATCACCTAGATATCCTTCATATCTTTTGGGT
Source organism: uncultured Prochlorococcus sp. (assembly GCA_902535175.1). Lineage (GTDB taxonomy): Bacteria > Cyanobacteriota > Cyanobacteriia > PCC-6307 > Cyanobiaceae > Prochlorococcus_A. Next base: position 18,516 of record CACASR010000002.1, read on the forward strand.
TCATGGAGATACAATCCCAGATAAAGATGTGAATAAAAACGTATTAGTTAGTTTTAACCAGAAAATTAATATTAATCCCAAATACATTGAAAGTATTTATTATTACAAGAATGACCCTACAAAAGAATTTATTCGGATAAAGTACATACCTCCAGGAAGGATATTAATTTACAAAGGTGATCCTTCTTCATCAAGATATTTACAAGTGTTAGATCATATCCCTCTTGGAAACAACAAAGCAAGAGTGATAGTGAGACACTACAGGAAATTTCTACAAAACAAACTACTTAATAATCTCTTATTATTTAAAGAGACTCAAAGAAAGATTTTTTATAAAATATTCGATGAGGATTATATGATTTTAAAAACACAAACATATAATCACGATATGGGATTTATAAGTAAGGATGAAATAAAATTATTGGGAGAAGACAGGATAATAAATTATTTTTGGAAGTGGTACAAAAAGTCTGAAGATAAAGATGAACCATGGAAAAATATTAACAAAGCCCAAAATCTTGATGTATATGACAAAGTTATATTGAAATATCCTCCTGAGATAAAGAAGTTAGAAATTGCAAATAATATAGATATAATTAGAAAAACATTTGTAAGATTTGCAGCTCCGCTTATATTTTTTATGTTAATAATATAATCTATGAAGAAAGTAGATAGACCTTCATGGTTGAATTGGCTTTATCTCTTTATATTTATTTTAAGCTCGATTCAATTGATTATATTTTGGAGTAATAAGTTTTAGTGTTTAATAAATTTTGGTTTGATGCAAAAAATATAAATTGTTTTAAAAATGGCTTTAGAGTAATTAAAGATTTAAATTTAAAGATATCGTATTCAGAAAATGTAATATTAATTGGACCAAATGGTTCAGGTAAATCATCCCTAATTGAAATAATTAATAGAAACATATACCCAGTAGTAGCTAATGAATCGAAACTGAAGATTTTTGACAAAGAACTTATAAATTTATGGGAACTAAGAAATAAAATAAGTACTGTAAATAATGATATAAAAAATAGAATAAATCCAAATTTACAAGTTTTTGATTTGATTTTAAGTGGACTATATGGAAGATATTGTTACGTACAAAAAAAATCTGAAAAAGATTCTTATAAGGTGGAAAAAATCATGAAGAAAATGAATATTTCTAATTTATCTAAAAAGAATTTTTCATATTTATCAGATGGAGAAAAACAAATTTCACTCATTGCAAGGGCATTAATCAAAAAACCGGAAATCTTAATCCTAGATGAACCAATTGCAAATTTAGATTATAAATCAAAGTTTTTTGTAATTGATAAGGTTAATGAATTATCAAAATTAAATACAAAAATTTTATGCGTCACTCATGATATTTCAACTATTACCAAAATTTATGACCGGGTCATAATGTTAAAAGATGGTAAAATAATCGCTGATGGAGTTCAAAATAAGGTTATGAATAGTGAAAATTTTAATAAGTTATTTGATATTCAAGTAGAGTTAACAAAAAAAAATGGACTTTGGAATATAAACAGATTATCTAAATAACAATTATAAAAATAGCTATCGCAATAGCAAGAAATACTAATTTTTTACCTTTTAAAAATGAGGAGGATTTATTTTTAAATGAAGAAGATCCACATTTAGAACATACAATCTTACCTCCTAAAGATCGGTCTGAGACGAATGAAGAACTTCCACAATTAAAGCAAACTCTATTAACGCTCATTTAAAATAAAATTTATAGAAATTCTACCTAAATTATATTCATAAATACTTTGTAAAGAAAAACTTCAGAAATGTGATGATAATGAGAATCTATTGCAATAAGGAATTTTTTAGTGCATAATTGATAATAATTCTCATTATCATATTTAAATAAATGAATTTCCATAGTTATGGAGAATCTCCGTCAAAATCAGTAAGGATAATAACTGGACAATCCGTATTAATAGACCCATCATCAAGACCAAAAGGTACATGCCTAGAAGTTGAAAGTGGAATTGCAAGAGTTTATTGTCCATGTGAAGAAACTGAAGGTATGACACTGGCATTTTTACAATCAGGAGATCAATTAAGAACAGACCTTTTATGTAGCGAAGGTGTCTGTGTAGAAGCACTAACAGATTTGTCTTTTCACAGCAATGTAAATATTGATGAGAATATTGGTTTCGATGCAGTAAATGAATGGACTTTGCAACTCCTTAGGATTAGACACTTAGGAAATGCAGAACAGCGATTACAAGCGTTGTTTTCAATACTAGTAAATCGTCTAGGTAGAAGATGTGGTCAATGGTGTGAGTTACCTTTTAGGCTTACTCATGAAAGGATTGGTGAATTAATCGGTTCTACACGAGTAACATCAACAAGACTAATTTCTAAATTAAGATCATCCGAGTTATTAATAGCTCCTATTGGAACCCAAACAGTTAGTGTTGCTCCTTCTTTTATTGAAACATCGCCGCTTTAAAAATATGAAGGAATCACAATCACTTACTAACAACTTGTTAATGGAAGTTGAAGTTTTATCAAATAGACTCAGAAATATCAAGCAATCCTACAAATCTACAGAAAATAAAGCATTGAAGGAAAGGTTATTTTCTGAAAACAAAAATCTCTTTAAAAGAGTTAATGAAATCTACAAAATAGCAGAGCTCTTAAATAAAAACAATACTGAGAATATTAACTTTTCTAATTTACTTGTTGAAATAACGAAAAGAACATTGAATGAAAATAAATTTGAAAGTAATCTATTTTTTCTTTAAATCACTATCTATCAATAAGATTGCAGAAGGTTGATTAGAAGCAAACTTTACTTTACCCAGTATGTTTGCAAATTCATCTTCTGATTTAGTTTGAGCCTCAATGATTGGATCTAAAAATACGTTAGTTCTTGTATCTGAAATTCTTTCTGAAATAGAATAAAGTTGTTGCAGAGATGAAGTTAAATCAGCCTCCATGTTGAAAGAATAAGAAATCAGATCCTCTATTGAATCCCATGCTTGAACTGGTGCAGGAATTTCATCTAATTTTACGCTTTGTCCTCTTGCGATTAAGTAATCTGCAAATTTCTGAGTATGTTCCATTTCACCTTTTGATTCATTTAGAAAATGAGAAGCAAATCCATTTAAATCACGTTCTTGAAACCAGAGGTATATAGAAAAATATTGAACATTGGCATATCTTTCCATTGTTAAATGTTCAAAAATATTATCCAATAAACTTTTGTCAATTGGCTGTGCGACAGCTCTTCCAGATGGACCAAAATTAATTAATTTCTTTAACTTTAGATTATTTTCTTTCATAGCCATATAAGAAACTAATTAAATAATACAACATTTTGTATAAATTAGTAATTAATTAATCCTTTAAATTAAATTAAATAATATGATAATGAAAATCAGTCTCAATACTATAAATGAATTTACAGTACAGATTTTCTGAACTGCTATTAACTAATAAAATATATAACAGTAAAAAAAAGAAATGTAAAAAGAAAAAATGCTCTAATTGGAAGGGGGGCAAGTGTAATTGCCTATAAAAAAAGTCTATATATATTCCTTATATGCTCCAGGATATAAAAAATAATAACTATTTTTGTTAATAGAAAGAGCACATTTATCGCCATTATTAAGGAGATTATTAATATCAGTTCTAACCCTTAATATGTTTCCGTTAATAGATACTTTATATATAAGAAATTCTCCAAGAAATTCTTTAGATTTAACAACCGCATCACCAGATTCTGATCTTTTAATTGAAATAAATTTAGGCGAAATTGACATACTTTTAACACCTGTATTTTTCAAATACTCTGAACAATTTATTTCACCTAAACAAGAAATATATGAATTACCATTTTTTTTGAGATTAATAATATTATTGCCCAAAATAAAACTACTAACAAATATAGTCTTGGGATTATTTAGAAGGTTAATTGGCGTATCAATTTGATGTATTTTTCCATCATTCATAACGGCAACCTTATCGCAAATTGACATCGCTTCTTCAGGATCATGAGTAACCATCAATCCGCTTGCATTACAACCTTTCAGGATATTAGGGAGTTCACTTCTCAATTTTAGTTTGACATGCATATCAAGACTACAAAAAGGTTCATCTAATAAAATAAAATTTGTACCTGGAGCAAGAGCTCTAGCAATAGCAAGTCTTTGTTTTTGGCCTCCAGACAGTTCATGTGGGTACCTTCCAACAAAACTATCAAGACCAACAACATTTAATAAATAATCAACTCTAGATCTGTCTTTTTTGTTTTTCAAACCAAAAATTACATTTTCCAAAACAGTTAAGTGAGGGAAAAGTGCATAGTCTTGAAAAACCATACCAATATTTCTTTTCTCAGGACTAAGAATTTTTTTCCTACTTGAAATTTCCTTATCATTTAGAGAGATCCTCCCTTTAGAGGGATATTCGAACCCCGCAATTAATCTTAAAAGAGTAGTTTTTCCGCAACCAGAAGGACCAAGCAACCCTAACAATTCGCCATTTTCAATTTTCAGGTTAATTTCGTTTAATATCCAATTTGAACATTCTCGCTTATCATATTTATGATGCAAATCATCAATTATTAACGCATCATTTTTCACTAAGCTTTTCTTATTCAAATATATTAAATTAGCAGAAAATATTCACCTAAAATATCCCTTGTATAATTTTATACACCATTTAATTTTCAAATTTAATGAGAAAGTCTGAAAGAGCAGAAATAATACGCAAGGAACTCAAAAAGCTATATCCATCGCCTCCAATACCCCTTGATCATACAAATGCATATACTCTCCTAGTCGCTGTAGTTTTAAGTGCTCAATCAACAGATAAGAAAGTTAATGAATTAACAAAAAGCTTATTTAAGGTTGCAGATAATCCAGAAAAGATGATGAAGCTAGGTATTAATGGCATTTACGAATACATAAAATTTTTAGGTCTATCTAATCAAAAATCAAAGAACATTTATAACTTATCTAAACTATTGATTGAGAAGCATAATGGTACGGTCCCAGATTCATTTGAGAAGCTTGAATCTCTTCCAGGGGTTGGTCATAAAACAGCATCAGTTGTAATGTCTCAAGTGTTTAAAATTCCCTCATTCCCTGTCGATACTCACATACACAGGTTGTCACAAAGATGGGGTCTATCAAATGGAGATAGCGTAATTCAAACAGAAAAAGATCTGAAAAAAATATTTCCTATTAATGATTGGAATACCTTACATTTGCAAATAATTTTTTATGGCAGAGAATACTGCACAGCAAGAGGATGTGATGGAACAAAATGTTTTTTGTGTCGCACTCTTTATCCCAAAAGAAAAAAGAAATTTATATGTAAAAAGCCTTAAGAAATTTATATAATACCTAAATAAGTTTTTTAATTATGAAAATAGCAATTACTGGTGCATCGGGGAAAACAGGTTATAGAATTTCCGAAGAAGCAGTTAAGAAAGGATACAAAGTAAGGCAAATCATTAGAAAGAACTCAAAAGTCACAGCAGGACTAGAGAGTTTAGAAACAATTAGGGTTTCATTAGACAAAAAAGAAGAACTTGATAAAGCTTTAAAAGATATTGATGCTTTGGTAATTGCGACTGGAGCGAGAGCATCATTAGATTTAACTGGTCCTGCAAAAGTTGATGCATTAGGTGTATACAGGCAATTAGAGAGTTGCAAAAGAGTTGGTATTAAAAGAGTTATTTTAGTCAGTTCCCTTTGTACTGGTAAATTATTTCACCCATTGAACTTATTTGGTTTAATCCTTATTTGGAAGAAATTAGGTGAAAACTTTCTACGAAATTCAAATTTCGAGTGGACTATCATTAGACCCGGAGGATTAAAGGAAAATGAGGATATTAAATCAGAAAATATAAATTATTCAAAGGAGGATACACAAATTAGTGGATCAATCCCAAGAAGATTAGTTGCGCAATGTTGTATAGATTCTTTAAAAAATAAGGAATCTATAAATAAATTAATAGAAGTTACGAGTTCGAATGATAATAAAAAGATATCCTTTAAAAAAGCTATGCAAATGATTTAAAAGATGTAAGTATATAAATTAAAACTATGAAAATAAATCCCAAAATTGACGCATTACAATTAATGCTTACTGATTTAAGAACTAGAAATGAGCCAATAAGACATAAAGCTGCATTTAAAGGTTGTCAACCAGAATTTCAAAGTCTTGTATCAAGATTAATAAAGCAGTTAGAAGACGAATTAGTTGCTGAAAAACTTACTAATCGTGATAGTTAAAAAATTCAGATTACTTAAATGAAATTAAGTTATCCAATTTTGCTTGTTCTGAAAGTTCATCATATCCTCCAAAAAACTTATTATCTAAAAATATTTGAGGGAAAGTATTATGGTTACTTTGAGCCATTATTTTTTGAAAGCTCTCATCATTATCTATTAAAGTAACTGAATGAGGGATAGATAAAGAATTAAGCAACCTAATTGCTCTTTTAGACCAAGGACAATCCTTTAAAATATATGCTTTTACACGTGATTCATTTTTTAATAAATAATTACTTGAGATATTAATAATTTTTTGTTCAACAGAAAGTAATAATATATCGGTACCTTTTTTTACAATACATCCCTCCTCAAGATGCCCGCCAAAGACATTACATCCCTCATCTGCAAAACTCAAATGTAAATGAACATCTCCTTTATTAAAATGTCCATTTAAAGAAACTATCTCTAGATTTCCCTCAAATTTATTTATCTCTTGATTTCCTGGGCATTGAATACAAACTGTTCTAAGATTACCAACCACTCCAGAAATATACCCGTATAAATTATTCGATAAAGAATACTCTTTAATTGAATTTATCAAATCAGATTCTGGAGATAGCTTTAGGCTATGAGGCTGCATTAGATATAAGGAATAATTTTTTTAATATAAAACGTCATCAATCATAAAAAGAAGTTGAGTTTATAATATTTAGGATTCAGATTTAAATTAAATTTTAGAATTTAGCACTAAAAAACATTTAAAATTCTTACTAAAAATTTAAGCTTGTTGAGAGTGTAATATATTTTTTATATACAAAAACTAATTTGTTATTAAGAAAAAATCTCAAAAATTTGGCATTGAATATTCCCAACTTATTATCGATATCTCGCCTTTTCCTTGTATTTCCATTAATACTTTTTTTAGAAATTAACAAGCCTCTCTATGTTTTTATATTGATTATTGTTGGAGGTATAACTGATTATTTTGACGGGTTAATTGCAAGGAAATTTAATCTTAAAACCCGATTAGGAGCGATTCTTGATCCCTTAAGCGATAAAGTATTCTATTTAATTCCTTTAACCTTCCTTTGTAAAAATAATTTTATACCCTTCTGGTCTTTGTCATTAATTTTATTTAGAGAATTAATTATCTCTAGCCTGAGAAACTCGACAAAAGACGGTTTGCCAGCATCTATTTTAGGGAAATTTAAAACATTTTTCTTTTTTATTTCAGTAATCACCTTCTTTACACCACTAAAAATAAACTTATTAAATAATTTGGCTTTAATTTTTTATTGGTTAGGATTCACCCTGACTTTTGTAACTTTATTAGGCTATTTAAGAATTGAAAAGGATACCATCTGAATCTTCATCAAACTCCTCACTCTTTTTATTATTAAAATCTTTTAGAAAACTATCCTTTAAACCATTAAGTAAATCAAAGGTTGGCATCCACTTTAGGTCACTTTTTATCTTAGAGATATCAGTCTGATAATGATTTAATCTAATTGGGAATCCCTTTCTAGATTTAGGATCTAATTTTTGATAATCAAATGTTCTTAAAGAAATTTCATTTTGGTTTAATCCAAGAACATTTGCACAGAAATAAATTAAACCCTTTATTGTTACTCCTTTTTCACCTGAACAGTTGTAAATATTATTTTTAGAATTTTCAAAATTCATGCATCTAATCATTACATCAGTTAAATCTGAAACATGGCCTAGCTGAGTAATTAAAGACCCATCACCAGGGATTGGTATAGATTTTTTAGTAAATAACCTTTCAAAAAACCAATTTTCAATTTTATTATAATTTCCTGGTCCATAAATATAAGTAGGCCTAAAACTTGTAAAAGGAATTTTTTGATTTATCAACCATTTTTCTGTCTCAAACTTTCCTTTGTGCCTACTATTTGGATCAATTGGATCAACTTCGGATAAAGGTAGTTCACAATTATCTTTATAAACACCTGCAGAGCTGACATATATATATCTCTGGAAAGAGTTATCTAAATTACCTATAAGGATTTTAGTTTGTTCTAATTCTCTTCCAGAAATATCATAAACAACATCATACTTTTTATTTTTTAACTTAACTATACTTTCTAATTTATTCCTATCACCCTTAATTAAATTTGTTTTTGCAGGATTATCTTTATTACCTCTCGTAAAAATATCAATATCGTGATTCTGACTTAATAACTTTCCTACCAAAGATTTGCCAACAAATCTAGTGCCACCCATTACAAGAATTTTCATATTCAAAAAATATTTAACTTAAGTAGTAATCTTTAATAGAATTACATATTGAATAGTACTACTAATAAGTAATTTATGAAAAGGATGATTCTATGGAACTAATACCAGCAATTGATTTAATGAATGGTAAGTGTGTAAGGCTTTTTAAGGGCGACTTTAATAAAAGAAAAGACTTCACAAAAGAGCCACACGAGCAGGCTAAATTTTGGGAAAGCGAAGGAGCAAAATATATACATATAGTTGATTTGGATGCTGCAAAAACTGGAACTCCAACAAACGATAAGTCAATAAAAAAGATTGCAAAAACAGTTAACATACCAATTCAAATCGGTGGAGGGATAAGGTCCCAAGAAAGGATAGAACAATTATTTTCTTATGGTATTGAGAAAGTTATCATGGGAACCTCTGCAATAGAAAATAAAGAATTAGTTAAAGACCTATCAAATAAATTTCCTGGAAGGATAATTGTTGGGATAGATGCAAAAGATGGAAAAGTCAGTACGAGGGGTTGGCTTGAGCAATCTAATATTTTAGCCACAGATTTAGTAAAGGAGTTTTCTTCATTTAAGATCGCAAGTTTTATTGTTACAGATATAAATACAGATGGGACGTTAGAGGGAACAAATGAAGAATTCATTAATGACTTACTTGAAATTACAGATATTCCAGTAATAGCCTCAGGAGGAGTTGGTTCAATTTCTGATTTATTATCGTTATTAAAATTTGAAAATTCTGGACTCTTTGGAGTAATTGTAGGTAAAGCTCTATATGAAAATAAATTCACTATTAAAGAAGCTAATAATGTATTGTCATCTGAAAGATTAAATGACTTTGATTTAAACAGAAATTACTACGCATAAAAGAGTATAAAAATTGATTTAAGGCTGGTATTTGAAGTAATTGTTAGTTAATTTTGTATAAGAGATAAGAAATCTAGTCTTGGAATTAATTTCAAAAAAATCGATATTGATTATTGCTCCAAGCTTAATAGCAGAATCTTTATCGCTTAAATTAACATCACTAGACCAAAATTTAGATATTAATTTTAATAATGGAACAGGTGATAAAACTCCCGATTTGGTTATATGGAATGTTCTTAATTTCCAATCAGAAGATCTTATAAGGTTAGAATTATTAAAATTAAGAGAAAGATATGATGAGTCAAAGTTTCTCATAATTCTCTCTGGCGAATTTGTTTATGAAGCAAATACCCCTATATCATTAAATGCTGAAGGTTTTCTTTTAAATCCCAGTGCAGAAAAAGTTCTTGAATCTATTGATACCATTTTAAATGGAGGAAGGGTATTTGATATTGAAAATAATTCCCGAGTTCAATTAAATAAAAATAAGCCTCTCTCTTTTAGTCAAAAAATTCTAACTTCAGGTCTTAAACAAATAGATTCTGAAATTAATCATATATTCAAATATGTCAACTCCGATTCAACACCAGAATTTTATAAATTCATTTTAAAAGGAAGATTAAGAGAACTTATTACTGCAAAATCATTTCTAATTTTCTTATGGGGAAACTCACTAGAACTTTATACAGAGGCAGTTTACACTGAAAATAAAATTAATCTTGAAAATAAGAACACCGTATTCATTAAAGATAAAAACACTACAGAAATTTGGAATTTAATTTTAAATAGACTAAAAGAAAGGTATAGCTCAAATAACTTACAGGTTGAATTTAATAATTCATCAATAATTCTTTCTGGGATAAAGAAAGAATTTATTTCACGATTAATTTGCAAAATGTTAGATGAGTTAAATAATTTAGTAAAAAATATTAAGGAAAACTATAAGGAGAAAGATTTTAAAGATGATTTAAATTCTCTTATAAAAGAACTTAAGGTTAATACAATTTCAAATATCGCAGAAAGCTATTTTCGATTAAAAAAAGAAGGCGAATCTATTTCAGTAAATGATTTTATTTATAGTGAGGTAAGTTGCGAAGAGATAGATAGAGAATCACATGAATCAATAATATTTATTGAGCCAATTATCAAAAATGAAGCTCTTGATTATGATGGGAAATTACTCCCTCTATATGAAACAGAATCTTTTTTGATCCTTGAAAATATAATTTCAAATTGGACAATAAGGAACTGTAATTTATTAGCTTCTGAAATCTTTAATATTTGTTCTTCTTGGCCTGAATTAAGAACTGTACTTATAAATCCCGAATTGCAATCGACAAGAAATTTTGAAAGATTTAGAAATAATATTAATAACTACAATCGCTGGCATGACTATATTTATATGCCTATCTACTTGTATGAGAGTAAACGAGAATATATTGATATTATCGATAAAAAATTTACCCGTTACTTTAAAAATGAAAATAGGGAGAAAGAATTAGAGAATCTAGAATGGCTACAAAAACAAGTTACATTGTTAGTTGAGATAAGAGATGCCTTAGCACCGCAGTTAGAAGTTGCTGTAAAGTATATCGGTAATCTTTTCGTAACTTTCCTTACAAAGGTCGTTGGCAAAGCTATCGGTTTAGTGGGTAAAGGAATCCTTCAAGGATTAGGAAGATCAAGTTCAAAGTAAGTTTTTAAACTTTAATGAAAATAATTCAATGGATCCTAATAGCATTAATTTTCTTAAGTCCATATAAAGCAAATGCCTCAAGAGATTCTGATAGTTATGATGGTAATATCTTTCCTATTTACGCAGGAAATGGGGCTATAGTACCTCCCCAGACAACTCTTCAGGAATCATTAAAAAATAAAAGAGTCGCAGTTTTATTTTTTTATCTTGACGATAGCTCAGATAGTAAAGCTATGGCTCCGATAATATCTGGTTTAGATTTGATATGGAGAAATAATATAGATATCATTGCTCTAACAACTGATGAATTACAGGATAAAGAAAAGTCTGATCTTAGAAATGAACCTAATTATTATTGGAACGGATTAATTCCACAAACCATTATTTTAAATAGTGATGGTGAAGTTAAATATGATCAAAATGGAATGGTAAATATCGATGAATTAAACAAAGTTATAGGAGAACTTAAAGGAATTAATATAGAAGATACTACATTTTCTGTAGAAAGTTTTAATGAATACAACAGTATCATTTCAGAAAAAAAGATAACAACAAAAATTAATTAAAAAATGATATTAATAAATATCCTCTTAGTTCTATTAATTTTTTTAATTCTTTCAGATTTATATATTAAAAACTCACCCAAATCAAAGTTAAATCTGATACCTGTAAATTACAAAATCAAAAAAAAGGATGGTTTGAACGAATTAATTATTGATTTAAAAATAACTAATAAAAGTAAAACCAAAGAGACAATGGTATCTAATGTAAATTTTGAATTAGATTTTTTTAAAAATAAAGGTAACGAATATTGCCAAAATTTTAATTATCAAGAAGATATTTTTATATATGAAAATAATAAAATTAAGAATTTGAATAATTATTGGCCAACAACAATTATCAAGTCAAATTCAGAATTATTTGTAAGAATCATATATAAATTTAGCAATAAAAATTTTAGAAAAAAAATAAAATATTTATGGTTAAAAGTATTTTGGGAGAACTATGGACATTTTGGTATTACAAATAATAAGGATTGTTTTTTAATTAATTTAGATGGTCAAAAACAAAGGCCGAAAGAAGTTTTTGAAATTTCTTTAAGTAATAAATATAAAGCTTTTGCTATTAAAACTGATTTACTTGGTTGCTTTGATAACCCAGTAAATACTGTGATTGAGTACTGTAAAGGAATTGTAGAAAAAAATGATATTTTAACAATCGGTGAGAGTCCGCTAGCGATTATGCAAAATAGATATATTTCCCCTAAAAATTTAGAATATAGTTTATTTTCGAAAGCTTTATGTTATTTTTTTCACCCTACAAGTAGTCTAGCAACAGCTTGCGGCATGCAACTATTAATAAATAGAATCGGAGTCACAAGAATAACCTTTGCACTATTCGTAGGATTTATCTTCAAATTAATTGGTATTAAGGGTATGTTTTATAGGTTAACTGGTTCAGAATCATCTCTCATTGATGATATAAGCGGTACAATTACACCTTACGACAAGAGTATAGTCATGGGTCCTCTCAATGCGGATTTATTTTGTAGGGAGGTCTCTAACCATCTGAATATAGATGTTGCTGTTGTCGATGTTAATGATCTTGGAGGTGTAAAAGTCTTAGCTAGTTCAAATAAAACAGTAAATAAAATACTCAAAAGGAACTTAATATCTAATCCAGCTGGCAATGGAGATGAAAAAACCCCTATAGTATTAATAAGAGAAAAAAAGTAAATGAAAAAAGATACCTCTCATTCTTTTCAATCTAAAAAAGGAATGGTAGTAACTTTTGAAGAACTCCATATAAGGCACATTAACCTTTTATTAGATATTAAAAATAAGGAATTGAATAATTGGTTTTTAAAGATGGCTATTGTAAATACCTTCGATGACTTAAAAATTTTTTTAAATAATCTTAAGAAAAATAAAAAAAAATGCATAATTGCTATATTTGGAAACGAAATTATTGGCTATTTGAATATTTTTCCTTTAAACAAAAAAGAAACTTGCTTAAAAATATCTAAGCCCAATTTGATTAACAACAAGTGTTCTTTAACAGATAAGCAATTAACTTTAGGATTAATAAAAAAATCTATCTCAATAAAAGACATCAAAACTTCAAGTTGGATAATTAACGCTGATATAAATAATGTTGACCTCATATCAACTTCAAGAGAATTAGGTTTTCAGCCTCTAGGAGAAATAATCCTTTGGGATGGCACTGATCTAAATAAATCTATGCAGCAAAATACCAATGCCTATGCATTAATTAATGAATTCCAAAACATTAATAAACAAAATATATTAAAGATAGTGAATTTCATAAGATCAAATCAATCTTCTTTAATAAGAAATATTTTAGATTTTGATCAAGACGATATTCTTAAAAGAAATAAATCTAAAAGTGGTGCCTTAATATATGATAATTCAGTTTTATGTACAATTTTAAAAGATATAAATTATCAAAACGAAGAAATTTACACTTTAACTATAAGTAGATATTGGGATAAAAGATTCAATTCTATTTTAAAAGAATTTATAAAAAGATTTTTTGAAAAATCACCTGTTTCATATTTGAAAACCTATAAAGAAAATTCTCAATTAAACTTTTTTCTCGAAGAATGTAATCTCAAAGAAAAAAATCAAGAAATAATTCTTATCAGGAACACAATAGTTAAGAATGAAGCCAAACAAGTAAATATAATAAATCAATCTTTGGAATCAATCTTTGAAAAATTAAGTCCAAAAGGTAATCCATATCCAACGCCTTTTCCATTAAAAACAAAGTGAAATTTTGCAAACCCAAACCCAAGTCAATTTTGAGTTTGGATATAGGTACCAAAAGAATAGGATTAGCTTATTGTGATCCCCTATGCATAACATCAAATATACTTCCAGCAGTAAAACGGTTTGAGAATAATCAAGAGATTAAAATTATTAGAAACTATATAAATAAATTTAATTTGACTGGGTTTATTGTGGGTATTCCACTAGATGAGGAAGGTCAAATGACCACTCAAGCTTTTGACTGTAAAAATTACGGTCAATTACTTTCAAATGAATTAAAGCTTCCTTTCTCTTACGTCAACGAACATAGTTCAACTTGGGAATCTTCAGATAGATTTGGAATAAAAAAAGATAAATCCGGATTGATTGATAGTTTTTCAGCAAAAATAATACTTGAGCAATGGATCGAAGAGGGTCCTGAATTAGAAGAAATAGCTGGTAAACGTCAGATAAAATATTAGTATTAAAAAGGTTAGATAATTTTTAAATGAAAGAAGCCAACTCAAATGATAATTATGATGCACAGACTCTTATATTAAATGACTCAAATGGAAATGAGCTATTTTGTTATCTTGAACAATTAGTAAATGTTGAAGGCCAAGAATATGCATTATTAACACCAGTTGATACTCCAGTAAGTCTTTTTAAGATAAATGAAAAAGATGAACCTGAACTAATTGAGAAAATAGATAAAAATGAACAAATACTAAAAAATGCTGAAGCAGTTCTTCAAGAACATGATTTAAGACTTATCAGATCGGCAGTTACATTAACAGTATCAGGAGAACTTGAAGAACCAATTTACGATGAATTAGAAGAAGATTACGTCGATGATGATAGTGAGAGTTATGAATTGCTCGTTAACTTTAATCTTTTTGACCAAGAATATGGCTTATATATTCCACTAGATCCTTTTTTTATTGTGGGTAAATTAAAAGACAAAGTTGCCTTATTAGTTGAAGATGATGAGTTCGATAAAATTCAACCTTTGATTGAAACTGAGCTTGAAAAAAGTAGTTCTTAAATTAAATGAGATCTATCCTAAAAGTTAATTGGGATTCAAAATTACCAATATATATGATTTCTCAATCTGAATTGCAAAAAAAAGGAATTAATTCTTTATTACTAGACGTGGATGGGACTCTAGTAAATAGAAAATCGAATATGATCTCAAAAGAGGTGAAAAATTGGATCATAGAATCAAAAAAACTTTTCTCCTTATATTTAATAAGTAATAATCCATCAAAAAAAAGAATCGCAAAAATAGCGAAAGAATTAAATTTAAGATACAAACACAATGCATCAAAACCAAGAAAAAAAGTAACTTTGTCTGCCATGAAAGAAATTGGCAGAGAGCCAAAAAATATAGCCATTATTGGCGACAGAATTTTTACTGATATGATTGTTGGGAACAGATGCAATATAAAAACAATATTAGTAAAGCGATTAAATAGAGATGGCTTACCTATAAAATTTAATTTAACTTTGACAATAGAAAAATTAATCTCTCATTTTATAAAATGAAAACTTGGGTTATAAAAATTGGTACTAGTATTTTAAGAGGGTCAGAACAAACATCTACAGAAGAAGTTATTGAAACCCTTTCTAGATCCTTTACAAGTTTTCTTTCAAAAGGAAACAAATTAATTCTAGTAACTAGTGGAGCCGTTGGATTAGGTTGCCAAAAATTAAATATTAAAACGAGACCAAATGATTTAAGTACTCTTCAAGCTACTGCTGCAGTAGGTCAAGTTAATTTAATGTCCTTATACGATAAAGTATTTAATAAATTAGGTCTTAATATTGCTCAGATTTTAATTACTAAAGCTGATTTCAATTCAAGAGAATCCTTTAATAATGCTTCTAAAACTTTAAAAAGATTAATCGATTTGAATGTTATTCCAATAGTAAATGAAAATGATACAGTAGCAAATGAAGAGCTTAAATATGGAGATAATGATACCCTCTCTGCTTTAGTTGCCTTAGCTATAAATGCTAACAAACTTATTTTATTAACCGATATTGAAAATCTATACTCAAAAGATCCACGTAATAATAAAGATGCGCAACCTATTAAAGAAGTTCATAATAGTGAATTAAAAGAAATTAAAGATAAAAATATCCAAAACTCAAATAATGAATGGGGAACAGGAGGAATTTCTACAAAATTAATTTCTGCAGAAATAGCAACAAAAGGAGGAGTTGAAGTCCAACTAGTTGATGGAACTAATAAAAAAAACTTAATTGAAATTTTTAATGATAATAAAATTGGAACTTTATTTTATCCAGTAAAAAAACCTATAGGAAACAAAAAAAGTTGGCTTTCACATGCAATTCAAACAGTAGGGAAAATTACTTTAGATGATGGCGCTTCCTTTGCAATTAAAAAAAAAGGTGCCTCACTTTTAGCTGTTGGTGTTAAGGATGTAGAAGGAAACTTTACGATTAATCAGGCAGTTAAAATCGTAAATATAAATGATAAAGAAGTTGCAAAAGGTTTAGTATCAATAAGCAGCGACAAATTAAGAAGTATCTTAAATAATAAAGAAAATACCAACTCCTCGATAATTGTCGTTCACAGAGATGTTCTCGCTCTCTCTTAGAAAAATTAAAACTGAAAAATGCTTTTAAGTGATTTAGTTGATCTAATAAAAAAAGGAAATTCAAATTTTATTAGTGCCAATATTTTTGAAGATTTATATATAAATGATGCTGCATCATTAGATACTGCAATTAAACATCAAATATCTTTTTTAGAAGAAAATAATATCCTTAAAGAAAAATTAGATCAAACTAAAGCATCAGCAATAATAACTACTAACAACGATGAAATCATTAGTGCCCTAAAAAAACTTAATATATCAAATATTATCGTTGAAAATCCAAGAATTGCATTTGCAGAAGTATTGGATTGTTTATATAAAACTATCAATTTCAAACCAGGAATTCACGTTTCAGCGGTTATTGATAAAACATCAATAATTGGTGCAGATTGCCATATTGGACCAAATGTCTATATTGGAGAAAATACTGTAATTGGTGACAATAATCTTATCCTTCCTGGAGCATCTATTTTAGGCAATGTTCGAATAGGAAATAATAATATAATTCATCCAAATTGTGTTATTTACGAAAATACCACTTTAAAAAATAATTGTGTAATTAATTCAAATACTGTTATTGGATCAGAGGGATTTGGTTTTATTCCTAAGAAGGGCAAATGGGTAAAGATGCCTCAAAAAGGTGGTGTAAAAATAATGAGTTTTGTAGAAATTGGAACGAGTTGTTGTATTGATAGACCCGCAGTTGGATTTACTTTTATTGATGAGGGAACAAAGTTGGATAATTTAATACAAATAGGCCATGGAGTTAAAATTGGAAAGAATTGTGCCTTTGCAGCTCAAGTTGGTATCGCTGGAGGAGCGATTATTGGAGATGGTGTTATTTTAGCAGGGCAAGTAGGAGTCAATAATAGAGTAAAAGTTGGGAATAATGTAATTGCGAGTTCAAAATGCGGAATTCATTGTGACATAGAAGATGGCAAGATAATTAGTGGTTTCCCCGCGATGGAAAATAAATCATGGCTAAGGAGTTCAAGTATTTTTAAAAAATTACCAGAATTAGCAAAAAAACTTAGACAATTAGACAAGCAATAATTTATTGTTCTATTAAACAAAAATTTAAATGAAGAAATATAAGATTGTTTTATTGTCAGGAGACGGAATTGGGCCAGAGATTTCAGAAGTTTCAAAAAAAGTTTTAAAAAAGCTTTCAAAAAATCATAATTTCGATATTGAGATTATTGAGAAATTATTTGGAGGGATAGCTTATGAAAAATATGGGACTCCTGCTCCAGATGAGACACTAGATCAATGCAAAAAAAGTGATGCTGTACTTTTAGCATGTGTTGGAGATATTAAATATGACTCTCTTCAAAGAGAATTAAGGCCAGAAAGTGGGTTACTAAAGTTAAGATCTGCCCTAAACCTTTTCGCTAATATCAGGCCTGTCAAAATAAGAAAATCTCTATTAGATTCAAGTACATTAAAAAAAGAAATCGTTGAGCATGTAGATCTTATTGTCGTAAGAGAATTAATAGGGGGAATTTATTTTGGTAAACCAAGAGGACATATAACAAATACAAAAATCCCAAAAGCTTTCAATACGATGGTTTATGATTCTGCCGAAATAGAAAGAATAACTGAAATAGCAATAAAAATTGCTAACCAAAGAAATAAAAAAATATGTTCTGTTGATAAATCAAATGTTCTCGAGGTTAGTCAATTGTGGAGAGATACAGTTTTAAATATCACTTCAAAAGATAAAAATATATCTCTAAGCAATATGTACGTTGATAATGCAGCGATGCAATTAGTTAGAGATCCTGGTCAATTTGATGTAATTTTAACAAGTAATTTATTTGGAGATATTTTAAGCGACTTAGCAGCAATGTTAACTGGTTCTATTGGTATGCTTCCATCTGCTTCTCTAAACAATAATGGTCCAGGAGTTTTTGAACCTGTTCATGGTTCGGCTCCTGATATAGCAGGTAAAAACATAGCAAATCCTATAGCAATGCTTTTATCTGCTTCCATGATGTTAAAAATCGGATTAAATGAAGAAAAAGCCGCAGAAAATTTGGAAACTGCCATTGATAAAGTTTTATCAAATGGATTTAGAACAGCAGATTTAGCTGATAGGTCTTCTGAAGTTTTATCTTGCAGTGAAATCGGAGACAAAATAATGGATGAAATCTAAAAAAGAATTAATAAATAAAAAATTATTTTTAATTAAAACATAAAGTTGGCATATGACCTGTCAGAATCATGTCATATTGTTTTTAAAAAATGTCAAAACGTCATCCAGTAGTTGCTGTAACAGGATCTTCAGGCGCAGGAACAAGTACAGTAAAAAGAGCCTTTGAGCATATTTTTGCCAGAGAAGATATTGTTCCTGCAGTTGTAGAAGGTGATAGCTACCACAGATTTGAAAGAATGCCTATGAAAAAAGCTATGGCAGACGCTCTTTCAAAAGGTGAAAATTTCTCTCATTTTGGTCCAGAGGCTAATCTTTTTGACAAGCTAGAAGAACTTTTTAAAATCTATGGTGAAACTGGAGGAGGAAAGAAAAGATATTATCTACATAGTCTTGAAGAAGCAGAAGAGCATAATACAAGACTTGGGACATCCTTAGAACCTGGACAATTTACTCCATGGGAAGATATTCCTGAGGGAACAGATGTACTTTTTTATGAAGGTTTGCATGGCGGGGTAGAAGGTGATGGATATAATGTTGCCTCTTATGCTGATTTACTTGTTGGTGTTGTTCCGATAACAAATTTAGAGTGGATTCAAAAAATCCATAGAGATAACGCAGAAAGAGGTTACTCAGCGGAAACTATTGTGGATACTATATTGAGAAGAATGCCTGATTATATAAATCACATATGCCCACAATTCAGCAAAACCGATATTAATTTCCAAAGAATTCCCACAATTGACACCTCTAATCCTTTCATATGCAGGAATATCCCAACTCCTGATGAGAGCTTTGTGATCATACATTTCAGAAAAGGTGCTAGAGAGAAATGGGGTATTGATTTTCAATACTTGCTTGGAATGATTAACGATTCATTTATGTCAAGTCCAACAAGTATCGTTGTAAATGGAGGAAAAATGGGATTCGCAATGGAACTAATTCTCACTCCAATAATTCATAAAATGATTGAGGAGAAAAATAAATAATATCTAATTTTGGATTATCAACTCAAATCATTATATTTTTAACTTTAAAGAATTTTTAATCTAGAGGATTTCAAATTTTTATATATCTTTCTTGATAAAAGTACCTAATTTAGATTTAAATAGTAAAAACAGAAAACGTTGTGTCATTAATCGACTGGTTTGCCGCAAGGCGTAAAGATCAATTTGTTGGGAAAGTTTCGCAAGATACTGATGAGGGAGATGGTTTGTGGGTTAAATGTTCAGAATGTTCGCAAGTAGCCTATAGAAAAGACCTCATTTCAAATTTCAATGTTTGTAGTAATTGTGGACACCACAATAGGATTAATAGCGATGAAAGAATAAATATAATTGCTGACAAAAATTCATTCGAGGAGTTTGATAGTTCACTAAGTCCTACAGATCCTTTAGGTTTTAAAGATAGAAGAGCGTATGCTGATCGAATTAAAGAAAGTCAAGCAGGCACAGGTTTAAGAGATGGAGTCGTAACAGGTATCTGTTCTGTAAATTCAATGCCTTTAGCATTAGCTGTTATGGATTTTCGATTTATGGGAGGATCCATGGGTTCAGTAGTTGGTGAAAAAATTACAAGGATAATTGAGAAAGCAACTTTAGAAAATTTTCCAATTCTTATTGTTTGCGCATCAGGAGGGGCAAGGATGCAGGAAGGTATGTTAAGTCTCATGCAAATGGCAAAAATATCTGGAGCACTAAAAAAACATAAAGAAAAAAATCTTCTTTATATGCCTTTGTTAACTTATCCAACCACTGGAGGGGTAACAGCAAGCTTTGCAATGTTAGGTGATTTAATTTTGGCGGAACCCAAAGCTCTTATTGGTTTTGCGGGAAGAAGGGTTATAGAACAAACATTAAGAGAAAAATTACCCGATAATTTTCAAACAGCTGAATATCTGCTTGAGCATGGTTTTGTTGATGTAATAGTTAAAAGGAAAGATCTCAAGGATACTTTGATTAAAATTTTAAAAATTCATGGTGTAAAAGAACTTGTAAAAGCAAATATGTAAAATGAGAATTATTTCAAATTTCTTTTATTTTTCTTTAAGCCTTTTATTTTTTATTTTAAATTTTGCTCCGTATTCTTATGGAATAGGAAATGTAGACTGGGTCTTACTAAAAGAGAATAATGAAGGAAAAGAATGGCTTGATAAAGGTAGTATTAAGCCGCTTCAGAATGGTGAAATAAGTGTCTTAACAAAGTTCTTTAAAAATCCAACTAATTCTGATGATGATGGTGAGTTATCACTTTATGTAATGAGAATTAATTGCAATGAAAAAAAGTTCAAAGATACTTCCATAAATGGAATACCTCAATTCAATGCAAAATGGCAAACTTCTAATAATGATGAACTCATAGATATTGTTATTGAAAATAGCTGTTCAGAGTTTATTAATAGATAAGAATGAATTCTAAAAATAAAAAATTAAAAATAGCAATCGCTGGACTAGGATTTGGTAAAAAAGTTCATTTAGAGGCATTAAAAGAGTCTGATTACTTAACTCCTGTAGCTATTTATCATTACGATAAAAAACAAAAATCGATATTAGAAAAAGAAACGGGCTTAGATTTTTTTCATGATTGGGATGACTTAATTAAATCTCCCAAAATTGATGGAATTATTATTGCTACCCCTCCTGAATCAAGATTTAAATTAGCCAAAAGTGCCCTCGAGAACAATAAAAATTTGCTTCTAGAAAAACCCGTTTCAATATCCTCTACAGAAATTGAAGAGCTTCAGAGAATATCTTTGATTAATAATTTAAGCGTATGTGTTGATTTTGAATATAGAGCAGTACCTCTTTTCCTTCAGACAAAAAAACTTATTGATGAAAACATCTTAGGAGATATATATTTAGTCAAATTAGATTGGTTAATGGGCAGTAGATCCGATCCCAAAAGATCCTGGAATTGGTATTCATTGGAAGAAAAGGGTGGAGGAGTTATTGGCGCCTTGGGTACTCATGCATTCGATATGTTGAATTGGTTTTTTGGAGAAGCAATAAACGTGACTGGCAAGTTAGCAACATCAATAAAAAAAAGACCTTTACCTAATTCATCTGATTTAAATGATGTTACGAGTGAAGATGTATGTTTAGCCAATATAGAAATATCAAACTACAGCTCGAATCTTATTCCATGTCAGGTATCTTTATCATCGATTTCCAAAAATGGTAGAGGATTTAGTTTAGAAATATATGGAAGCGAAGGTTCACTTATTCTTAAAAGCGAAAATCAAAAAGATTATGTTCATGGTTTTAATTTGAAATATTCAAACAACGAAAATAAAATACAAAATCTAACAGCAGATTCAAGTTTTAATTTTGAAAAAACATGGACAGATGGGAGGATAGCTCCAGTTTTGAGAATTCAAAATTTATGGGCTGAGAGTATTTTTAATAAAACACCTATCATTCCAGGCTTATGCGAGGGACTTGCTAGTCATAAAGTTTGCGAAGCCATAAGAGAATCTTCAAAAAGTGGATTAAGTATCAAAATTTAGCAGAATATCACATAACGTATCAATTAATACTTGACAATGTGCTTAATTTATTTTATTTTTTCTTCATATTCTGGAAAAATCAATTATCTAATTTTTTAAATAATGGCATTAAATTACTACAAAAATGAGCTTAAGGAAAACGCTCAATTACTAGCTTCTAAAGGTAAAGGAATATTAGCGGTTGATGAATCAACCAAAACAGTAGGAAAAAGATTAGCTGGAATTGGGGTTGAGAATACTGAAGAGAACAGGAAGGCATATAGAGGGATGCTTTTCACTACAGAAGGCCTAGGAAAGTATATAAGTGGAGCAATCCTCTTTGAAGAAACTCTTTATCAGAATCACCAAGATGGTGAGTCAATGGTTAAGAAACTAAATGATTTAGGTATTATTCCAGGTATAAAGGTCGATAAAGGTCTAAATCCACTTCCAGGAGGAGGAGATGTAGAAACTTTCTGCTCTGGCCTAGATGGGTTAGTTGAAAGAGCAGCAAAATATTATGAACAAGGTGCCAGATTTGCAAAGTGGAGAGCTGTTCTGCAAATTACAGATGATGGTTGTCCTTCAAAACTATCAATTCAAGAGAATGCTTGGGGATTAGCAAGGTATGCAAGATCAGTTCAAGAATCTGGGTTGGTACCAATTATTGAACCTGAAATCTTAATGGACGGCAATCATACTATTGAAAAGACTGCTGAAGTACAAGAAGAGGTGATTAAGCAGGTATACATTGCTTGTCAAGCAAATGGAGTATTTCTAGAGGGAACACTTTTAAAACCTTCTATGACTGTCAATGGAGCAGATTGTCCAACAAAGGCTGATCCTATGAAAGTTGCAGAGATGACTATAAGAACTATGGAAAGATGCGTTCCTGCTTCTGTTCCTGGAATAGTATTCTTATCAGGAGGATTAAGCGAAGAAGCCGCTTCTGTTTATTTAAATAATATGAATACTCTTTATAGGAAAGCATTATGGAATGTTTCATTCTCCTATGGAAGAGCACTACAGCACTCATGCTTAAAGGCTTGGAAGGGAAGTGATGTAGAAGGTGGCCAAAAAGCCTTAATAGCAAGAGCTCAAGCAAACTCTGAAGCTTCAACAGGATCTTATGTCGCAGGATCTCAGCCTTCATCTGATGAGCAGCTATTTGTTGCTGGATACACTTATTAAAAGATAAACTCTTTAAATTAAATTTAAAAAGACCTCCAAACAAATGGGGGTTTTTTTTTATTTCATTATCAATGATTTTAATGTGAAGAGACCATCAGTCCCTCCAATTGCCTCATCACAAGCTCGCTCTGGGTGAGGCATTAAACCTAAAACATTCCCCTGTTCGTTTGTTATGCCTGCGATATCGAATGAGGATCCATTAGGATTACTTTTATATCTCAAAGCGATCAATTCATTATCTACAAGTTTTTTTAAAGTATCAGAATCACAATGATATCTTCCTTCCCCATGCGCTATTGGCAACTTAATAGTTTGTTTTTCATTTTTGTTATCAAACCAACCTCCTTTTGAAGAAACGATATCTAGTTCAACATCATCACAGATAAAATTAAGGTTTTTATTTGCAGTAAGGGCACCAGGCAAAAAGCCTGATTCTGTCAAAATTTGAAACCCATTACAAATTCCTAAAACTCTTTTTCCGCTTTTAACAAAATCATCCAGGGCATTTATTAATGGAGAGAATCTAGCAATTGCTCCGCATCTTAAATAATCACCATAGCTAAATCCTCCAGGTAAAACTATTGCATCTACATCATTTAAATCTGAAGACTCATGCCACAAGTATTTTGTTCTTATATCTAAACAACCCTCAAGTGCCCATGAAACATCACGATCACAATTAGAGCCAGGGAAGACAACAACTCCTACAGTAAAATTATCCATCTTATAATTTTTCTAGTGAATACTCATAATCTTCAATAACAGTATTTGCGAATAACCTATCACACAATAAATCAATTTTTTCTCTTACTTGGTTTTCATCATTACCTTCTATTTTTACTTCAATCATTTTTCCTATACGTAATGATTTTATTCCCTCGGCTCCAAGTTTTATAGAAGCAGATTTGGTAGCTTCGCCTGCTGGATCTAAAACTGAAGGTCTTAGTCTTACAAAAACTTTTACAGCAAATTGGTCCAATTGAAAAATAATTTCTTATAGAAGATTAGTTTAAATTTTAATAAAAAGTACTGTTGATTAATAAACTAATATTTTTACCTTAAGGTTTTCTGAATTTTTAGATGTTTATGTAGCCTTTACCAAAACAAACTAAGCAAGTTCTTCTTGAATTTTCAGGTGTTTTAAAATTTCCTGCCCCACCACATTTGGAACATTTAATTTTATCAATTGATGTTACATCGTCAGAGATTATTTGTTTTAAAGAAATTTTTGGATTTTCCATTTAGGACTCTCTACTGTAGTAAGTATCCTGACTGATAACTATAAAGTCAAATTGCTATTTTTGGCTCACTTAAAATCTTAAATTTCTCTTTAATTTTTTTATTCAAAATTTTTATCGATTTTTCATCAAAGGAAATTATTACTAATTCAAGACCAGCATTATCATTTGGCCTCCAACAATTGTCTGGAGCTTCTTCAAACCAAGTATTAATTTTTTTTCCAACTATTTGTATTTGTAAAGGCAATGATTTGTTTGGGATCCAAATACGTCCTTTTATTCGAAGAATGTTTAATTCATCCAAGATTTTTGACATCTCTTTTTCAAAGTCATTTTTTTCAAGGAAATAATTTAATTTAATTGAATCTGATACAAGCTCAACATGATTATGGTCATGTTCTTCCGTTAAAAATTCTTTATAATTCTCTTTTTTAAAATTAAAATCAAATAGATAATTTAAATCAATTTTGCCATTCTTTGATTTAAGTATTGGCGTAGATGAGTTTAGAGTTCCCTTGATTTTATTTTTCACAACATCAAACTGATGATCATTTAAGATATCTGATCTAGAGACTAAAACGATATCAGAGACTTCAAGTTGTTCCTCAAAAAGTTCTTCAATAGTGGCGTTGTGATCAATTTTATCTGTATCATCATATTGTTTTGTTATTTTATTTAGATCATTAATTGGTGAACCATTAAGCATTGACTCTCCATTAACGATACCAACTACTACATCAAGATAGATGGAAGACCTGATTTCAGGCCAGTTAAGTGCTTGAATTAAGGGAATTGGTAGTGCTAAGCCACTTGTTTCAATAATTATTGATTCAATAGGAGGGTTAAATTCAAGAAGAGCTTTTATTGATGGAACAAAATCATCTTGAACAGTACAACATAGACATCCATTATTTAATTCGATTACGCATTCCTCTTCAGTTTCATCACATCTATCGCAATTTTTAATCAAATCACCGTCAATTCCAACATCACCAAATTCATTGATTATTAAACCGAATTTTTTATTACTCTCTTTTAACAGATATCTAAGAAAAGTTGTTTTACCTGAACCAAGAAAACCGGAAACAACTATTACTGGTATTTTTTTTTTCATCCTTAATGATTAACAACCTAAGCTATATTCTGTACTCTCTCCTGTAGAACTATTTGTGCCATTAGCAATCGCGCATAATTGTTTTTGTTGTGTACGACTAAGAACAGCATCAGTAAAATCTGCACCATCTATTTTTGCTCCTTCAAAATTACTCTCCATTAATAAAGCATTTGTAAAATTTACATCCGAAAGATCTGCATCTGTAAAGTCAGTTGCATAAGCTAGTGCATCTCTTAAATTGGCTCCAGTAAACTTTGAGTTTTGCAATTTACTATTATTAAATACCGCTCCTTCTAAATTACTTTCACTGAAATTAAACCCATTCATATCAAACTTAACGTATTCGTTACCGCTTAAATCTTGACCATGCATATCTGGCTCTAAATTGAGGTCTTGTTGGTTTCTAATCTCAGGAGGTCTTTTAGCCCATGCAGAATTTACAGAATTAAAAAACAAGATTCCAACGAAAAACAAAGTAATTAATGCATTCTTTAAAGAGGGGAAAACAATTGATTTAATCATAATAAGACTGTATTTTAGAACTTAAGTATTTAAAGCTTGTAAGAGTATCTTAAAGGAAAATATATGGCAATGTCACTAAAGGTTATTGTTCCTCCTCATCCGTTAATAAAACATTGGCTTTCAATATTGCGAGAAAAAAATACTCCAAATATTTTGTACTCTACAGGATATGAACAATTAGGAAAGTGGCTTACATATGAAGCATTACGTAATTGGCTGCCATATAAAAAAGAAATAGTAAATACTGATAATGGGGACGCAGATGGGTTCTTTATTAATAATGATTATCCAATAAAAGTGATCGCAATGTTGCCCGAAGGGTTATCTCTTTGGTTTGGATCAAAAGAAGTAATTCCTAATGCTACACTTTCATTGGGAGAACTACCTAAGAGTATTGACTCAAATGAAGGAGTAATTTTTTATTCGGAACAAATAACTACAAAATCCTCAGTATTAAGTACCTTAATAAAATTAAAGGAATTAGGAGTTGACTCTAATAGGATTTTATTAATAACTGCTATTTGCACAAATAAAGGGTTAAATGAAATCGCAAAATTATTCCCAAAACAGGTAATTTACACTTCTTGTATTGATGAAGAAGACGATAATACAAAATTATTAATTCCTGGAATTGGGAATCCTTTATTGCGTTTAAGTACTATATTTCAAGATAAGAACTAATATATAATGTAGGAGTAAATATCTTACCAATGTCTGAATACAGAGATTCGTCTTCAAATAATCTTTTATCATTAATAAGTGGTGCTTTTATTGGAGCAGCAGGTCTTGCATGGTGGTTAATATCTGAAGCAGACAAAAGAAAAGAGGAGAAAAAACAAAAAGCGATGATGTATTCCTCTAGAATTCAAGACGGATCTGAAGCCATAGATTCAAATGATAATTTAAATGAAGTTGAAGGAGAGAACCTAGAGAAGAAAGTTGAGCAACTTAATTCTGCAATTGCTGATGTTAGGAAGCAACTTGAAGAGTTAGGGCAATAGAATAAAAAAGGTTCTCACATACAATGAATAAACTTAGATCATCTGCTATTACCCAAGGTGTGCAAAGGTCACCCAACAGATCAATGTTAAGGGCAGTTGGTTTTAATGATGAAGATTTTAATAAACCTATTATTGGGGTTGCCAATGGTTACAGCACAATAACCCCATGCAATATAGGGTTAAATAAATTAGCTCTCAGAGCTGAAGAGTCAATTAGAAGATCAGGGGGAATGCCTCAAAAATTTGGGACCATCACTGTAAGTGATGGCATTTCCATGGGAACAGAGGGGATGAAATATTCATTAGTTTCAAGAGAAGTAATAGCTGATTCGATAGAAACAGCATGTAATGCACAAAGTATGGATGCAGTACTTGCTATAGGTGGATGCGATAAGAATATGCCTGGAGCAATGATAGCGATTGCGAGGATGAATATTCCCTCAATATTTATTTATGGAGGAACTATAAAACCAGGCAAATTACATGGGGAAGATCTTACGGTTGTTAGTGCGTTCGAAGCTGTTGGACAGTTAACATCAGGCAAAATTAATGAGAGAAGGTTAATCGAAGTTGAAAAAAATTGTATCCCTGGAGCTGGAAGCTGTGGGGGAATGTTTACGGCTAATACAATGTCTGCAGTAATAGAAGTGTTAGGTCTAAGCCTTCCCCACAGTTCAACTATGGCTGCTGAAGATCTTGAAAAAGAACTAAGTGCAGAAAAAAGTGCTGAGATATTAGTATCTGCGATTAAAAAAAATATAAGACCACTAGACTTAATGACTAAAAAAGCATTTGAAAATGCAATATCAGTAATTATGGCCGTAGGAGGTTCAACCAATGCAGTATTGCATATATTAGCAATAGCAAATACTGCAGGTATTGATATTAATATTGATGACTTTGAGAGGATAAGACAAAAAGTTCCTGTAATTTGTGACCTTAAGCCAAGTGGAAAATTTGTAACAGTTGATCTTCATAATGCAGGGGGAATTCCCCAAGTTATGAAAATACTCCTAAATGCAGGATTAATTCATGGGGAATGCAAAAACATTGAAGGCAAAACTATAACAGAATACTTACAAAACATTCCAGATAAGCCTCCTAGTAATCAAAATGTCATCCGAGGAATAGATAATCCCCTTTATAAAAAAGGGCATTTAGCAATTTTAAAAGGGAACTTGGCAAAGGAAGGTTCTGTAGCAAAAATTAGTGGAGTAAAAAATCCTGTTTTAACAGGTCCAGCAAAGATATTCGAGAGTGAAGAAGACTGTCTTAAAGCAATCTTAAATAATGAAATCATAGCTGGTGATGTTGTTGTTGTAAGAAATGAAGGTCCTGTCGGAGGTCCAGGGATGAGAGAAATGTTATCACCAACATCAGCAATTGTTGGACAAGGACTTGGAGAGAAAGTGGCCTTAATTACTGATGGTAGGTTTAGCGGTGGCTCTTATGGTCTTGTTGTCGGGCATATAGCCCCTGAAGCAGCTATCGGTGGAAACATTGCTCTAATAAAAGAAGGTGATTTGATTACAGTTGATGCTGTAAAGCAACTAATTGAGGTTGATTTATCTGACGAAGAATTAGAAAAAAGAAAAAATAATTGGGTAAAACCTAAACCAAAATATAAAAGAGGAATACTTTCAAAATATTCGAAAATAGTAAGTACATCAAGTTTAGGGGCTGTTACTGATTTATAGATAAGCTCAAAGTTTATTTTCTTAATCAATAAAGCTTTTTATCCTATTTGCTAAGTTTTCCAATCTAGCGCTGTATTTTGGTGAGTTGCATTTTTTTCCATTATTACTATTCATCCATAATGTTTTAACTCCACACCATAATATTGGTTCATCAGGAAAATTAAGCTTAGAGATAACTAAAACTAACTCTTTATTTGATTTAAAAAGTTCTAATTCAAGATCGTAAATATCTAATCTTTTACCTTCTTTATCTCGACATAAAATATTAACCGTCAAATCAATATCTTCTTCGATTTCGTATTCACCATTTATTTTTACGACAGAATGCACAAAAGGTTTATTTGTTAAATCTGCTGACTTTGCGATTAAGCTCTCTATATTTTTAGATGGATTTTCAAATAACACTTATTGACTTAATTAAAACTTTTATGGAACCCTGTTTAAACTCATTATTAAGTAATCCATCATCACCAAACTTAGAATGTAGTAGTTGCAATCTTTTAATTTTAGAAGGCTTGAATTTAAATGGGAATCGTACCTTATTGGCTCTTACTGAAGGTTTTAGCTCACCAAAAAGAATTTGAACATTTGTTGTTCCGAATTTTTTTGTAGGGAATGATTTAATCCATCTAAGACCACCAGGAATAAATTCGGTTAGTCCAAGGAGATCATCTTCACAAGCTACAGCAAATTTAAAAGTTCTTCCTTGTCCATCAATATTTAATTCGAAAGATGAATATTCAGATACGTTTAAAGAGGGTTTATAAATAGGCGATCTACAACTAACAAATCCTCCTGCTTTCTCGACAATATTACCCTTAAGTAACAAACCAGAATTTGAAATTTCACAAAAAGCTGAGCTTGATCCGCCCATAACAGTATCATTTAATGTTTTCCAACCATCGAACTCCTTTTTCTGGAATAAAAATTTTTTCTTACTCATTAAATAATTTAAATTATTAATAGACTCTAGCTAAATTTCTAATTCTTTTGCTGAATCCTGATCACAAAATATTGAAATTTGATTAATAGATTTTATTAATTTTGATGGTGTTCTATCTGTTAGCTCTTTTTCATCTAATAACCTTTCAAGAGCAATTCTTTTATTGGCTCCACTAACCAAAAATACTATCTTTGATGAGGCTGAAAGGACCTTTGGCGTTAATGAAATTCTTTTTAATCCTTTGCCATCATTGAAAATCACAAAATCATCTACATTATTATTTTTTTGATAAGGAAATAGTGAAGCTGTATGACCATCGTCTCCAAGACCTAATAATGTTAAATCAAAGGAGGGAGGGTTTGATCCGCATTTTTCAAATAATTTAGAAATAAATTGATTTTTTGTGGCTTCATCATCAGCGTTTAAATCATTAAAAATTTTATAAAAAAATGCTTTAGATCCAAAATTAGTTAACAATGAATTTTTCAACATTAAAGTGTTACTTAATTCTGAATTCGGATCAACACATCTTTCATCTCCTAAAAAGACATCAACCATGTCCCATCCAAGATCACTTTTTGATAAGAGCTGATACACAGATTTGGGAGTTGAACCTCCACTCACACAAAATTTAAACCTGTCTTTCTTTTTTAGAGTATGAACAATATGACTTTCAATAAACTTAAAAACTGCTGTTGATAGTTCTAACTTGTCTTTGTAAATATTTAAGGTGTATCCATTTTTGACCTTTTCAATCATTTCATCCATTCAGTATGAAAACTACCTTCCTTATCAATTCTTTCATATGTATGAGAGCCAAAACAATCTCTCATTGCCTGAACAAGATTCTGAGGAAGTCTATTGGTTCTATAACTATTCAAGTAATCTAAAGTACTAGATAGACATGGGACTGGTATGCCAGCTTTTGTGGATAAAGAAACTACTTTAGCTAAGTTATCTAATCTTGTTGCAATTTCATTATTAAACCAAGCATCAAAAATTAAATTTTTAAGATTAGGATCTTTGTTATAAGCATCTTGAATTTTACTCAATAATTTTGATCTAATAATGCAACCACCTTTCCATATTTGAGCAATTGACGGCATATTCAAACCATAGTTATATACTGCAGATGCTTCTCTTAAAATATCCATACCTTGTGCATAGCTAGCAATTGTGGCAAGGACTACAGCATCAAATAAAGGTTTCATTCCATCTGATATATTTCCTAAATCAAAATCCTCTATCTCTTTAGATGGGATAGTTTTTTCAATCTCACTTCGTTGCTCTTTTAAAGAGCTCATTACTCTTGCATTTAAAGATGCGTAAATAGTTGGGACTGATACCCCCAGTTCTAAAGCACTTACAACAGTCCATAACCCAGTACCTTTCTGGCCAGCTTTATCTAATATTTTCTCCACGACATCATCTCCAGTTATCTCATCCTTTGTATTTAGACAAATCTCTGTTATCTCAACAAGATAAGAAGATAATTCATCAGTATTATTCCAAATACCAAATACTTCTGACATCTGCTTTCCATTCATTCCTTTTACTCTCTTCATAAGGTCATAAGCTTCTGAAAGTATTTGTTCAATTCCATATTCAATTCCATTATGAACAGTTTTTACAAAATGACCTGAGCCTCCTGGTCCAACATATGCAACACATGGTCCGTCTTCAACTTTGGCAGCCATTTTTGTTAACAAGCTTTCTATTGCATCATATGAAGCCTTAGTACCGCCAGGCATCATACTTGGCCCTTCTAGAGCCCCTTTGGCACCACCTGAAACTCCCATTCCAATGTATCCAAAACTTTTACTTTCAAGAGTATTTACCCTTCTTTCTGTATCTTTAAACTGAGAATTGCCGCCATCTATTAATAAATCTCCTTCCTCGAGATATCCAGAAATATTATCTATGACAGCATCAGTTGCAGGTCCAGCTTTTACCATCATTAGTATTCTTCTAGGTCTCTCTAGCTTGTTAACAAATTCTTGAAGAGTTTCAGCTCCCTCTATGTTTTTCCCAAGGCCACGACCTTGTAAAAATTCTTCAGTTTTTGAGTAAGTTCTATTAAAAACTACACTAGAAAATCCATTTCTCTCTGCGTTAAGAACTAAATTTTCGCCCATAACACCAAGACCTATCAAACCAAAATGTGCCTTGGACATAAAATAATAAAAAACTCAATAAATATAGTGTGCATGCAACTCAACAAAATTGCTCAAAAAAAATAGTAATGTCAGCGAAAAATGATCGAAAAAATTTAAATAACAGTTCCGTTTGCAATAGTTGCATTTTTTACTACTACAACAATTCCATTTCTTATATAAAAGCCTAATTCAGGCTTATCTGCTTCTTCTACTCGATCTTTATTAATGATTACGACATTATCACCAATTCTTGTATTCTTATCAAGAATTGCTCTTTTTACTGTAGTTCCTTCCCCTACTCCAAGGGGCGTTCCTCCTCCTCTTCTTAGTTCAATCCTCTCTTCAGGCGATTCAAAGAAATCAGCACCCATAACGAGAGTATCCTCAAGAACCGAATCACTTTCAATCCTAGTTCTTACACCTAAAACACAATGTAAAATACTGCATGACTTCAAGATTGTACCTTCACAGACTATTGAATCAGTAATTTGAGCATCTACAAGTTTAGAAGGAGGGAGAAATCTAGGTCTTGTATAAATTGGAAATTTTTCATCATAAAAACTGAATGGAGGTTTGGGTTGTTCCGTCAGGGCGAGATTTGACTCAAAGAATGCCCCAATCGTTCCAATATCTTCCCAATAATCATCGAACACATAACTTTTAAGTGTATCGCCCCTATTTAGGGCTTCAGGAATTATGTCCTTACCAAAGTCTGTATAACTAGGAAATTTATTTAAAAGATCGAAAAGAGTATTTCTGCTAAAAACATAAATACCCATAGAAGCTAAATAAGGTTTTTCGGCAGCTGAATCCCTACTTAATCCAAATTTTGAAGTATCTACTGCCATTGCCTTCAACTTCTCACCAGTAGGCTTTTCACTGAATTCTTTAATATTTCCTAAATCATCAGTCCTCATAAGGCCAAAACCTTCTGCTTGGCCTTCATCAACAGGTAAAGCGGCAACAGTTAAATCAGCGCCATTATCTCTATGATGTTGAACAAATAAACTGTAGTCCATTCTGTACAGTTGATCCCCTGACAATATTAAATATTCATCAACATCCCATTCTTGAAATAACCATTGGTATTTTCTTACAGCATCAGCAGTACCTTCAAACCACTTAGGACTATCAGGAGTCTGTTGAGCGGCTAAAACCTCCACAAATCCTTGGCCGAAAGGGCCATTTAAATTATAGGTTCTTCCTATATGTCTATTAAGAGATGCACTATTAAACTGGGTCAATACGTACATTTTTTCGATGCCTGAATTTATACAATTACTAATTGGAATATCTATTAAACGATACTTACCTGCCAACGGCACGGCAGGTTTAGCCCTCATTTTTGTTAAAGGGTAAAGTCTAGAACCTTTTCCTCCTCCGAGGATTACGGCCAACACACGCTTCATTCAATCTAATAGAGGTAGATATACAACTATTTAAAGTAACTGATTATGGGCATATTTAAAAATACAAATGGTCAGTTTACGAAGGTATTTCGATAAATCACTAGAAAAACTTAATATAAATGAGAAAAATTAGTTATTTTTGTCCTCTTCTACCAAAGAAAATAATTTTTCAACGATTTTCAAAGAAACTTGTCTTTCTTCTCTTGATTGAGGACTTCTCAATTTGGTAACAGGCGTGTGAAGTATTTTGTTGATAATTCCTTTAGTAAGCGCTTCCACAACTTTTCTTTCTCGAGCCGAAAAATCTGGTCCCATTCTACTTAGTGCTTTTTGCAATTCCTCTTTTCTAATTAACTCCAAATCTGATCTAAGTTTATTAATTACTGGAACCGCCTCTAAACTAGCCCACCATTCTAGAAAAATAATCCTTTCTTCTTCTACTAAAGATTCCGCTTCCTTTGCTATTTTCTGTCTAAATTCTTGATTTCTTGAAACGACCTCTTGTAAGTCATCAACATCAAATGATTTTACAAATTCATGTTGTTTGACATCATTAGATATATTTCTCGGTACACCAATATCAATAAATTTAAGTCTATTACTCAAATTTAATTTTTCAATTTTTGCGAGATCAATAATTGGCTCTTCAGAAGCAGTACTGGTAAAAACAATCGAAGATAGTGATATGTTTTCTTCTAATTCATTTAACTCTCTACAAACAATCTCTAAATCAGGGAAGTCTTGGGCAAGATTTAATGCTCTATCAATATTTCTATTTAAAAGTATAAGTTTATTACATCCTTTTGATTTTAAATGAGTTATTAAAAGCCTACTCATTCGGCCGGCGCCAACAACAAGAACGTTCTCTGATTCCAAACTTACAAGTGTATCAAAACCCTTTTCTTGGCCAATTTTTAATTGGGCAAGTTCTACCGCTGCTGAACTGATTGATACTGCTCCAGTTCCTAAATTTGTTTCGGATCTTACTTTTTTACCTGTACTAACTGATTGAGTTAATAATCTGTTAAGAATCGGTCCCGTAGAATGATTCTCTTGACCTAATCTCATCATTTTTTTTACCTGCGAAAGTATTTGTCCTTCCCCTAAAACAAGGCTATCGAGTCCTGCCGCGACTTTCATCAAATGCAAAACTGCTTCTTCCTGTCTAAAGCAAAAAAGATGTGGATTTAAATCTTCAAAAATAATTCCAGAATATTCTGATATGAATTCTTTAATAGATGAAATTCCAGTATTTTTATCTTTTACTAGCGCATATATTTCCAACCTATTACAGGTACTTAATATTGACACCTCTAATACATCAGAGAAAGCTTTTAATGCTTTCAATGATTCTGTTATGGATTGGTCAGGAATACTTAACTTTTCACGCACTTCGACAGGTGCCGTGCGATGACTCAGTCCGACGACAACAATATGCATAAAATCAAAAGTGAATTTTTAAAGGCTGATACTCTTAGCACCATCTTTTATATGGACAGTATTCGTGAACCTTGCAGTACTATCTAATGTACTAATAACTAGACTACTTGTTCTAACACAATCCCTTTCAAATTTAACCCCATCAAATAGTAATCCATCGGTTATTCCACTTCCAGCGAAAACAACATTTTCTCCCGATGCCAATTCATTAGCTTCATAGATTTTATCTATATCTGTTATACCCATTTCATTAAGACGTTTTATATTTCCTTCTTTTGTGTAATCAGCCCATTCAGAAGTTTGAGCGATTGCAGGATCATAAACTAGTTGTCCTTGAAAGTGTCCGCCTAGAGCTCTCATTGCAGCAGCTGAAATAACACCCTCAGGAGCTGCACCTATACCCATCAAGCAATGAGTTCCAGTTCCTGCAAAACCACATGCAATCGCGGCTTGAACATCACCATCAGAAATCGGTTGTACTTTTGCACCACATCCTCGAATCTCTTTAATTAAATCTTTATGCCTAGTTCTATCCATTACAACAACAGTAAGCTCATCAATAGAAAGACCCAGGCAATCACTTAGTATCTTCAAGTTTTCAGTGGCTGAATTTCTAATATCTACTTTACCTTTTGCCGCTGGAGGCGCTGCTAATTTGTTCATGTAAAAATCAGGAGCATTAAAAAGACCACCTGTATCAGAAGCAGCTAAAACTGCCATAGAACCTCTTTGATTATTCGCACAAAGATTAGTTCCTTCACAAGGATCTACTGCAAAGTCAACCCCTGGACCACTTCCACTACCAACCTCTTCACCTATATAAAGCATAGGTGCTTCATCTCTTTCACCTTCTCCAATAACAATTTTCCCTTTCATTTCAATTTTGCCCATTCGCAATCTCATTGCTTCGACAGCTGCAGCATCGGCTTCATCTTTTTGGCCAAGTCCTGTTAGTTTTGCTGAGGCAATAGCTGCTTGCTCGACGACTTCGAGAATTTCTTGAATTAAAGTTTGATTCACAATTAAATTTTGAGGATTTTCTAAAAGGTTTTGAGTATGATCTCATAAAAAATGCCATTTTTTATGAGAATTATTATGCTAGTAAGCTTTTTTTAACTCTTTACAGCTGATACTTTATCAGGCCGTGACTTGAAATTAGGAATAAACAACTAAATATAGTATCTTTATTAAATATTTTAAAAATAAAATGACTGAGTCAAATCAAGAAAATTTAACTGGTGCTAATAGACCAATTCAAATAATTCCTTCAGTTTTACCAGCAGATTGGGCAAATATGGGAGCATGTGTAAAAGAGCTCGAGGAAGCTGGGGTAGATAGAATTCAATTTGATGTAATGGATGGGAATTTCGTACCAAATCTTACATTTGGGCCTGAAATGATTTCTGCATGCAGGAAATATTGCAATGTCCCTTTTGAAACTCAATTAATGGTTAGCCAGTACAACTGTGAAACCATGCTTGAATCTTATGTAAACGCTACAAAAGGGGCAAATGGTGAACCAGGAGTAGTAATAGCTCATGCCGAAGCAAATATTCATTTGCATAGAGTTCTCGGCAGAATAAGAGACTTAGGAGGATCTCCATCTGTTGCATTAAACCCTCATACTCCTTTTGAAATGATTAAAAACATTATGGATATGGTTGATCATGTTTTGGTTATGACAGTTAATCCAGGTTTTGGAGGACAAGCTTATATACCTACAATGCTTAATAAAATCAGAGAAATAAGAAACTTTATTATCGAAAAAAACTTAAATATCGATATTGAAGTTGATGGAGGGATAAAAGCAAATTGGACTATTTCACAATGTGCCGATGCTGGTGCTAATTGTTTTATTGCAGGTAGTGGAATGTTTGCTTACCCAACATTAAAAGAGGGATGTGATGACTTAAGAAAGGTTGCACTAGACGCACAAAAAGGGAATGTTCTTTCAGAACCTTGATAAATATTCTGAATGATTAAGAAATCACCCAAATATCCATCCATAACTATGCAACCCTATTCCTAAAAAATTAACTCCTAAATAACAAACTAAAACAACTAAAAAGCCTGTAGATGCTAATAACGCTGGTTTACGTCCTTGCCAACCCTTGCTTATTCTCATATGCAGATAAGCGGCATAAAACAACCATGAGATAAATGCCCATGTTTCTTTTGGATCCCAACTCCACCAAGTGCCCCAGGCCTCATTAGCCCAAACTGCACCTGAAATTAAACCAAGTGTCAAAAGAACAAAACCTACTAATATAGACCGATAACTTAATGTATCTAATTCTTCTGAATGAGAAAATTCAAATGGTTCAACTAAATCATTTACAGGATAACCATTTGAAAGTTTAAATCCTCCTATACCTGTAGAACTACTTCTGATTTGAAGTGGCTTATTTTTATTAGTAAACAAAACCGACATTGAAAGTAAAGAACCTATTATTAATGCTGCATAACTAAGCATTACGACGCTAACATGCATCACTAACCAACTAGACCTTAGAGCTGGGACTAAGTTGGATGATAATTTCAAATCCTCAGGTAAAACAAAACAAGCAAAAGCCACAGTCAGTAACTCAATAGGTATAGCAATTGATGGAATTATTGGAGCTTGGTATTCTCTTTCAACCAAAAGTTGACCTAGTGTGATACCCCAAGTAAGGAAATAAAGAGATTCATACAAATTGCTAATAGGAAAGTGCCCAGAAATTGACCACCTAAAAAGTAATTGTAATGTTATTAATAAGTTCACTAAAATCGTAATAAGTCTTACAGCAGAAGAAGACTTTTTTTTAAAAACTGCACCCAAAGATATTGGTAAGTTAATTAATAAAAAATAAAAAACTAAAAGACCTAAAATTGAAACCGGTTCATATATTAAATTTTTAAAAAAATTATCTAGTATCATTTCTAGAAATTTCTCAAGTTTTAACATTCAATGACAAACAAATAATAATTAAAATCATTCATATATGAGTAAATCTTTAATAATAAAGTTTTAATTTATTTTTAAAAAAGCATTTCAAAGTCTGAAATTATCTCCTAGATAATACTTCCTGACTATTGGATTTTCAGCTAATTCACTTGATGAACCGTTAGCTAAAATTTTTCCTTCACTTAATACATATGATTTGTTAGTAATTAGAAGGGTTTCCCTCACATTATGGTCTGTAATGAGAATTCCAACGCCATCACTACTTAATTTAAGGATTAGTTTCTTTAGATCATTAACAGCTAGAGGATCTATCCCAGCAAACGGTTCGTCTAATAACAAATATTTAGGTCCTTTTCTGCCTACAGTGAGAGCTCTAGCTATCTCACACCTCCTCCTCTCTCCTCCTGAAAGTTGATAACCATAATTATCTACAAAATTATTCAAATTAAATTCATTAATTAATTGTTCTCTTCTATTTCTAATTGCCGCTCTACTATAAGATGAATTTTGCAAAGCCAAATCTATATTATCCTTAACCGTGAGGTCTCTAAATATACTCGCTTCTTGAGTTAGATAACCCAACCCAAGTCTTGATCTAATTGGGAGAGGAAGATTGGTTATATTTTT
Organism: uncultured Prochlorococcus sp.; assembly: GCA_902535175.1. Taxonomy (GTDB): domain Bacteria; phylum Cyanobacteriota; class Cyanobacteriia; order PCC-6307; family Cyanobiaceae; genus Prochlorococcus_A. Next base: position 56,889 of record CACASR010000002.1, read on the forward strand.
ACCATTCATAAAAATTTCACCTCTATCAGGTTTTATATTCCCAACTACAAGGTTAAAAGTAGTAGTTTTCCCTGCACCGTTAGGTCCCATTAAACCTACAACTTCTCCTGGATTTACAGTTAAGGAAACATCATTTACGATTAATCTTCCTTTAATTGAAAGGGATATATTATTAATTTTTAGATTCATTTCCCTTGAGATCTATTAGTTTTTTGTTTTCTTGAAAAAGAAATGAGATAGAAAATAATAATTTGATTGAAGATAAAGATATATTCATATTTCTCAAAGAGGTTTCAAAAAAGGCTTGTCGTTCTCATTTAATAGCTCTTTATATTGTAATTTCCTCAATAAATCTTCCAAACATTGGCAGAATGATTCAAGATCAATTCCTAAATTAATCTTGGTTCTAGTTTTTATTCTACCTAAACCCTCTCCAAGCAAAATAGTAGCTCCATTTAAATTACCCTTACTTAAGTGAAACTGAGAAACAGATACTTGTAGGATTCCCTGGATAACTTGTCTTTCGTCACCATCAACGGAATTCCATATTTCTTCAAAAGCATCATGAGCCTCATACCATTCATGATTGTTAAAAAGATTTAAAGCAGTTAAAAGAGAATCTTTAAAACTTTTTGTACTTTCTTCGTTCATGAAACTAATTATTAATTTCTTTTCTTTTTATTTATTTTTCTCATTCTTATTGAATCCGGTGTTACCTCTAGCATTTCATCTGGACCAATATATTCGAGTGCTCTTTCAAGGGTAATATCAACAGGTGACTGCAAAGTATCAAGTTCTTCTGCACCTGCAGACCTCATATTAGTCAACTGCTTAGTTTTACAAATATTCAACTCAAGATCTTGAGGTCGATTATTTTCTCCAATTATCATTCCTTTATAAACTTTAACTCCAGGCTTAATAAAATAAACTCCCCTATCTTCAGCATTCTTTAATGCATAAAATGTGGCCACACCTTCCTCAAAAGCTATAAGAACTCCATTTCTTCTAGTTTCAAAATCTCCTGTTTTAGGTTTGTATTCATAAAATGAGTGACTCATAATACCTTCTCCTCTTGTTATACGAACAAATTCACCACGAAATCCAATTAGTCCTCTTGATGGTACAAGAAACTCTAATTGAGTTCTACCATCTGAACTTGTCTGCATGTTTTTCATCTCTGCCTTTCTCGATCCAAGTTTTTCTATACAAGAACCAACGGATACTTCAGGCACATCTAGGACCAAAGTCTCTATAGGCTCACATTCAACATTATCAATTTCTCTAAAAATTACTTGAGGTTGTGAAATTTGAAACTCGAACCCTTCTCTTCTCATGGTTTCAATCAAAATACCTAAATGTAATTCTCCTCTACCTGAGACTGAGAACCTATCAGGAGAATCAGTTTCTTCGACTCTAAGCGCAACATTTGTTAAAAGTTCCCTTTCCAATCTATTTTTTAATTGTCTACTAGTTACAAATTTCCCTTCTTTTCCTGCAAATGGAGAATCGTTAACAACAAAAGTCATATTTAAGGTGGGTTCATCAACTTTGATTAATGGAAGTGGATGGGGAGAATCGGGACATGCTATGGTCTCACCAATATTGACGTCATCGAAACCAGAAACGGCAACGATATCTCCTGCAAATGCTTCATTTATATCAATCCTTTGTAATCCTTCAAATCCTAAAAGCTTACTAACCTTACCTTTAATAGTTTTTCCGTTTTCTTTAATTAAACTAGCCTGTTGGCCATTTTTTATAGTTCCATTGTGGATCTTTCCAATTACTATTCTGCCCAAGAAATCAGAATAATCCAAAGTAGTTATTTGTAGCTGAAGAGGCTTATTAAAATCTCCTACTGGAGGAGGAACGTGTCTGATAATAGCTTCAAAAAGAGGCATCATATTGTCACTATTAGATTCCATCTCTTCTTTTGCGAAACCAGATAAGCCACTCCCAAAAAGATAAGGGAAATCACATTGATCATCATCAGCTCCTAATTCCAAAAACAAATCAAGGACCTTATCAATTGCTATTTCTGGTACTACTCGTGGTCTATCAATTTTATTTACAAAGACTATAGGCCTAAGTCCTTTTTCTAAAGCTTTTTTTAAAACAAATCTTGTTTGAGGCATAGGTCCCTCATTTGCATCAACAATAAGCAGACAACCATCAACCATTCCCAAAACCCTTTCAACTTCTCCACCAAAATCAGCATGTCCAGGTGTATCTATAATATTAATTCTGGTATCTTTGTAGTTAACCGCAGTATTTTTTGAGAGAATTGTTATCCCCCTTTCTCTTTCAAGATCATTTGAATCCATTACACATGTAGGGATAACTTCATTGTCTCTAAATATTCCTGATTGAGATAACAATGCATCTACAAGAGTTGTCTTCCCATGATCCACGTGAGCAATAATTGCGACATTTCTAATTTCTTTTATCGAAGATGACATTTATAGGATTTATATAAATAGTAGATTGACTTTAATAAGGCTAACTCAAAGTATGCTTATTATGAGAATTTTCTCTTTAAGACTTTGAAAAATATAATCTAATTGAATAATTGAATTAATCAATTAGATTTATAATTTTCTATTTGAGCTTTCAAAAACTTTTAATGCTTCAATTGACCCCTCATATCTCCAATGCCAAGGTTCGTAATCTATATATTTATTATCTTTGTTGAACGATAACTTAAAGTGAAACTTAGCTGCATTCTTTATTAGCCATCTAAAGGCGTCAGTATTTTCGAATTCGGTCTCAAAGTCTGTTTCTCTTTGAGTAGCATCACCAATATCAATTGCAAAACCAGTACTATGTTCAGAATATCCAGGGGGGGCTGAAACTCTTGCTCGTTCTGCAGCCTCCTGATTTCTAAAAGATTTTAAAGAATAGAAGATTTCGTTTTGCAAATTTATTGATCTGTAACCACTTAAGAAAACTAAGTATATCCCATCCTTTTTTGCTTCGTTCCTCATCTTTATTAAAGAATCACGCATATCAATGTGAACTTCAATATTAGGCTCTATTAAAACTAGTTTTTCCTTAGGAATTTCTGCATAGGGTAAATGGCCCAAAATTCTATGGTCATGATTTATCTGATCCTGAAAATTGGGATTATCAAGAGATCCTATTTCTATATTTCGAACTAATCGCAATGCAAAGATAGAAAAAATTAGGAAGAGAACTGGAGAAAAAATTAATAATTTTTTTAATAATATTGAATTAGGATTTTTAATATAAATTCTTTTAGCGAGCGGTATATCAAATTGATTTATATCTTTGTTTTGTTCCAATATTTAGAGGTGTATTTGGAAAAGATATTTCGATATTAACTATTATTTTAAGAAATGCACTTTTATAAGCAAAAAAGATGTAGGTTTTATATACAGTTTTATTTTTTTTTCATATGTTGAGGGTTGCTGTTATTGGAGGAGGACCAAGTGGTTCATGTGCTGCGGAAATACTTGCTAAAGCTGGAATAAAAACTTGGCTATTCGAGAGGAAATTAGATAATGCGAAACCATGTGGAGGAGCTATTCCTCTTTGTATGGTAGAGGAATTTGATTTGCCAGAATCAATTATTGACAGAAAAGTAAGGCATATGAGAATGATATCTCCATCTAATAGAGAAGTAGATATCAGCCTAGATAATGTTTACGGTAAAAGTGAAAATGAATACATAGGAATGTGTAGAAGAGAAGTTATGGATGCATTCATGAGAAATAGAGCTGCTGATCTTGGCGCCACATTAATAAATGGCTTAGTGACATCAATTGATACAGGAGTTAAAAACCAAGGGCCATATAAACTTAAATATTCAGATTTTTCAAGTGGGGATAAGAAGGGGGAAATAAAGGAACTTACTGTAGATCTACTAATAGGAGCAGATGGAGCAAATAGTAGAGTTGCTAAGGCTATGGATGCGGGAGATTATAAGGTAGCTGTTGCATTTCAAGAAAGAATAAAATTACCCAAAGAGGAAATGAGTTACTACGAGGACCTTGCAGAAATGTATGTTGGGAGCGATGTTTCTCCGGATTTTTATGGTTGGGTTTTTCCTAAATATGATCATGTGGCCGTAGGGACAGGAACAATGCAAGAGAATCAATCGTTGATTAAAGGTCTCCAAGAAGGTGTAAGAAATAGGGCTCAAAAAAGACTTGTTAATGGTGAAGTTATAAAGGTTGAAGCACATCCTATACCTGAACATCCCAGGCCTCGCAGAGTTGTTGGAAGAATGGCACTAGTAGGAGATGCTGCTGGCTATGTTACAAAAAGCTCTGGTGAAGGAATATATTTTGCTGCCAAAAGTGGACGAATGTGCGCTGAAGAAATCGTTGAAGCATCAAAAAATGGACAAAAGATTCCATCAGAAAAAGATTTAAAAAATTATCTTAAAAAATGGGATAAAAAATATGGCACGACTTATAAGGTACTAGAAATCCTTCAAAATATTTTTTATAGGAATGATTCTGCAAGAGAAGCATTTGTTGAGATGTGTGATGATATGGATGTACAAAGACTTACTTTTGATAGCTACCTATATAAAAGGGTTGTCTCAATGAAACCACTGCAACAACTTAAGATTACGATGCTGACACTTGGATCAATTTTAAGGGGTAAAGCTTTAGCTCCTTTAAAATACAAGCCTGTTGATAGTGCTGTTAGAGAAGATAAAGTAGTAGAAAAAATGCTAGAAAATTATTCAATAAAGGGCGGAATTAAAGTTAAAACTACAAAAGTGTAAAGTCGATAATTTTTAGAGAGTAATTTCTTATAACACCAAGTAAATTCAATCTGTTTTCCCTTATTTTATTGTCCTCAGCCATCACTAAAACTCCTTTTTCATTATCGAACAATTCCTCAAGATTTTTGGTATTGCTTTCAAATAAATTCATAAGTTTTAAATAATTCCAATCATCTTTGGAAAATATTTCCTCTAATTCCTCAATAAATTTAAAGACTTTTAACTCGCATTTTTTTTCAAAAAGTTCTCGATTTATATATCCTTCATTAGAGAGAACATCTTTTTTTAAATTCCCACTATCAGCTAGTTTGCTTACTCTTGTAATTATTTTTTGAATTTCATCAAAAGATCCTCTTTCTTTATAAAAAGAAATAGCCTCGATTCTATTTTTTAGATCCGTAATATTCAAAATTCTTTTTTTAAAAAGTTTATCAGAAGAACAAATTGCTCTAATTATTTCTTTATCTATCGCTACTTCTTCAAGATGACTTTCAATTCTCTGGAATAAAAATTCAATTAAATCCTCAAAAACTTTCTTTTGTGTAAAATTTAAATTTGGTAGTGAAGTTTTCCAATATTCAATAAGTTCTTCAAACAAGTTTTCGATTGAAAAATCCAGTTCAAAATTCCACATTATTTTAACCACACCATTTAAATTTCTTCTTAATGCATAAGGATCAGATGAACCACTTGGACGCTTACCCGAAATAAATATGCTTATTAAAGTTTCGAGTTTATCTGCAATAGAAACTATTGCACCGTATTTTGTAGAGGGTAAGTCATCTTTAGAAGAAGAAGGTAAATAGTGTTCTGCCACAGCTAAGCAAACCTCTTCACTAAATCCTTCATATTTAAGATATTTGCCACCCATTATTCCCTGCAATTCTGGAAATTCATAAACAATCTCACTACATAAATCATTTTTACAAAAATTAGCAGCTTCAATAATTTTCTCTTCATCTAAAAACTTATCATTTAGATATTTCAAAACTTTTGAAGCAATAAACTTGATTCTCTCTACTCTTTGGAAAACATTACCAAACCCCTTTAAATACGAAACAGATTTAAGTTTTTCATTCCTTTCACTTGAAGAAACCTTTTTATCACTTTCTACAAAAAATTTTGCATCAGAGAATCTTGCCTTTAATACTTTCTCATTTCCCTTCGCAATAATTTTATTAGACTCTTGAAGTCCATTAGAAATCAATAAAAATTTTGTGCTAATTATTTGTTCAGAACTTAAATCTAATTTAGAAAAGCTATTACTTTTTTGTAAGAGCGGTATATACCTTTGATGACTTTTCATTACCATTGAAAGAACCTCAACAGGTAAATCAAGAAATTCTTCTTCAAATTTTCCTATAATCACATTTGGGAATTCAACTAGATCACTAAGTTCATTAAGTAATTCCTCTGTAAGAGCAGGTTTTAAATTTAGTGACTCAGAAGATTGATTTATAAAATTCATAATTTTTTCTTTTCTTTCTTCCCGTTTTACTAATACTCCATTTTCAGCCAATATTTCGAAATAATTATTAGGACTGTTAATTTCAATTACTCTATCAATAAGTCTATGACTTTTTGAAAGATTTCCTACTACGATTTTAGGGTCACAATCTTCTAAATTGAAATCGAGAATTTCATCATTGTAGATAGATAGGAGCCACCTTATAGGCCTAGAAAATTTAAAGTTGCCATTACCCCATTTCATGAATCTTGGGCCTTGCAAACTCTTTATTACTTTTGGAATTATTAGAGATAATGAAGTCCTTGTAGATTCACCCTTACGAACTTTTTTACCAAAAACGAACCCTCCTTTTTCTGTATTTTCTATTTCCAGATCATTTACATCTATACCTAAACTATTTGCAAAACCTTCAGCTGCTTTTGTAGGAGTTCCATTTATAAATGCTGAAGAAGCTTTTGGACCTTTTCTAATTATCATCTCATCTTCGCCTCTATCAACTAATCCCTCTAAAAGCAATACAATTCTTCTGGGAGTTGATGTACAAAAAATCTTTTCGAATTTGATAAGTTTCTTATCAAACTCAAATTCTATTTGAGATTTAAATTGATTAAGAACAGAGTGAGAAAAGTTCGCTGGCAACTCTTCGGTTCCTATCTCAAGTAAATATTTAGACAAGAAAAAATTATGGCTATTACAACTATAATTTACTACCGGTTAAATAAGCTTTTCGCTAATGTATAAAAAGAGATATGTTTTGGTCCGTTGATCAAGGTTGAGAAAGTAAAAAAGAAAAAAGAGATTACTAAACAAGAGCCTGTTTGTTTAGCTAACGGACTTGAGGTTTCAAAATTCGAGAAATTCAAAGAAGGTAGCGAATTCCTAAAAGAACCACTTGCCACTGAATTAAAAAATGAAAGTGATCACTTTACAAATGATGCTGTTCAATTGTTAAAATTCCATGGGAGTTATCAACAAGATAATAGGGAGAATAGAAAGACTGGGAAAGGTAAAGATTGGCAGATGATGCTCAGGTTAAGAAGTCCTGGAGGGGAAATACCTGGAAAACTTTTCATATCTTTAGATGAATTATCCGACAAGCTAGGCAATGGAACTCTCAGGGCCACAACTAGACAAGCTTTTCAAATGCATGGAATAAGAAAAGATAACTTGAAAGAAGTTATCCAAACAATCGTTTCTGCAATGGGTTCGACATTGGCAGCCTGTGGTGACATAAATAGGAATGTTATGGCTCCAGCCGCGCCATTCGAAAAACCAGAATATAAAACAGCCAGATCTCTAGCCATCAAAGTTGCTGATTTATTAACCCCAGTAGCTGGTCAAGGAACTTTTTTAGAGCTTTGGGCTGATGGAGATTTGGAATACAAAATTAAACCAGATAAAGAAATACAAGAGAACAGAAAATTACAATTTAATGAACATGTTTTTAGTGGTATAAAAAAAGAACCACTATATGGATCAACTTACCTACCAAGAAAGTTTAAATGTGCTGTTACTGTGCCAGGTGATAATTCCGTCGACCTCCTTACTAATGATATTGGCATAGTTGCATTCACTTCAAAAGAAGGAGTATTCGAGGGGTGCAATTTTTACATTGGTGGAGGTATGGGACGAACTCACAATAATGAAGAGACATTTGCAAGGATTGCCGATCCACTTGGCTATGTAGAAAAGGATGATACTTATGAATTAATACAAAGTATTGTTGCTATACAAAGAGACTATGGTGATCGGAAATCAAGGAAAAATTCTAGAATGAAGTACCTTTTGCACAGGAAAGGTATTAAATGGTTTAAAAAAATACTTCTAGATAAGTATTTCAAAAAAGAAATTAAGCCGCTTAGAAAAGAACCAAAGAATAAATTAATAGATTATTTAGGTTGGCATAAACAAAATGAGGACTATTATTTTGTTGGATTGCCATTGCTATCAGGAAGACTGTATGGTGAGAAGAAATCCCTAATCAGAGACATTGTTAAAAAATATAATCTTGATTTAAGACTTACTCCAAACCAAGATATCTTGCTTTGCAATATTTCTAATAAACATAAACTTAATATTAAAAAGGCTCTATCAAAAATTGGATACGAAAATTTAAATGAAATTAACGAAATGCAAAGACATGCCCTAGCTTGTCCTGCACTTCCACTTTGTGGACTAGCCATGACTGAAGCTGAGAGGATTTTACCCAGCATTCTTAAAAGATTTGATGATTTATTAAAAAGTTTAAATATAAAAAAATCAATTTTATTCAGAATGACAGGCTGTCCCAACGGATGTACAAGACCCTACATGGCTGAATTAGCACTTGTTGGAAGTGGACAAAACAAATACCAATTATGGTTGGGGGGAAGTAAAAACCTTCAAAGATTAGCTAAGCCATACTTGCAAAGAATGGAGCTTGACGATTTAGAAAAAACTCTAGAACCTTTATTAATTCATTGGAGAGAATTTGATTCAGAATCAGATTTTGGAGATTTTATAAATACGCAAGATGAAAATTATATATTTAATTTACTAAATAAAAATCCATAGAATCTAAATTTTTCCATAAAGGGCATTTGCTTTTTTATTTTTCCAAGCCCATAATTGATCACCATAACTAAAATGCCACCATTCCTTAGGATGTTGAGCAAATCCGAATTTAGTCATAATTTCCCTTAATAAATTTCTTCTACTATTCCAAATAATTGCTCTTTCATTCTTCATATTTGCATAAAAATAAGGATTTGAGGTCTCATCCATTTGATCAACCATGCTTCCCATTTCAACAAGATTTCCGTCTTTATCTGATAAACAAACATCCAGTGCACCCCCAGTTGAATGAGGTGGAGGACACCTAGTGTCATGAGAAGGATATGCCCAAAATTTTTCAACTTTTCTTAAAATAGATTGATAAGATTTTATATTTTCAAAAGAAATATCAATATCAGATTTTTCACACTCTAATGAAAATGCTCTTTGAAACATAAATTCCTGGACTTCTAAAGGTCGCCAACTGTCATAAATTAAAAGGTTAAAACTACTCTTTGATATCAAATAATCATTTACTTTTACTAATCTATTTACGACCTCCTCTCTTAATTTCCAAATAGAAGATTTATCTTTGTAAGGTGCTCCTAAATGAAAATAAGGGTGGGGATCTAAAAACTTTAGGGTGCTAGGTATAGCTATTAATTTATCTCCATTATCTTTAATTGGTATTTTATTCCAAATTTTCAATTGAAATTTGCAATTGATTTATAGTGACACATATATCAAAAATTACAATGATAGTTTTCAATTTAAGAAATCATGAATAAATTTATTATCAGAATTATCAATAAGTATATTCCTTAAAACAATATTTTCTTTTAAATCAGGATCATCACTAACAATCTTAATAGCCTCTTCACGAGCCTTGTCAATAAGAAATTTATTATTAGGTAAATTGTCCAGTACAAAATCAGGCAATCCGGATTGTCTATATCCTAAAATCTGGCCTGGTCCTCTAAGCTCCAAGTCTTTTTCGGCAATATAAAAGCCATCATTAGATTTTTGCAAAACACAAAGTCGTTTATTTTCTAATCCATTTTTATCGGGGGTTACCAGATAACAAAAAGATTTTGTTGATCCTCTACCAACTCTCCCCCTTAATTGATGTAGCTGGGACAATCCAAATCTGTCCGAATTATAAATAATCATAATTGTGGCGTTAGGCACATCAATGCCAACCTCAATTACTGTGGTTGAAACCAATATATTAATTTCATTCTTTAAAAAAGAATTAATTACTTCATTCTTTTCTTGTGAACTTAATTTTCCATGTAATAATCCAACTTTTTTGTTAAAAAAGACCTCTTCCGATAAATATTTGAATGTTTTCTTTGCGGAACTTAAATTCATTTTTTCTGAATCTTCTATAAGTGGCAAAATCACATAAGCTTGCTTACCCTTATTGATCTCATCTTCAACAATCTTGAACAAGTTAGTTAAATCGTCTTCTGAAATTATTTTTGTTGTTATAGGGACTCTCCCAGGCGGTAGTTCTGTAATTTGACTCACATCTAAATCACCATAAATAGAAAGCGCAAGAGTTCTTGGAATTGGAGTTGCTGTCATTGATAACAAGTTAGTATTTTCTCCTTTATTTAGTAATCTATTTCTTTGAGTAACTCCAAATCTATGTTGTTCATCAATTACGACCATGCCTAATGCATTAAAGATGACTTTATCCTCAAATAATGCATGAGTACCTACGAGAATATCAACTAATCCATTGTTCAAATTAGAGAAAATTTCTCTTCTCTTTTTTTGAGGAGTATTCCCTGTAAGTAGTTCAACAGAAACTAAAAGGGGGTTCAAATATTTCAATAAATTTTTATAATGCTGTTCTGCCAATACCTCAGTTGGGACCATAAATGCACCTTGCAGGTTTTTTTCAATGACAAGTAAAAGAGACGCTATTGCAATTATGGTTTTACCGCTTCCCACATCACCCTGAAGTAATCTAGACATTGGTATAGGATTAGATAAATCTTTCTTAATTTCATTTAAAACTTTTTCTTGAGAATTTGTTAATTCGAAAGGAAAAGTATTTAAAAATTCTTTTAATAAAGATTTCTTTTTAGGTATTTGTTGGGAAGTTATATTTTTATTCGCCTTTCTTTTTCTAAGTAGGAACTTTATTTGAAGAAGGAATAACTCATCAAAAACCAAACGTTTCTTTGACTCAATAAGTGCCTTTTGAGTTGGTGGAAAATGAATATTAATCAACGACTCTCCTTTTGACAATAAAGATAATGAATCAAGTTGCTTTTTATTTAAAATTTCTGGATATTGCTTTGCAAAAATTAGTACCTTTTTCATAAGTTTTATAAAACTCATATTTGATAATGCTTCACCTAATGAATACAAGGGTAATATTTTGCCTGAGAAATTAAAATTATCATTGTTATCCTTAAGAATTTCAATCTGCGGATCTACAAAAGTTTTGCCATACTCTGTCAATTTAACCTTACCGGAAATTGCTAATTTGGTCCCAGGATTATACAAAGATTTTTGAGATGAGAAGAAGGAGTAAGATCTAAATCTTCTTCCTAAAAAAAATTTTGTAACCTTTATTGAAGACGTTTCATCAGAAACTACAATATTCATTATTGATAAATTACTATTTTTTTTACTCTTATGAATATAAAATCTTTTAACGTTTGCTATGCACGTGTATAAATTATCTGGTTTTAAATTTATTATCTTGACTCTATTTGTATAGTCTAGATATGTTCGCGGGAAATAATTAATTAGATCTTTTATATGAAATATCCCTAATTCATTAAGCTTATTTTTATAAACTTTTCCTACATTTTTTATTAATGAAATATCTGAATCAAAAGACAAATTTGAATCAGCTTTATTGAGAAAAACATTATTTGAAATATTATTAGAACCTTCTATTTCTAGAGTTTTACCTAGTTTATAAAGATTTTTTCTTGTATCAATAACTAACCTTTTTCTTTGATTTTCATCTAATTTATTATATTCATTATATTTTTTAGAAAATTCATAAAATATCCTTAAATATTCGTCTGAGAGATTTAGATTATCTAGTTTTTTCAATGATTCATGCAAATAATCATTAAAATATTTTTCTCTTCCTAAAGTATTAATAAATTTGTTTTCAGTTTCAATAGTAAGAGATTTTTGAAGAGGTCTTATCCAATCTTTAATTAATTTATTATTATTCCCGCTAACAGTCACATTTGAAAAAAGAGTTATTTTTTCAACGTATCTTATTCAAAGTTATTTCTTTTTGCCTCCAATATGTCTCTTTTTTTATCAAACGCTGAAATTGATTTTTCAGCTCATTTATTTTGTTCCTTTGAATAGATAGATTTAAATTTTTAAACTCCAATTCAACAGTGGATATATTGAAGAAAATAATGCTTGGAAAATTATTGCCGTTTAATGATGATCGATTTAAGTTTAATTCGAAATTAATAACAAAAGGATATGGATGTTTTGTCATAAAATTTTTGCCTATTAAGTAATCAAAGGAATCTTTAGATATCATTTTTTTTATTAGATTTGCCTTGAATAATTCCTGGTTAATATCATATGAAAGATTTAAAAGTAAATTTTCCAATGACTTGTCTATTAAATCAAAATTATTAAGAATCTGATTTTTTGGTAAATTATCCATTTGTTTGATATTTTCTTTTTCTAGCTGTCTTGGTTTTCCCACCTTTTCTTCTCCTATTAAATCAAGTAAGGAGGAAATAAATTGTTTTTCAAATCCTAAATTTTCAAAAATATTGTTTTTAGATAAATAATTATTATAGTAGTTATTGTCTAAATCAAGTGATACGAATTCCTCATAATTATGAGCTTGATAATATTCAGAAGTATTTGAAAAGTCTTTACTAACATCTAACTGAGTGGGTTCTTTTAATTGAAAACCATCTTCATATTGAAATTTTTCTTTTTGATCATCCTTCGTTTTTGTGGAACTATCAAAAGTAGTAAAATTAATTTCATTTTTTGTATTTTTTTCAATTTCATTTATCTTTAATTGCTCTATTGTTAAAAAAGGCAAATTCGTAAATATTAATTTACTTATTTTTTTTTCAAAAAGACTACAGTATTCGTTTACATTTAAGAAATTATCATTAATTGTTGGATAACTATATATTTGATTAAGGCCTTTTTCTACAGAGATGAAAAGTAGATCTCTTACGAGATTAAGATAAAGTTCATATTCCTTATGGATATTTCTAGTTAATATTCTTTTTTGTATGTCCACTCTCTCTAATTGAGAGTCAATTTTATCTATATCTATGTAATTATTGAAATTATTCAAGTGACTAGTTTGTTTGCATTGATGCAACCTCTTCAGCAAAGTCCATCTGATTTTTTTCGATACCTTCACCCAATGTATATCTTGTAAAGCGTCTTACTTTGATATTTTCACCAATTTTTGCAGCTGCTTGTTTAACAAGATCCTCAACTGTTAGGGAACTATCTTTAATGTAGGGTTGTGAAAGCAAAACAAGCTCATTAAGTCTTTTTGCTATTCTCCCTTCAACTATTTTTTCTTTAATTTGTTCTGGTTTTCCAGATAAATCATCCCTACCCATTTCAATTTGCTTTTCTTTTTCCACAACATCTTCTGGTATTTCATCAATTGATACATACTCAACATTTGGGCATGCTGCAACTTGCATTGAGACATCTTTCAACAGAGATTGGAATATATCACCTCTAGCAACGAAATCAGTTTCACAATTTAACTCTAGTAAAACTCCTACTCTTGATCCAGTATGTATGTAACTACCAATTGACCCTTCGGCTGCTACTCTACCCGATTTCTTTTCAGCACTAGCTATGCCTTTCTTTCTTAACCATTCCAAAGCTTTATCTAGATTTCCTTCAGTTTCGTTAAGTGCTTTTTTGCAGTCCATCATTCCTGCGCCAGTTTTGTCTCTAAGATCTTTTACAAGTTTTGCTGTAATGTTTCCCATTTGAAGTAATAAAAAATAATGAATAGTAAGTTTTAAATTGGAATTTAATTTTTTCTTTCGGCATTAGAGCCCTTTCTACCCTCATTTATGGCATCTGCAAGTCTTCCCAAAATAAGTTGCACAGATCTAACGGCATCATCGTTACAAGGGATTGGAACTTCACACAAATCTGGATCGCAATTTGTATCCAACATTGATACTAATGAGATATCTAATTTTCTAGCTTCTAATACTGCATTAGATTCTCTTCTCTGATCAACTAATACAACTACATCTGGTAATCTTCTCATACCCTTAAGTCCACCTAAATATTTTTGTAATCTTTCAAGTTCTCTCCTTAATACTGCAGCTTCTTTTTTAGGCCTCATTGCTATTGAACCACTACTTTCCATTCTTTCTAGATCCTTTAATCTTTCAATCCTAGCTTTCATTGTTGTCCAATTAGTCAACATCCCCCCAAGCCATCTTTGATTTACATATGCAGCTCCACAGCGTGTAGCTTCCTGGGCTACCACATCTGATGCTTGCTTTTTTGTACCGACAAACAGGAAACGTTTACCGCTTTTTGCAGCGTTTCTCGTCCATTTATATGCATTGTTCATACACAATGCTGTTTTTACAAGATCAATAATATGAACTCCATTTCTCGCACAATATATATACTTAGACATCTTTGGATTCCAACGTCTAGTTTGATGCCCAAAATGAGCACCAGCTTCCATCATTTCTGATAGTGATACAACAGCCATAATTTAAAAGGGTTTCGGGTTAGCCTCCATCTGACGGGGAATTAATATTAATAATTCACCCGAAACTGTCAGATGTGTGAAATTAGATCAAACTATTCTAGCAAGTGATGTGTATTTCTAAAAGTTTTTTATCTCGATTTTGTTAACTGTTTAATGTAAATCATATTTAGAGGGATCCTAAGTATCTCAAGCGCAAGTCTATTTCTGCCCATATTTACTAGGAATCTTAATAAAGGTAGTATTCTATCAACACTGATTAGTCCTCCCAAACAAAGTATTTGCCAAAGTAAATTATGGAGAGGAGTTAATTGAATCATAAATCTAACCCTTAAATTTGAGTGTTTCTTGTAAAACACTAAAGCCATTTTTGCTCTCTCTTTTTCTTGAGTTATTAATGAATCAATTTGTTCGCAATTAAATGGCGGATGCCAATGAAAACCTACTGCATTCGGGCATTTAATTAATTTTGTCCCAATTTTTTTTAATCTTTCTCCAAGTTCTAAATCCTCCCAGCCGTAAAGACTAAAAGAAGTATCAAATAATCCCACACTTAAAATCAATTCTTTTGATATCGCTACATTCCCAGTAGCAAAGTATGCAAAAGAAGTATCCATTATTTTATGTTTTTCACTCTGAGGATTTAGAAAATTAGATGTATTGACTACTGATCCATAGGTAAAACATTTTTTATCATTTTTTCTCCAAGAGTTAAGTAATTTTTCTACATGGCAATTTATAAAATTATCTAAAACAATAAGATCACTATCAATGAATATGATAATTTCATATTTTGATTTAATTACTCCTAGATTTCTTCCAAGAGCAGGTCCTCCATGTTCTTGCTGAAATAGAATAACGTGTGGGAGATTAGCTTTGTTTTTATTTATCCATGTGGTTGTCCCATCAGTTGATCCATCATCAACTACTATTACTTCATAATTACTGATATTTGTATTTAATTTTTGATTCTCAAGCGCAAATAGACATTTCTCTAGTATAGGTAATCTATTGTAAGTCGGTATAACAATACTTACATTCATGATTATGTCTTAAATATGCATAATATATTGAACTCCAAAAGATAAAAATAAAAGATATTCCCTAATCAGCTGCACCACCATTATTTGCTGTACCTGTAACGTTTCCACCATCAGGTCTTCCATCAGTTCTTAATTTCCTTTTTTTGAATTTCCTAGCATAGGCTCTATTACGTTCCTGCTTTTCTTTTTTTAGATTCCTTCTCTTAGACATAAAATTTGTTACTTTTAATTATTCTAGCTCACTATGAGCACTATATATTTTACCATCTTCCATATTTAATATCCTATCAGCCATATCAGAAATTCTTGGATCATGCGTCACCATAAGTACAGAACAATTTTGCTCTTTTGCGAGTTTCCTTAAAAGGGTCACTATTTCTCTTCCCGTTACGCTATCTAAAGCAGAAGTGGGCTCATCAGCTAATAAAAGTTTTGGGTTAGCAGATAGAGCTCGAGCAATTGCTACTCTCTGTTTCTGACCACCAGATAAGTCATTTGGCAACTTTTTATGATGTTCTTCTAATCCTACTGCTGACAACCAATTTCGTGCTATTTCACGTCTTTGCAAATATGTTAAACCTTTTATTAAATCGGCGCCCATCTGGACATTTTGTTCTGCTGTTAAACATCTTAGAAGATTGTGACCTTGAAAAATCATTCCAATACTTCTTCTAAGAATCTGACGAGTTTTCCTTGATGCTCCATTTAACTGATTATTTAATACAGTTAAATCTCCACTTTGACAGGTTCTCAAGGCACCAATTAAGGTTAAAAGAGTAGTTTTACCACATCCAGAAGGTCCTTTCAAAAGAACCAACTCTCCTTTATCAATATTTAAATTAACATTATTAAGAACTTGTTTTTTATTCTCATTTTTTCCATAAAAGTGACTCAAATTATTTATTGAGACTGTTTTAAGGTTTTTAAAATTATTTTTTGATTTATTAGCTTTAACCATTTATGTTCAATTGTTAAAAAATTTCGGCAGGATCAGCGTCAACTAATTTACGCATCGCAACGGCGGCTGACCCCATACACATAACTAAAACTAATACGAAAATTAAAATAGTTTTATCTGCGTCCATTATTATTGGAAGTTTAGTAGAACTTCTTATAACTGAGTAAAGTATTTGACCAGAGAAATAAGCTGGTAAATAACCAAACAATGCCAACAAAAACCCCTCTCTAGCTACAACAAAAAAAAGCGACTTTATTCTATATCCCATTGCCAATAAGGTGGCGTACTCTGGGAGGTGATCTGTAACGTCACTATAAAGAATTTGATAAACAACCACACACCCTACAACAAAACCCATCAATGCTCCCAAACTGAATATAAAACCTATTGCAGTACTATTTTTCCAATAATTCTTCTCAAATTCTATAAATTGATTTTTTGTAAGAACCCTAACATCATTTGGTAGTGAATTATTTAATATCCTTGAAATCAATTCAGGATCAGATCCTTTTTTTAGCTTTACCAAACCAATTTCTATACTGCCAGGAGGATTAGCAGGAAAAAGTCTTAAGAAGGTTTCTCGACTAGTTATCAAATTACCATCTGCACCAAAAGATGGTCCCAACTCCACAAGGCCCTCAACAATTACTCTTTTTCCAGCAACCTCAGTCTCAACTTTTTTTTCGGATAAGAACCATTCTTCAATCGGTCCAAATTCAGGTCTAGATAGTTTGTCAAAAAGAACTCTTGATGGATTTCTCAATTTATAAGCTTTCTTTGAGAATCCCTCATCTAAAAGAAGTGAATCGGAGGGATTAAAACCTAATGCAAGTATTGATCTAGTTTTAAGATTTTCGGGATTTCTCCAAAGTAAATAATTTAGATTAACGGGAGCAGTTTTTTCAACATCTTCTACTGCGAGGGTTTGAATTAATCTTCTTTTTGGGAATCCACTCATGCTTATAGAACTTTTTGATCTGGGACTTATCAAAACAAGATCGGCATCTAGAAGTTTATGAATTGTTACGCTCGTGTCAAATAAACCATCTCTAAAACCTAGTTGCATAAACATTAAAATCCCTGCAAAACTGATTCCAGCTATGGCAACTGCTAGCCTTAATGGTTGCCTAGTTAATAATAACCAAGCTAATGGTATTTTTCTAAATTTTAAAAAAGAAAAACTCATTAGGGAATAAATTTTGCAATCACTTTCATTCCTGCATAGTTTTGAACGATATCTATAGAATCTTGATCTAGTTTTACAAGTACCTCGATAATTCGTGAATCAGCATCCCCTGTTGGATCAGTCGATAGAACTTTTCTTTGTTTTACCTGAGGACTAATCCTAATCACCTTTCCCTTAAGATTCTTTTGGAAACCTCCATTCTCACTGCTCAATTCAACATTCTGAGAGATAAAGACTCTATCGATGTCAGATTCATAAACCTCTATCAAAGCTTCCATTTTTTGACTAGAACCAATATCCAAAATTCCTTCATTTTGAGGTCTTTCACCAACTCTCGTGTTTATTCCGAGGATAAAACCATCGATTGGACTCCTTAGTTTTGAATTAAATAGATCTATCTTGATTTTTTTTTGATCTCCGATAAGGTTTATTTTCTGTTTTTGTAATTTTAATAATTCATCTTTTCTCTGCGAAAACTCTACGAAAGAATATACATCTTTGCTCAAAGCTAACTCATACCTCTTAATTTGATCTTTCTTTAGTGTAATTTCTTCGTTAATAGTATTAATTAGATTTTCGTTTCTTTCGAGATCAGCAATTAATTTTTCTCCATTTTCAAAGATTGCGAGGATATCACCTTTTTTTACGAAATCTCCCTCATTTACTAAAATTTCGACAATTCGGGGGGAAGAGCCTAATTGACTTATTGGAGCTGCCAATTGTCTAATCTCTCCAGAAGGAGAAAGTTGCCCAAGTGCGGCAACAGCTGTAATAGGAAGTATGAAATCTGAATTTATTTCCTCTTTAAATTTTGAACTAGATTTGTTATCCCCAGAACAGGAAATAACACCAAGGGATATCGGTGAAAATAATAAAAAATAAATAAATAAATTTTTTAATATTTTTAATTTCATTAAAAATCAAAAAGTACTGTTTTAATATAGTTATTGACCCATTTTTCATCAAAATATTTTAAAAGAACCATGCTAGTCTTTTCATTTTTCATTTGTTGAACACAATAATTTTTTTGAAAATCTACTCTCTCTCTGATAATTTCCTCATTAACTTCAGGTTTAGCTTTCTTACTTAATTTGATCAAAATAGTGAGGTATTGATTCACAACTCTACAAAAATCATTTTTTTCAGATTTACTTTTTAATGAAGCAAAAAATACATTATTAGAAAAAATCCCCCCCCATTTGGGAATCTCTCTCAAAGAGGTAAAAGAACTTTTATCAACTTCAGAAAGTAATTTTTCATATTTCAAGCCTTGGTTTTGAGATGCAGGGGATAAATCAACAATGGCAGCAGAAACAAGATCATTTATTTTTACCAAATCCATCCCAAAAATTGGGATATCAAACTTTGGATCAGGAAAAAAAACGCAGTGTAATATTTTAAGATTCTTTGAAAATTCTGCTACTTCAATATGTAACTTTCTAAAACCTTTTGCTCTGTGAAATTCATTTTCAATATAAAGTTCTCTCCCTATTTCTTGAGATATTATGTTAATTAGTTTTGGATCAATTTGTATACTCTCAAGGTTCTCAAGCATGGATCTATGCTCTCTAATATTTTGTAATAACTCCAAAATAAGAGGGTCGTTTAATTTTGTTTTAGTTAAAGATTCAGACAACAAGGCTAAAAAGTACCAAAATGGAATTTAAAGAGAGAACCGAAATGAACGTAGGAGATGTTAACTACTACACCCATTCAAGCAAAACTAGATGTGTGTTTGTGGATAATAAAGAATTGCCGCTTATAAGCATTGATATTTGGTGCAAAGCAGGTTCTTCATTTGAGGATGTTAATAAAAACGGCACTGCTCATTTTCTAGAACATATGATTTTTAAAGGATCTAACAAAATAATGCCAGGTGAGTTTGACCATAAAATTGAATCACTAGGCGGATTAAGTAACGCCTCAACTGGTTATGATGATGTACATTACCATGTCTTAGTTCCACCCAGTAACTTTAAAGAATCACTTGCTCTTTTGACAAATATTGTAGTTGCTCCAGATTTTAATCCTGATGAATTCATAAAAGAAAAAGGGGTAGTTATTGATGAAATAAAACAACAAAATGATCAGCCTGAAGAAAGACTATTTAATTATTTTTTGAAAAGGGTTTGGTTAAGTCCGATTTACTCCAATTCGATTCTGGGAACAGAAAATAGTATTAAAAACTTAGAGATAAATGACTTAGTGAAATTTCATACAAAACATTACACTAACGAAAAGATTTGTATTGCAATTGCGGGTAATCTCTCTGGAGAAATTTATAAAATTTTTGAAAAAAGTGATCTATCTGGAATAAAAGAAAGTCCAAATTTGGTAAATTTAAAAAATAAACCTTTATTAAAAATTAGGAATGGTAGAGAGTCAGTTAAGTTTGAAAATTTAGAGTTTTCAAGAATATTTATGGCTTGGTTTATCCCAAACCTTAATGATCAAAAAAATATTATTGGACTAGAGATACTAGCATCAATACTCTCTGTTGGAAGAAACAGCAGATTAGTTAAAATTTTAAAAGAAGATAGTAATCTTGTTGAATCGGTATATGTAGATGTAAATGCTGGAGAATTAGGAGGATTATTTATAATGGAAGCAAGTTGTGAGTCCCAAGATATTGACTTAGTAGAAAAGCAAATTAATAAAACAATTGATGAGATCTCAAATTGTAAAACCTTGTCTTTGGATGAAATAAAAAAAGCAATCAATATTGTGAAAAGTAACTATATCTTTAATTTAGAGACATCTACACAACTATCTTCATTCTTTGGAAATGAACTTCTTTGGGGTAGAAAATCATCAATCAATAATTTAGAGAGTCATTTAAAGTATTGGAATGACTTGGATAACTTTAAAGAGATCACAGAATATATCCGTGGAGAAAAATTCACTTTAGTTGCATCCCCTGGCAAATGTTAAAAAGATATTTTTTAAATAATCAAAAAAGGAATTTTTCAACTGCTTCAATTTGGATTAGAGGGGGGAGTGATATGGATAGTACTGGTAAAAAAGGGATAAACAAGATCCTTTGCTCATTACTTACCAGAGGATGTGAAGGTTTTAACAATTTTACTCTCTCTGAGTATATTGAGTCCTATGGAGCAGAATTAAATCAAGAAATATTTGAAGATGGTATTTCAATAAGTATTAAATCCTTAAATGAACATTTCAGCAAATTATTCCCTTTATTAGATTTAATAATAAATAAACCAATCCTCTCAGAAACTGAATTTAAAAAAGTAAAAAAATCTTCTATTGATTATCTTAAAAAAGATAAAGAGAATCCATTCAATATCTGTTTTGAAAAATGGAGAAAAATTGTTTATTCAAATCATCCTTATGCTTTCAACACAATTGGCAATGCTAATGATGTCTCAAAGATTACTTATGAAGACGTTTTGCTTGAGTTTAAAAATTTTAAAAATAGAGAAAAGTATTTAATTTCAAATAATTCAGAAATAAATGGAGCAAATTTTGGAACATTTGAAAAAAAACCCTTAGAAGAAAAATCAAGAAAAATAAATCAAGATTTAAATCCTAACAATAGATTTGAATTCAACAATAATGATTCAAATCAAACAATAATGATGATTGGGGACCAAACTTGTTCGCGAAGAAGTAGTGATTATTTGCCACTTAAGGTTTTGGAGTCATATTTATCTTATGGAATGAGTGCGGCTTTATTTAAACTTTTTAGAGAAAAACATGGTATCACTTACGATTTAGGTGTTTATTATCCTATTAGGAGTGGAAATGCCCCATTTTTAATTTATTTATCTGTATCAAATAAGCAAGCAATTTTTGCTTTTGAACTTTTATCAACACTATGGAAAAATTTACTTTTTAATCCGTTAACTGATGCTGAAATATCTCTAGCAAAAGAAAAACTAAAAGGTTCTTTTCTATTAGGAAATCAAACACTAGATGAAATTTTACAGAGAAAGATACAGTTAATTAGTTATGGTATTTCACCAATTTCTGAAATCGATTTAAGTTCAAAAATAGAGAAAATTTATTCGTTAGATATTCTTAAATTATCTCGTAAGTATTTTTCAAAACCTTTTCTGAGTATTTCTGGAAATAAAAATATATGTTTAGAAATTTCTGATATGTGGAAGAAAAACTTTTAAGTTAGTTCTTCTCAATCTTATCAATATCGATTAAAAACGAACCTCTTCTAAACTTTACTTCAACAGTATCCGGGGATTTGATAGATAGGATTTCACCAATTTCATCAATTCCGACTAGATCAGGTGGTCTTAACATCGGCATATTATCTGAAGTCTTCAAGTAAGAGACTGGCGCAATCAACTTAACCTTATCTTTGATCTCAAATTTCATTTATAAATTGGATACATTAATTAGTAGTATTAGCATAAAGTTAAAGAAAATATCAACGAAATGCACTGATTCATTCTAGAATCCTAGAATTGACTTTCTACGAATTAATGAATCAGAAATTTAAAACATTAATTTTATGGGCTTTACCTATACTTTTAGTAATAGCACTTTCCTACCAATTTTTATCTTCAAGTAATGTTGATTCACTTAAATCTAATGGTACTACTGTTGCACCAAGAAATTCAGCGGTAGCAAGAGTTAGTTACGGCAGATTTTTGGATTACATTAATTCAGGAAGGGTTACATCTGTTGATATTTTTGAGGGAGGTAGAAATGCAGTTATAGAGACAATAGATTCCGATTTAGATAATAAAGTTCAAAGGTTGCGTGTAGATCTTCCCGGCTTGACTCCAGAACTTATAAATATTTTAAAAAATGAGGGAATCAGTTTTGATGTTCATCCAGTAAAGTCAGCTCCTCCTGCATTAGGAATTTTAGGTAATTTACTCTTCCCGGCTATCTTAATAGGAGGTTTAATCTTGTTAGCAAGAAGGTCAAATGGTATGCCTGGAGGTCCTGGCCAAGCAATGCAATTTGGGAAAACAAAGGCAAGATTTGCAATGGAAGCTGAAACAGGAGTTGTATTTGATGATGTTGCAGGTGTCAATGAAGCTAAACAAGATTTACAAGAAGTTGTCACTTTTCTGAAAAAACCAGAAAAATTTACTTCTGTAGGAGCAAGGATCCCGAAAGGCGTTTTATTGGTCGGACCTCCTGGTACTGGTAAAACCCTTTTAGCTAAAGCAATTGCAGGAGAAGCTGGTGTGCCATTTTTCTCATTATCAGGTTCTGAATTCGTTGAAATGTTCGTTGGTGTTGGTGCTAGTAGAGTAAGAGACCTTTTCAAAAGAGCTAAAGAGAATAGTCCTTGTTTAATTTTTATCGATGAAATTGATGCTGTCGGAAGGCAAAGAGGAGCAGGTATTGGTGGAGGTAATGATGAAAGAGAACAAACTCTCAACCAATTACTTACTGAAATGGATGGCTTCGAAGGTAATAGTGGCATAATAATAATTGCAGCCACAAACAGGCCCGATGTTCTAGACTCAGCCTTAATGAGACCAGGTAGATTTGATAGACAGGTAACTGTAGATGCACCTGACATCAAGGGCAGACTATCAATATTGGAAGTTCATGCTAGGAATAAGAAACTTCAAGAGGATTTAACTCTTGAAAGTATTGCGAGAAGAACTCCAGGGTTTACTGGAGCTGATTTAGCAAATTTATTAAATGAAGCTGCTATTTTAACCGCCAGGAGGAGGAAAGAATCTATAAGCATCTCAGAAATTGATGATTCTGTAGATAGAATTGTAGCCGGTATGGAGGGGTCTCCATTAACAGATGGTAGAAGCAAGAGATTAATTGCTTACCATGAAGTTGGTCACGCTTTAATAGGTTCACTAGTAAAAGCTCACGATCCTGTTCAAAAAGTAACTGTGATCCCCAGAGGCCAAGCTAAAGGTTTAACTTGGTTTACTCCTGATGATGAACAAACACTTGTTAGCAGAGCTCAACTTAAAGCAAGAATTATGGGTGCTTTAGGAGGAAGGGCGGCTGAAGATGTTGTCTTTGGTGAAGGTGAGATTACAACAGGAGCTGGAGGTGATTTCCAACAAGTTGCTTCTATGGCTCGCCAAATGGTTACCAGATTTGGAATGAGTAACTTAGGTCCAATTGCTTTAGAAAGTGGGAATCAAGAAGTTTTTGTTGGTAGAGATTTAATGACTAGAAGTGAAGTTTCTGATTCAATTTCTAAACAAATTGATGAAAGTGTAAGAGTAATGGTTAAGGAATGTTATAAAGAAACATACGATATAGTCAGCAAAAATAGAGTGGCTATGGATAAAATAGTAGATCTATTAATAGAAAAAGAAACATTAGATGGTGAAGAATTTTTAAGTATTCTTTCTCAATTCACTACAATTCCTGAGAAAGATAGAACTCCTCAATTATTAAGTTAGACTTTAATTGGTTTCTTATCTAATACGAGATCAATTAATCCGTATTCAACTGCTTCGTTTGGAGACATATAAAAATCTCTATCAGTATCTTCTTTAATAGTTTCGTAATCCTTTCCAGTTCTTTCAGACAATTCAATATTAAGCCGCTCTTTTAAGAACAAAATTTCATCTGCTTGAATTCTTATATCACTAGCTTGTCCTCTAGCGCCTCCAAGTGGTTGATGAATCATTATTCTTGAATGTCTAAGGCTGCTTCTTTTACCTTTAGTACCTGCCGCAAGCAAAAATGCACCCATACTAGCTGCCAAACCTACACATACTGTATGAATGTCAGGCTTAACATGTTGCATTGTGTCAAAGATACCCAATCCATCATAAACAGATCCGCCTGGTGAATTTATGTACATATAAATATCCTTATCAGGGTCCTCAGCTTCAAGGAATAATAATTGAGCAACAATTCTATTGGCAGTCTCGCTAGTAACTTGTTCTCCCAAAAAGATTATTCTCTCTCTTAATAGTCTTGAATAAATATCAAAGACTCTTTCGCTTCCACCAGATTCTTCTAATACTAAAGGGATCATAATAATATTTATCTGTTTATTAGATATTAACGATATTGAGTCAACATACGCTAACCTTATTAAGGTTTACATATAAAAAATTGAAAGAAAAATTGACTGTTTCAGATAGCAAAAAGTTATTTCATGAAAAATTCCCTTACGTTATTCCAGGTTTATATAAAAAAATAGTTGATGAAATGCTTGTCGAACTAAATCTTCTAAGCCATCAAAATGAATTTGCGCAAGATTATCTCTTTTGTGTTGGTCTCACCGAAACATTCAATGAATTAATGAAAGGATATCAACCTGAAAAACATTTGACTCTTCTTTTTGAATCTTTATGCATTTCTACAAATTTTGAAGCGAAGGAAATTAAGGAAATATCTAAAAAGTCTCAAAAAGAATTCAAGGATAAAACATCTAAAGATATCTTAAAATTACTAATAGAAAAAAGTAATTCTAAACTTTATCCTTCAAGGATCTTGAACTTAGGAATATATATATTAATTTCAAACTCTCAAGATTTCAAAGAAAATAATGAATCAGAGACTAATAAGATTATTTCTGATATTTTTGAGAAGTTAAGCTTATCTGCTAATAAAGCAGAAAAAGATATTGGAATTTATAAAAGCAGTATTTCAAAAATGCAACAGGCAAAAGAATTAATTGAAGAGCTCAGGATTAAAGATAAGAAAAACGAACAAAAACAATAATACTTATTTGTTTAATCTTTTTTTATCTTTCCAGGAGACATAGGATATATAAATTACAGCGAAAGTTATTAATATAAGTAAAAGAAACGATGTTAGGATAAGAAATTTAGTTAAATAGACTTCATAAGTTAAAAATGAAATCATATATCAATGGAACCATCACCATTTCTTCCCCAAACAACCATGGCAATTGAAAAAGTAAAAATTGCAGCTAATGCGGCCCAACCTATTTGAAAGATCATTAAATTTAAATCGCTAATATAAATATAACAGAACTTCAAAATTTTTTATTCATTCTAAAGCTAAAGTTAATTTCTCAGAAACAAAATTTTCTCAATAGAATAAAGATAAATCTAAGTTGGGAAGGTTAGTATTAAATCATAGTACAAATATAGAAGGTCTAATTCCAATACTCCAAAAATTAGCCCTTGACAATAATATCAAGACCATAACTCCAGCTGCTATCTCAAGAGCCAGAGGAAGATCTTCTAAATTAATAATTCGATTGTCAGTGAAAACTATAAACGGATATAAAGCAATCGCAAGAAAGGGTAAAACAGCCCAAGAAGTTTTTATTTCAACAGACTTAAGTAAAGATGAATTAAAACAAATAATAGATATTTATAGTAGGAAGTAATTAAAATTAAAGTGTATTAGAGAATATTCAAGAGAAAAAATGAAATTGGTATTAAATGTTTCTATGTTTTTGCTGGCCTTTTTTTCATTAAACAATGAATCATTATCACTTACTGACTACCAAATAAAAAAATTTTGTTCAAAGGAGAAAAGGGTATCTTTATGTGCCAAAAATTTACAAGAGAAAAGGTCTGATCTCCAAAAAGGAAAGCTAATTGAAATACCTGTAACTCCCTACAAACGGTAATTAGAAATTGAATTTAAATTTCAAATTCTGATTCAAAAAGATTAAAAGCATCTCTATAGCTTGTGAGAAGTTCTTCAGAATTATCAGAAAATCCTTGTCGATCGTAATCTTCTTTTAATTCATCATATAAGTAAACCACTTTGTTAAAGGCGCTCATATATTCTTTTTGTATGTCTTCATCATCGATATCATAGATTTTTGCAAGTACTAATTCGACATTTTTTTTTGATGCATATATTTTTCTCTCAAAATCTTTATTTAATTTCCTTCTTTTTTTTGCCATTTAAAATTTCTAAATACAGATTAACAATACTCAAATTCATAGATAAATTAAATTAAAACTTATAAAATAAAGATATAGTTTCCAAATCAAAATAAAACCTCTACATTCCAAATAAATCATTGGATGATATAAATAAAAAAGAAACAATTAATCCTAAAGAACTTAAAAACCAAAACCATGAAGCCAAGAAAATGAATACTTCCTCGAACTTAAAGAAAAAGAAAGATAAGAATCTTCCATGGTGGGTAGAGTTATTATTTGTTCAAATAGGATTACCAGATAAATTACTAATTAAAATATTAAAAGCCAAAAAAACATCTAAAGAATTTATTAAAAATGAAAAAAAATCAATAATAATATTTTTGTTTGTAATTACTACATTGGCATATTTTTATCCAGTTATTAAACATGCAAAAAATAAATTAGATTGTGAAACGATTGCTAAAAATTATATTATTAAAAATAAAAATACAATCCGGATTAATAATAGAGAAATAAAAATGTTATCTACAAATTTTTGTTATGGTGGCGAAGAAATTTATGAAATAGAAAATTTAAAAAATTAAAATTTGAATTATTCTCTATAAATAAGCATCTCAATATTATGATAGTAACTTTAAGTTTAATAAAGTTTAAATTTTATTCTTATGACTGATATAAAACAAAAGAAGGAAAAAGTGAAAATGCATTTAAAAGATTTAAGGCAAAACTTAAAGAAAATGCATTTAGAAGTTACAGAAGAATTAATATTACCGAACCCAGGTGATGTAAAAGACTTGATGGATAAAATGGATAAACTATTAAAATTAATAGAATCAAAATAAACTATAATTTAAATGATTTAGGATCATCAAAAGTTAAAAAAATGAAAATAATGAAAATAATAAAACAATTTCCTCTACTAATTTTAATTGCAATTTTCTTAATTTCTTGTAGGACATCAACTAAAAAAGAGTATCCCACAAAAAATTTGGAAAAAAATATTGATGAGTATGCTAATTCAGAAAAGAAAAGAATGGAAATAAAGTTTTCTTGTGGAGAAGATGGTATTTCAGAATACTTAGATGATGGATGGAATATTTTAAAAGAAGATTCCCAAGAAAAAATTTGCACATGGAAATCTGTTCCTGCTACGAAAGATTGCAATATGGAAAAAGATAAAGGATGTAAAATAACAAAGCCAGATAAAATAGGTAAAGAGAAAATTTATTTACTGGAAAAATAAATTTAATATATGACTCCAAAATCAGAACACTTAGTTGATTTAATTTTTAAGAAATTAAAAACCTACAAGAATAAAAAAATATTTTTAGAGAAGGAAAGTTTGAATAAATTTATTCTTTCACTTTTCAAAGAAACCTGAATGCAGGACTTATTTAACTTAACTGCTATAGTTAAATAAATTTTTTAATTATAAAAATATGGACAGTTTTTCTTCATTAACTGTTATCCTATCAATAATTTTTATCGTAAGTCTTTATTTTTTATTTAGGGTTACCTCTAGCACAAAGAATTAGAAAATATTTTAAATCTTACTTAAATAATCGGATCATCTCTTAGTAGTAAGACTGTTTGCTTATTTAAATCATCATTAATCCATTCCTTATATTCTTCTACGACACACTTTTTATCAGAATTATCTAGTAGATTAATTCTTTTTTTTGCATTATCTAAGGCCAACTTAATACAGTATTTATAATCATTGAAGTTTTCTTGCATTTGTTTTTATTAAATACTAGTAAAATTCATTTCTTAATCTGTATAGATAATTACAATAATAAGCGTTGATTTAATAAGAGTATCAAGCAATACGGAAGAATTTTTAATATATTTGGGATAATTTAATTTTTATGAAAATACTATGTCATACGAAGCAGGTAGTAAAGAATGTAGACATTTGATTGAAGCCAAAGAAAGCCTTCTATTAACATTAGATGCGTTAAGTAATATACATTCGACAGATCTAATACAAATTCAAATTAAAGAAATTTACAATAAATTAGAAAAGATGCACGACAATAGAAAAAAAATAGAATCAGCTACAAATTATCTTTAATATATTCAAATTAACCAAAAATCTTTTCAAAATTGGCTTTTTATCTTGGTTACTCTTTTTTCTG
This sequence comes from uncultured Prochlorococcus sp., assembly GCA_902535175.1. Lineage (GTDB taxonomy): Bacteria > Cyanobacteriota > Cyanobacteriia > PCC-6307 > Cyanobiaceae > Prochlorococcus_A. The sequence goes on from CACASR010000002.1 coordinate 85,496, forward strand.
ATAATAATTCCAATAAAGCATCTAGCTGTGCGAGTACTTCCTTTGCTTCATTAAGATCTGGCAACAAATCTTCTTTGATGAGCATTTGATGCATCTCTCTAAGCTCTAACCTTATATATCTAAGGTGAGAACATACTTCCTCTCTCTTAGTTGCACTCATATTTCCTTTATATTCTTTACATTATACAATACGATCTTTTTTGAATCCCATATCAATATTGTTAAATTGAAAAATTATTTCAAACCCAATAACATATCAAAATCTTTTAAAGTCGCGTTGTAGTAATATATCCTTCATGAAAAAGAAAAAAACAAAAAAAAATCAAATTAATTCAAATTTAAAAGATCAAAAATTAGGTCAAACAAAAAATTCTGCAAAATTAGTACTGTTTGTTTTTGGAATAGGTCCTATTATTGGCATAATAATATTTTTATACAGTAAGGGATTTTTTAATTCACCAACTATTTAAATCTTTAGTAATTAAGATTAAATTTTAATAATTAATTCTTAAAAAATTACTTTTAATAAAATTTAAAAATAATTATTGAAATTTCTTTAATGAAAATACCCTAAATTCTGCCATTTTTCTAGCATTTTCTGGATTAGATATTAAAAAAGGGTGGTCTGATAAAAGTTCTAATACCTTATCTATCTTTAATCGCATATCTTCACAATCAATGTTTTCCCATTCCTCATCAAATGACATTGCAAAGCTATCAGCGTTATCATATAGTTTATCTTTCATAATATTTGGAATCTAAATAAAAAAATTTCAGAAATCCGACCCAATCTGAAATAGTTATTAGAAGAAGGAATAAAACTATCCTCCTGACTATTGGAGAAATAACTTTGTATGAGTCTTCTTTAAAATTATACTTTATCTCATTTTTTAAATTTTATAGATAAGTACTAATAATCAAAATCTGGTATCATTTGACAGAAGTGTTACAATATTGACATATCTGAAGACTCATGGAAAATAAAGTTAAAAGAATAGGATATCTCCCTAGAAAAAGAGTACTTGAAATTATTGATGAAATATCCAAGAGCGAATCTATAAGTAGATCTAAGGTAGTTGGAATATTAGTTGAGGAAGCATTAGATGCTAGAGGAATTGCGAATTTTGGATATAGTAACATCAGTAAGTCAAATATATACAAGTCGGACAATTTTAAAGATCTCCAAAAGGAGAATGCCCAATTAAAGGATGCTGAAGACGAATTTGTTGATGATAGTGGTTACACAGTTTCATCTCACAAAACGTTAGACCGCTCAATATCTTCTGCAGATATTGAATTAGCAAATAAAATAAATATTCTTAAGGAATCAGGATTAATATGACTTTTATTGAATAATAATATTATTTTTTAATGCATAATATTGGATCATTGTTTATTCTTAGTCAAGAAAAATATTCTTTTTACATAATTTGAATATTAAATCCTTTCTAATATTAATTCTGTCATTAAAAAATGAAAGATATTAAATGTCCTTCATGCGGCAAAACATTCCGAATTGATCCCAGCAGCTTTGAAGAAATACTTCTTCAGATAAAAGACGAAGAATTTAACAAACAAATAAAAGAAAGACTTATTTTGGCTGAAGAAGATAATAAAAAAGCTTTGGAAATTTTAAAACGTGAGTTAAAAATACAGTTAATAGAGCAAAACCGCATTAAAGATTCTGAGATCCAAACTCTTGAATCTAAATTAAAAATATCTGAAGAAAAGAAAACAAATGCCCTCAATGATTTAAAAAATCAAGCAACAAATAAAATTAATTCATTGAATAATGAATTAATCAAGTTACAGGATGAAATCAAAAACCAGTCTTTAATTTCAGAATTATCTTTAAAAAACAAAGTAAGTGAAGCTGTTAATAATTTAGAAAAAGAGAACTCTTCATTAACAAATTCCATTGAAAAGATGAAACTTGAACATTCAATTAATGAAAAATTAATTGAAGAAAAGTTTAAAAGCAAAATTAGTGAAAGGGACCTGACTATTCAGGAATTAAGAGAAATGAAGTCTAGATTATCTACAAAGATGGTAGGGGAAACCTTAGAAATCCATTGTGAAACCCAATTTAATCTTAATCGTGCGTCTGCGTTTAAAAACTCATATTTCGAAAAGGATAATGATGCCTCTTCGGGAAGTAAAGGGGACTATATATTTAGAGAATTTGATGAAAACAAAACAGAGGTAGTATCAATAATGTTTGAAATGAAGAATGAAAGTTTAAATGGAACTAATAAAAGAAAAAACGAAGATTTCTTAAAAGAATTAGATAAAGATAGAAGGCAAAAATCTTGTGAATACGCAGTGCTCGTATCGCTTCTAGAACCAGATAGTGAACTTTATAATGCAGGAATAGTAGACGTGTCTCATAGATTTCCAAAGATGTATGTAATAAGACCGCAATTTTTCTTGCCCATTATTTCTCTGCTAAGAAATGCATCTATGGAAACCTTAAAATACAAATCGCAAATTGATTTAATGAGACGAGAGAATTACGACATAACTAATTTTGAAAGTACTCTTGAGCAATTCAAAAATGCAGTAGGTAAAAATGTTTCACTTGCCCAGGATAGATTTAATGATGCAATTTCAGAAATTGATAAATCAATAACCCATTTACAAAAAACCAAAGAAGCTTTGATTCTTTCGAAAAAACATCTTTTATCTGCTGACAGCAAATCTCAAGATTTGACAGTAAAGAAATTAACTAGAAATAACCCAACTATGAAGAAAAAGTTTAATGAATTAGATAATTTCGAAGATGAAGTAGCCTAATTAAAAAAAGTTTTTTTGAAATTAATAATAGTTAAAAATATATTTAATTTCTAACATATAAATATAATATAAATATTAAATTACATGGTAAAAAAATAATGTCTATCAACACTCCTATTTTTAGTATTGCCAAAGATCTTAATGTAGAAAGTAATAGAATATTATTAGCCTGCAAGAAACTTGGAATCAACGCAAAAGGTGCGACAAAAAGATTAAATGAAGAAGAATTAAAAAAAATTAAAAGTTATTTTGAAACGGGCAAAAATGTTTCAGATGAAGTGATCAATTTAAATAAAGTTAAAACCAAAAGCAGTTCTAAAAAAATTGTAGAGGAAGTAAAGATAAAATATTTTGCAAACAGACTTATTGGCAAATCTTAAATAAAAATAATTTTTTCTTATTACTTTAAGGAGTAAGCCACAGAAGAAAAAAATAATAATTTATCATGAGTAAAAATACTTAAAATGAGCTTAAACAAAATTTTAAATTCTCTTGAAAAATCCTGGAAAAGAGATGATATTCTTTTAAATATAAAGAAGGGTTTAGGAACAGAACAGATTGTTAATGAATTCCTTATGAAAAACGAAAGACAAATTAAGGAATTAAATTCTTTATTAAGACCAGAAGATATTGATTTATTAAATCAAGTAGAACAACTCTCAACTTGCGAATCTAAATTAATAAATGAGATTAAAAATTTAAATTATTTAGAAAATAATGGAAATCATCACATTCTGAATCAGAAAAGAATTGTTCCGTCTAATAGAGTTTCTTATAACAAAATTAGTACATTCATGATTAATTGGAGTAACAAATTTGTAGTTATTGCTCTACTAACAATTTCAGCCATAGCTTTATCAAAACAAGCATGGGCATAATTAGCTAAATTAACTTCATTGTAAGAGATGTAGTTTTGGGAACTAAACAAGAATATTTAATTAGACATAAAGATGGAAATCTTTATTGTGAACTGGCTGATATTTGGATTGATCCAAGCAAGCCAGTAAAAAAGGCTTTAATAACCCATGCTCATTTTGATCACTTTACATTTGGCTGTGAAGAATACATTTCTACTAAGGAGACTGCGATACTTCTTAAAGAAAGAGTAGGAGGTAATATCAAAATTAAGACTTTTGAATATGGAGAAGAATTTAAGATAAATGGCATCAATATTTCTTTTCATCCATCGGGTCACATCCTTGGATCTAGTCAAATAAGGTTTATTTTTGCTGAAGAAAAATGGCTAATTTCAGGTGACTTTAAGCTTCAAAAAGATGAGACTTGCAAACAATTTAAAATAATAAAAACTGATTATTTAATAAGTGAATGTACTTTTGGTTTGCCAATATTTAAGTGGGATGAAACAAATAAAATAGCAAATGATATTTCAAAATGGATAACTAATTCACCAGAAAAAACTTCTTTACTTTTCTGTTATTCACTAGGAAAAGCTCAGAGATTATTAAACGAAATTAGTCAAACAAATTTTAAAGGCAATATTTATTCCCATGACAGTATTCATAAAATGAACAATATTTATAAAAAACTTGGAATTGATATTAAAGATACTATAAAAATCGAAAATAAAAAAAAGATTGATGAACTTAAAGGAAGTTTAATATTATTACCGCCATCTCTGAGTAAGGGCTCTTATTTAAAAAATTTCAAAAATATTCAAACAGCTTTTGCGAGTGGATGGATGTCAATAAGAGCTCTAAGAAAAAGATCAGGATATGACAAAGGATTCGCAATCTCTGATCATGCAGATTGGGATGGAATTCTGGAAGTAGTAAAAAAGTCTGAAGCAAAAAATGTATTTTTTCATCATGGAGATAGCGAAGCCTTAAGTAAATATTTAGTTGAAAAGGAATCAATAAATGTTCTGTTTTTCGGTAAATAAATATGAGCTTAAAAAAGTTTTCAGAATTATTTCTAGATTTAGATTCAAGTAACAGTACAAATAATAAAATTGAAGTTATAAAGAATTATTTTTTTTCTAATGATCCAATAGATAATTCATGGGCAATATATTTACTTACTGGGAAAAGTAATAAGAGATTTATTAGTGGAAGATATTTAAAAAATCTTTTTTCTCAAATATATGAATATCCTGTATGGCTAATTGATACATGCTATTTAAAAGTTGGTGATTCTGCTGAGGTAATAACGTTATTACTTAAAAATAAAACTACTTCCAGAAAAAAGGAATTATCAGATATAAGTCTCAATGAATTACTAAGCAAAACAATACCTGATTTATCAAAACTTAATGAGGAGGAAAAAAATTTACAAATTAAAAATATTTGGGAAAGATTACCTGAAGATTACCATTTAATTTTCAATAAAATTCTTACAGGCACATTTAGAGTAGGAGTCTCAATCGGATTAATTACAAAATCAATATCAAAACTAATTAATGTTGATGAAGAAATTATTTCTCATAGGATGATGGGTAATTTCAAGCCTTCAATTGATTCATATGAATTTTTAATTAATAAGAACATCAATCTTGAAGAATTAAATTCCAAACCATTTCCATTTCTGCTAGCGAATACTATTGAAGATAAAATCTTCAAAAATTCAATAAATGATTTTCAATTTGAATGGAAATACGACGGTATAAGGCTGCAATTAATTAAAAGGTCAGGTAATGTTTCGTTATGGACAAGAGGACAAGAATTAGTCAATGAATCTTTTCCAGAATTAGTAGAGAAAATGTCCCATATAAATGATGATTTTGTTCTTGATGGGGAATTATTAGTTTGGAATTTTAAAGAACAAATTGCCTTTGATTTTTCTTTACTTCAAAAAAGAATAAATAGAAAGTCTCCTACTAGATCAATCCAAATTAAATATCCAATTATTTTTATTGCTTATGATTTTTTAGAGATTAATGGAAGAGATATAAGAGAAATTAAACTAGAAAATAGAAGAATTGAGTTAGAAAAATATTTTTCAAAATGGCAAAATAAAACTGAGAATAATATCTCTGATATTTTTAAAATATGTGATTTAATCTTTCCTAATGATTGGCCTGATGCTTTAACTTATAAAGAAAAATCTCGAGAAAATAATACTGAAGGATTAATAATTAAAAAAAAGACTTCTATATACTCCTCTGGTAGAAAAAAAGGTATTTGGTGGAAATATAAAGTTGATCCTATGCAACTGGATGCTGTTCTAATTTACGCTAAGGCCGGAAGCGGTAGAAGAGCTGGTCTTTACACAGATTACAGTTTTGCATTATGGAAAGACGAAGAATTAATTAAATTTGCAAGTGCATATTCTGGTTTAACGAATATTGAGATTAAAGAGCTAGATAAATGGATAAGGAAAAATACAATAGAAAAATTTGGTCCTGTTCGATCGTTAAAACCAGAAATGGTTTTCGAAATATCTTTTGAGAAAATACAAATTTCAAAACGTCATAAGTCTGGCATAGCAGTAAGATTTCCAAGAATAACAAAATGGAGAAGAGATAAAAAAATCAATGATGCAGATAGCCTAGAGAATGCTTATGAACTGATGAAAAAAATATCATGAAAAATATTAAGCAAAATAGTAAACAAAATAGTAAGCAAAATAATTTAATTTCTAAAATTAAACGGTTTTTCTACTCAAATGGATGGGAGCCATTACCCTACCAGATTGAATCTTGGGAAGCATTTTTAAATGGAGAGAATGGAATAATACAAGTTCCTACTGGATGCGGCAAAACTTATGCTGCATTAATGGGACCTTTATCACAGATAGAAGATCCCAAAAATAATAAAAGTGTGAATATATTATTAATAACGCCTTTAAAAGCTCTAACTAGAGATTTAAAAAATTCCATACAATTAGCAGCTTTACATTTTAATAAAGAAATCACTGTTGAAATTAGGAATGGGGATACAACCCCATATGAAAAGAAAAAGCAACTAGCTAAACCACCTAATATTCTTATTACCACTCCAGAGTCTTTATCTCTTTTACTTTCTAATAAAGAATCTAATAATTTGTTCAAGGAGTTGTCATCAATAATTATTGACGAATGGCATGAATTGATGGGCAGTAAAAGAGGAAACCAGTGCGAGTTATCTTTAAGTTGGCTAAGAGGTAATATAAAAAATTTACAAATTTGGGCAATGTCTGCAACTATTGGAAATATTGAAGAAGCAGCAAGAGCAATAGTTGGGATGAGCTCTATTAAACCCAAAATTATAAGTACAAATATTCAAAAAGAGATAGAAATTATAAGCGTTTTGCCAGAGGAGGAAACGACCTTTCCATGGAGTGGTCATCTTGGTATTAGAAGTCATTCTTCACTTTTAAAAATCCTAGATAAAAATAAAAGCACCTTATTATTCACCAATACAAGAAACCAATCTGAAAGATGGTATCAATGTCTTAAATTTTTTCTGCCAGAGATGGAAGACAAAATAGCACTTCATCACGGCTCCCTCGATAAAGATGATAGAAAAAGAGTTGAAGAAGGGGTTAAAGACGGATTAATAAAATGGGTAGTCTGCACCAGCTCATTAGATTTAGGGGTTGACTTCCAACCTGTAGATCAAATTGTTCAAATTGGTAGTGCAAAAAATTTAGCTAGACTTATCCAAAGAGCGGGAAGAAGTGCTCATAGACCAGGCGGAAAATCAAAAATAATCTTTATGCCTACTAATTCTTTGGAGTTATTAGAAATTAGTGCAATGAGAAGAATAATAAAAAGTGGTATATCTGAACAAATTAGACTTCCTGAATTATCTTATGATGTTCTTCTACAACATCTAATAAGTTTGGCATGCGGAAATGGCTTTGATCCAAAAATTGAGAAAGAAAGAATTAAAAATTGCTGGAGTTATAGAAACTTAAAAGATCAAGATTGGAATTGGTGTCTTGACTTTTTAGAATATGGAGGAAAATGTCTTAAAGCATACCCAAAATATAAAAAGATAGTTAAAGAAGAATCACAAAATAATAATGAAAACTTTAAATATTTTGTAAAAGACAAATCTTTAATAAGAATGCATAAGTTCAATATTGGGACAATTACAAGTGACAAATTTGTGAATGTTAAATATATGAAAGGTAAATCCTTAGGTAATTTAGAGGAGAATTTTGCTTCAAAATTAAATCCTGGCGATACATTTTACTTTGCCGGGAAAATGCTCCAATTTGTAAGAATTAGAGATATGATTTTATACGTTAAAAAATCAACAAAAAAAAGTTCTCTTATTCCTGCATGGGTTGGGGGGCAAATGGCAATTTCTGATCTACTTTGTGAGAGTTTGAGAAAAGAAATAGATATATGCAATGAAGTAGAAAATTCTGATTACTTAAATCCTGAACTAAATTCATTACGTCCAATATTGAAGAAACAAAAAGTTCTTTCAAATATTCCAAAGAGAGATGAATTCCTTATAGAAATGTATAAAACCAAGGATTTTTCGAATCTTTTTGTTTTTACCCTTGATGGCAAATTTGTAAATGAAGGGATTGCATTTCTATGGGCCTTAAGATTAGCAAAATTAAAACAATCTACCTTTAGTATTACTGCTAATGATTTTGGATTCAGCTTAACTACAGCAGAGGATTATGATTTTTCCATAGTAAAAAAAGAAGCCGATTACTTTTTGGATAACAAAAAATTAGAAGAAGATCTAGAAAATGCAATTAATTTTTCAGAATTAACAAAACGTAGATTTAAAAATATTGCTCAAATAAGTGGACTTGTAAATCAAAATAATCCAACCAAAACAAAAACTTCCTCTCAGCTTCAAATAAGTTCAAGTCTTTTCTTTGATGTCTTTACTAAATATGAAGAAGGCCATCTTTTAATAAAACAATCGCATCAAGAAGTTAAAGAATATCAATTAGAAAATAAAAGAATATCTAGATCATTACAAAGATTAAAAAATTTAAATATGCTGTTAAACGAGATAAAAAGTCCAACCCCTTTTGCTTTCCCTTTATTAGTTGAAAGACTTAAAAATACTTTAAGCAATGAACCAATAGAAAAAAGAGTAGAAAAACTTATAAAAAAATATAGTGATTAAATGAAAAAAAGTTCTTTTAAATTTTGTTGGGAAGATACATTGTTAGAGATGCTTCCTTCAAGAGCTTTATTTTTACCGCAAACAAAAGAATTGTTAATATCCGATATTCATCTTGGGAAAGCTGAGTATTTTCAGCAAAATGGTATCCCCCTTACCAATAATTCAGATGAAAATAATTTCGCAAGAATAAAAAAAATAGTAAAAAAATATAGTCCTGAGAAGTTAATAATATTGGGAGATTTATTTCACAGCAAATATTCAATAGATAAAACTCTTCAAAAAAAAGTTGAGGATCTTCCTGAACTACTAAAAACCACAGTTGAACTAATCCTGGGAAATCATGATGTAGGTTGTGATATTAAAAATATAAAAATTTTTGATATTAGAAAAACTAAAAATATTACTTTAAGCCATGAGCCAGTTAATTCAGAAAACAAAAAAACCTTGAATATTTGTGGACATTATCATCCAAAAATCTATATAAAAAATAATGGAGATAAATTATCATTTAGGTGCTTTGCAATGGATAAGAATAAAAATACTTTATTTTTGCCTGCATTTGGAGACTTAACAGGAGGATATCCCTGCAAAAAGTCATTTAAAAAATGGGCAATTGTTTCTGAAGAAGAAATTATCGAGATGAAATCTAAAGAAAAATCCTATTGAATTGACTATAGTTTTCATTTAAATACACCAATTTATACTTAAAAGTCTCATTTAGTTTTTTTATCAATTAATTTATGCTTAATAATTTATGCTTAAAACTATTTTTATTAGTAAAAATAGATAATAAAAAATTTATACAACTAATGCCTCTTTCTTTAGCAAACAATACACGTTATAAAAAAAATAAACACTTTTTATAGAAATGAAAAAATTAATTGCCTTGATTTTATTTCCATTTCTTGTCATTCCATTTGGGGCAAAAGCAGATGATAATTTTTCAGTTGAGATAGAGGCACTTACACTAGTAATGGAGCAATATAAGGAAGAAACTAAATCAAATGTCGAATTAGACATAGATGATAAAAAGCCAAGTTACATGGCTCTTAAACAAGATGAATGCAATGCCACTGTTGAGGTTACAAAAAAAACAGGATTAGAAATTGTAAATACTGAATCTTACGATGTAAATGTCTGCTTAAAAGAAATCTATAAAGTAATCAACTAAATAAGCAGTTTATAAAATATAATAAAAATAAGAAAATTAAAGAGGTCTTTTACTTAAAGAAGGTGAGACCTCGAGACCTAACAGAAAACTTTGGAACGGGTTCTGCATACCTAATTCATAACTACAATGAAATTGTAGAGGTGTAACTAAAAGTACAAAAAATAAAATTATTTTTTTAATTAATTATTTCTTCTTTGATAATGTTTTTGATTCTTCTCTAGACATTAAAGCTTCGATTTGAGCAAGAACTTTTTGAAGTTCATCCGTTTTTGTAAGAGATGCTTCTGCTACTTCTCTTAATTTTTCTAACTGTTCTTTAGTTTTATCCATGATAAATAAATTAGAAATTAACCACTTTTAAAAATGGTTTTAATACAGATTTTTCACTCCCACACAGATTCATATTCTCTCTTTTTTTTATAAAGTCAAATAAATTTCCCTTTATTAAGGTTTTATGAGGACTTCCAATTAATTCTTTTTTTATTATTGAAACCATATGATTACCTTAAATAGAAATACTCTTAAATTATGAAGTAAAGACAGGCAATCCTATTGTTGCAGTTGTTATGAGAGCCCCTGCAAAAATCAAGAAAGGGAGAAAGGGATAGTTTTTCAAAGATAAACTTACTAATTCGAAATAACTATATAGGTATTTATACTGTTTGTCTACCCCTAAGCTTTTTTGAAAGTAAAAATATTTCTTTTAAAAGTAAAAAATTAACATCAACCAAATTTACCAGAAATGTATTCCTGCGTAGTTTTTTCTTTTGGAGAATTAAAAATTTTCTTTGTCGAATTAAATTCGGCTAGATAACCAACCTTTCCTCCATCACCATCTTCATATTCAATAGCATTAAAAAATGCAGTCATATCGCTAACTCTTAATGCCTGTTGCATATTATGAGTAACTATTATTATTGTGTAATTCTTCTTAAGTTCATGCATCGTCTCCTCAATTTTTAAAGTAGAGATTGGATCTAAAGCTGAACATGGCTCATCCATGAGAATTATTTCAGGTTCAATAGCAATCGTTCTAGCGATACATAATCTTTGTTGTTGTCCGCCAGATAAGGAGTACCCACTATCGTTTAATTTATCCTTACATTCATCCCATAAAGCAGCCTTTCTTAATGAACTTTCCACTAATTCATCCATATCTCCCGTAAAGCCATTAATTCTTGCTCCAAATGCAATATTTTCGTAAATAGATTTAGGAAAAGGATTAGGTTGTTGAAAAACCATTCCAATTCTTCTTCTTACTTCAACTGGATCTACTCTTTTGTCATAAATATTAGTTCCATCAAACAGGACAGTGCCCTTCAGTGAGCAATTAGGAATTAAATCGTTCATCCTATTTAAAGATCTAAGAACAGTTGATTTACCGCAACCTGAAGGTCCAATAAGGGAAGTTATATTTCCTTTTTTAAAATTACAAAAAACATTTCTTACTGCTTCAAAAGTTCCATAGCTAATAGAAACATTCTCAAGAGATAAAATGATATTCTTTGGTATTTTTTTATTAGTTTTGATCATTTATACTCTCTTAGTTTTCTCAGTAAAAGCGGCTAATATCCTTGAAAATATATTTACTGATAGTATCGACAAAACAAGAATAAAGGAAGCTGCCCAGGCTAATTTATTCTGTGCATCATAAGGTTCAAGAGCAAAGTTGTATATCAATACAGCCAAAGAACCCATCTCATAAAACAAATCTCCAAAGCCTGTTATGTAGTAGTAAGAAAATAAAGCCGTAAATATCAAAGGAGCTGTTTCGCCTGCAGCTCTTGCGATTCCAAGTACAACGCCAGTAGCAATAGACCTAAAGGCAGAGGGCAAAGTAACTCTCAATATGGTTGTATACATACTTGCTCCAACACCAAGAGAAGCATATCTCAATTCATTCGGAACCAACTTTAAACCTTCGTCAGTGGTCTTAATCACAGTAGGCAACATCAATATTGAAAGTGCCATACCTCCGGCCAAGCCACTGTACATACTTCCAAATAAGATCTTTGTTGAAACAATTAAGGCATAAATAAATACACCGGCAATTATTGAGGGGACTCCCGCTAAAACATTTACCCCAAATCTAATAAACCTTGAAAAAGCACCGCCTTTAGAGTATTCAGCTAAATATATGCCACCACCAACACCTACTGGTATTGCAATAATTGAGGCAATGGTAGTTATTATTAATGTGCCTATTAATGCAGGGTTAATACCTCCTGCATCTAAATCATCTCCAGGAGGATTTGGTTCTAAAGTAAATAATTCTGGTGTAATTTGAGATCCACCTTTAATAAGGATATAAGTCACTAGAAAAATCAAAGGAAGTATTGCTATCAAGGCACAAATTATTGATAAAGAAGTAAAGAATTTATCTCCTATATTTCTGGATAATCTTTTCTGGTAATAGAGTGAATTCATAATTATCTAATATTTGAGACTAAATTTCTTAACTAGCCACTGCGCAAAGATATTTACTACCAAAGAAAGGATCATGAGTACAAAAGCCGCATAAAACAGTGATGAAACCTGACTTCCATCAGCCTCACCAAACTGGTTTGCGAGCATGGATGAAATGGTATATCCAGGAGATAATAGAGACCAACTAAATGCATTTGAATTACCAATAATCATTGTCACAGCCATTGTTTCTCCCATTGCCCTACCTAAAGCCAATAGAACACCTGCCATAATTCCTGATAATGCTGCCGGCAAAATTACTGAAAATATTGTTTTCCATCTACTTGCTCCAATTCCATAAGCCGCATTTCTCAGTTTTTTAGGAACCTGGTTAAGAGAATCTCTAGCAATGGAAGTCACTATTGGCAAAAGCATTACTACTAAAATCAATATTGCTAACAAAGAATTCCTACCTGTAGGTTCTGTACTGAATAAAGGTATCCAACCAAAGAAATTGTGTAAAAAGACAAAAAAGGCTCTAAAAAAAGGTTCCATTACAAATATTGCCCAAAGTCCCAATACAACTGATGGTATAGCCGCTAGTAATTCAACAAAGGAGCCTATTATTTCTCTAACAAATTTAGGCACAAAGTCTTCGGTAATAAATATTGCAGTTCCAACTCCCAAAGGGATAGTTATTAATAACGAAAGAAATGAGGTTACTAATGTGCCATAAATTGCAGTAAAAGCTCCGTATTCATCTTTTACTGGATTCCATTCAGAGGTTACTAAAAACTTCAAGCCATACCTTGAAAAGGATTCAAATGACTGAAAAAAAACTACTAAAATAATTCCTAAAAGTATTATTGCTACGAAACTAGACAAGACTAGGGCAGTATTCTTGAAGATAATATCTATATTTTTTTCGATACCGAATCTTTTACGATTCTTGAAAAGAGTTAATTTCTCTTCCATTAAAAAAATAATATCTCTATAAATCTACTACTAAATGCTGTAAAAGACTTTAAGAGGACTTAAAGGTATATGAAAGTCATGATAATTTGACATCTATTAAAAAATTTAACTACCTATTTTTTCAACGGCAGCTCTTGATTTCAAAAGGATATTCCCTTTTAAGGGGATAAATCCAAGGGATGAAGCCTTTTCTTGATACTCATCACTTAACAATGTATTAAAGGCTTGTTTGATTGCTTTAGTGTTTCTACCATTACCTTTTTCGTAAGCAAGTATCCACGTCAATGAAGCGATAGGGTACGCTCCTTTTGCTGTTGGATTAGGATTTTTACCCGCAAGATTTTCATCTAAAGTAATACCATTAAGAGCCTTAGCTCCTGCTTCTTCAGATGGTTTTAAAAACTCACCTGAAAGATTTTGAAGTGCAGCAGCCTTAACATTACCTTTAATATATGACTGATTTACATAACCAATTGCGCCTGGAGTGTTTTGAATTACACCTGCGACACCAGAATTACCTTTTGCTCCAACGCCTGCTGGCCACTTAACAGATTTACCAGTTCCTAAAGTCCATGTTGATGAAAATTCTTCCATAGAGTTTGTGAAAGCCTTGGTAGTTCCTGAACCATCAGAACGATGTGTCCAAGTTAACTTTCCTGATTTACAGCCTAATTCTTTCCAGTTTTTAACCATACCCATTGCAACTCGCACTGCTTGCTCTTGAGTAAGTTTCAAATCGCAATCATAGTTATAACCAAAAGCAATAGTTCCACCAACCATAGGTATTTGAACAAGTCCTCTAGTAACTTTCTCTATATCAGAATCTTTCATAGGATCATCTGATGCACCAAAGTTTACGGTTTGGTCTATAAAAGCTTTTCTTCCAGAGCCCGAACCAACTGCTTGGTAATTAACCCTTGGTCCACCAGATTTGGCTAAGTCAAAAAACCACCTAGTATAAATTTTCGAAGGAAATGTAGCACCTGCTCCGCTCAATCTTTTTGAAGCAATCGCTTCTTGAGAGAGCACAAATGAGATAGCAGAAGAAAAAATAAGGATTTTTTTTAAAATGCCCATTTTGTAATGAGAAATGAGTCTGTTAAATATAAATTACAGCCAAAAGGTAATTTAAATTTTTAAAGATAAATAAATCAAATTAATTTGATATAAAAATCTTTATATATATCGGCCATTAAGAACTAGTAATTAAAATTTCAATTAAATATCAACTCTTTATTTAGAATTTAATTTTTGTTGTTACTCTGTTTTTATTTTGAGATTTGAATTCAAAAAGTCCTTTATCAGTAAATATTGTCAATTCATCTCCAGATGTTTCTTCAATTGCAATTCCCTCAGACTCTAAATTTTTAACATATACATTTCCAATAAGTTTTAGAGATTTATCATCCTTGTCAAAAGAAAGCTTGTCCGAATAAGCCTCAAAATTACCACTATTACTCTTAATGACTACATTTCCTTTAGCCTCTAAATCACCTTCTAAAGTATTTACTTGAGAATCAGATGTAATTGTGTAATTAGTAAATTCCTCAGCAAAAGAAAATTCAGCTAATAAAAATAAAAACGATGCAAAAAATAAGCTTTTCATTTACTCCCAACCCTTTTCTGCATTTTGAATAATCCATTGTGCAAGAACCTTATCCTCTCCATCCTTCAATTTATTTTTATAACCTTTCATAAAACCAATACCATCATTAGCAATTTTTGTTATTGAACTTACATCAGCTATTCCTCTTTTTTCAAGGTCGGAAAGTTTTAATGATTTAGATCCTTTAAGAACGACTGATCCACCTCTTAAATGGCATCCTGCACAAACATTTCTAAAAATTGTTTCTCCATCTCTAATATCGGAAGCCATAAGATATCTATTTTGCAAAGAGGTTTGAAGAATAATTATTAAAGTTATTGCAGGAATTACAAATAGAAATTTAAATATTTTCATTTGATTTATTCCACCCACAATCAATTTAGCAATTAATTCTGAATCTCGATCTATCTACTTTAATAGCTCTACTGCTACAACAAGATTACCTAACAGACCATTCAAAATATTTAGCTGTTCTTTACTACCAAAGGCTATTAATACCTGACCTGGTTGAAGTATGAAATTACCACCAGGATTAGTGAACAACTTTTCATTTTCTTTAATGGCTAATATTTTTGCACCACTCTTTTTGCCTATTCCAAGTTCAGAAAGTGATCTTTTCTCCGCAGTTTCAAAAAGACTAATATCATTACTTAATTCAAATTCTTCAATTTCACATTCACTTCCTGCTAAAAGATCTAGAAAATCAATAGCTATTGGTCTTAAAGCCATTGAGGCCATTGCTCTACCTGCAGCTATATAAGGGCTTACAACTATACTTGCCCCGGCTAATCTCAACTTACTTGCGGCTTCTTCAGTACCAGCTCTTGCAATTACTCTTATAGAACTTCTTATCCCTTTAGCACTTAAAACTACATATAAATTAGCAGCATCATTAGGTAAGGTAACAACCAAACTTTTGCATTTTTCTAATCCTGCCAGTTTTAACGTCTCATCAAGAGTTGCATCAGCACAAAGAACTTCTAAACCATTTTCTTCAGCAATCTTTTTTCTATCTTCGTCACTCTCAACAACGATAATTGGAATATTTTGCGTTTTTATTTGGTTAGAAATTTCCTGACCTACCCTCCCATATCCGCACAAAATTACATGATTTTCCATTTTTCTAAGAAGTCTTTTAAAACGTAATTCGTTTACTCTTTGAAAATAGCCGGATTCGAATAATCTTACAGCTTTTTGAAAGGTAAATTGAATAAAGATCAATCCGCCAACGATTACTAAAACAGTTACAATCCTGCCTTCAGGGCTTAAAGGTTGAACTTCTCCAAAACCAATAGTGGTTATTGTGATTAGGACCATCCATAAGCAATCACTCCATTCCCACCCCTCTGTTATTCGATAGCCAATTGCACCTAAAAAAAACAGAAAGAATAAAGAGTAAATAAGACCAAACCAAGGCCTTAAATAGTCTTTAATAAAATAGAACTCAAATAATCTAAGCTTCATATCCCTTATTATCGTTAACTATTCAAAAATTTCAAAAAAATTTTCTATTATGTTCCTAAAACTATTTATTTGTTTAAGTGAAATACATAATAAGCAGGATAATAATATTTATTTTCGTAGCTCTATGCATTAAACAAATGATTACTGTCTCAGGTCTTATTTAATGCTTCATTAAAAGTTAATTCACTGTTTTACTTGTACTGATTCAATAAGAAAATCAGAAGCTGCTTTTAACCAATCCGCTACTGTAAGACGGAGATCAGGTTGAGAGTATACAAGCGCGACAATGATTCCAACTAAGATTATCTTTACCATGGCAATTCAAATATTCTTATGAATTAAAGCACAACTATTTAGTAAAAAGAACCTTAAATTTATAAAAAATAGATTAATTAAAATTTCTCTAATTGATTAAACAAGTATTCCACTCTTCTAAGATTTACGCCTAAATCAGATTGCCCTAATCTTGCTGCAGATCTTACCTGTATGATTCCTTTTGATCTATCTACATAACTTCTTACATCAAGTTTTAAAATTTCGAGGTCATCTGGAAATCTAAAAATCAAGCTTCTACAAACACCTCTCCAATAATTCCTTCCACTTTCAATAACTTCTGTACGAGGCAACCCTTCTGCAAGAGAAACAAGTTGAATAAACTTTTGATCAACATTTATTAGTTTCTTTTCTACTAAAACACTATTTAATGGATTAGTTATTGGAGCAAGACCTTGACTGGAGGAAACCATATTTTTAAGAAAGATATTGATGTTCTAACCGATTTCATACACAAAGTGAGAGAAAAAAAGTAAATAAATTCCCCATAAATTTAATCTCTTTATAAAAATTCCTTATTTTGGATCAAAATTCTAAAATTTGAGATTTTTAATTGTTTTTTTTGATAAAGATGGTTGTCTACCTTTATTGCTAGTTAGTTTCCTAACCCATAAAAAAACTCCCACAAACAAAAAAATTTCAACAATAATTCCAAGCTGTATAAGGCTCATTTTTTATCCTCTTTCTTCTTGTTGGTGCCTTCTATGTATGGCACAAGGATATTTAATAACCACTTTTTAAATGAATTTAACGGTTTCATAATCTTTTTACTTGCCTTTTCTCCACAAACTCCTCCCTTTAATAAGATCCTCTATATTTGGCCAAGCTGCTATTAATTCTTTAAGTGCCTTTCTGTTAGGAGTATAGAAAACACATGACAACGCACTTATTACATAAAGTATGAACCATAACTTACTTTCTGAATAAGCTAAAAACAAAGAGAAAAGAAAACTTCCGATAAAGAAAAAGAAAAATGACCTATTTAATATTTCTAATGGAGTTCTTTTAAGTCTGTAAAGTTTAGTCCTTTTTTTGTCTGGTTTAATATCTTTCAGAAATTTATTTTCGTACGAATTAATTATTTCTTCTTCTAGAACTTTTTCATACTCTAAATTATCAATGGGATCACTTTGATCCTTTTTATTTATCATTGGTATCTATACAGTACAAATATGGTAACTAATTTAAGGTATTTTAAAAAGTATCAAATTTTATCTGTTATCCTAGCTATACGAACAGATCATGATTTTGAAAATACTTCAAGATTGTCTTATTTATAAAAGATAAATTAGTCAAAATATTTTTTTTGATTTTCCCAAATCTTTCGGCCATTTAAAACAATCATTTCTATAAACTTCATAGCATTAATTAAATTGGGAGGCAATATCTAAATCTAGAGTTAAAATAGTTTAGAGATTTTAATAATAATCTATATGCAAAGGTATTTGATTTCCTACGAATTTACAGATGGAGAGGATCAAGAAGAAGGTGCAGAAATGCTAATTAATTGGTACGAATCGGGTGGTCCCCAAAACAGACCTGAAAACTATGAGGTTCATTCTTGGATTTTTATGGTTCAAAATGGGATTGGACATTCTGTAGTGAGTGCAGATTCTCTTGAGACAATTTGGAAGCAATGGCATCCCTGGAGAAGGTTAATGGATATAAGCATTCAGCCGTGTATGGATCTTGATGAGACAGTCGGATTATTCAAAAAACAAAAAATGAATACACGAATGGTCTAAAAGTATTTCTAACTTCTAAATATAAATTTCTTTTTAGTAGCACCTAATACTACATACATATTTGACTGCGTTAAAAAGGATAAGATTAATTTTCCATAATGAATGATTCTTATCACATTTACTTCAAAGGAGAAATTCTTTTCAAGAATTTAAGTAAAGATGAATTTGAATTTGTTTGGGGAAAACTTTATACATCTTATATAAATGCCCTAAATAAAGAGCTAACCTACGAATTAATTAGCGAGAATAATATTAAAGAGACTAACCTTAACCTTGAGCCATCCTACTAAATCAAGAACTAAATCCTGGATTATGAATAAAACAAGAAAAGTTGTCTCTCCCTTATTTTGAGATACTCTTTTTCCTCTTTAGTTATATCCAAACCAATTTTATTAGCCTCAATTTCGACATTTGAATTGTAAATTTCATAGTTTTGCTCTCTTTTAAATAGGGCAGCAATACCAATATCTGTTATGAACCAAATAAAGTGATTAGTTTCACCAATTGGCTCCTCTTTTAAAGAGTCGATAATCAAATCACTTGTCGAATCCATTTAATTTTTCTGTGAGAGACTTTTAATTGCCCCCATTGCAATACCTTACCGCCTCTGAATTGGTACCACCATCTTCAATAATTTCTGCAACACATTTATTGAAAAGTTTAGACTCTTTTTTTACTGAGCAGAATCCAAAAGCTAATGCAGCTAAAGCTATTGCAGATACAAAACTAGAACCCAGTTGTATAAAACCATAGGCAAACATAATGTTTTTCTTTCCAGAACATTTTTTTGAATCCTTTTTTTCTTCTGTCATTTTGAATAATTAACTTAATTAAACTTATTTGATTAAGTTTTGGTTCGAGAAATATTTGCATAGAGAAAACCGAATTAATCAATTTTTAATCTGCTATGACAAAAATTAAAAATTTCAAGTTCTGATTGATTTTTCTTCACTTTAATTTTCAATTTGATACATCATTAAGAAAAAATTTTTAGAATTTTTTATCAACATGAGCTTCTCGTACAGATAAATAATCTTTTTATTAAAAGTAATGATCCCATAGTTATAACAAGAGATTATGTTACTTTTTAAACTATATTTTATTTTTTTTGATGAAGTATTAATACTTAAAAAGTTTTCGAGAAAAGCTTGTTTTGATAATGCTCCCGAAGAGTTATCCACTTTTTAAGCGTTTTTCAACAGGGTTTTCCACAATATGTTGATTAAATTTTAATTTCTATGTGCAAAATAAAATATTATCTTCTTTTTTAAAAAAGCTATCCACAATTTTTTTTTGGGATCACTATGATCTCAATTGTCTTTTAAATAATTCAAAGTAAAATCCTATGAATCTAAACGAAGCAAAAAATGATTCAAATCCCGAAATCAAAAAAGAGTTGGAAAAATCTAAGCTTGAAGTTCTTACTAATGAAAATGACTTTTTAGTTAAAAATCTCAAAAAGGCTGGATGATCTACTAGAGCTTTTAAATACTTTTAAACAATAAATTATTTAAGATTCCTTTTAAAACAATAAAAATATTTTCTTGAATGATCACACACAAAATTTTTTGTTTATTAAATATAAAATTTCTATTAAATATACAAACTAATTACTCCAGATACTAAACATATAAACCAAATCCTAGTTATATTAAATAAATCTCAGCAAGAGATCAGATTAGAAATATAAACGGGAAAAATTTTTCAAATTTATTTAAACATTTAGTTTTTCCTGTATTCGCATCATTGTTTCTATAAAAGATGAATATCCAAGAACTTAAATTCAACTACAAAAAGCTTCTAAACAAAGCCGCCAAAGCAAATGGTCGTAAAGAAACTGTTTCTTACTTAAATCGTGCTGCTAAAATTAAATCAAAAATCTACTCAAACACTAAAGTAAATTGCTTTAGATGTAATGGAGCAGGTTTTCTAAGAATTTCATTAGATGAGACTAAAACATGTCTTTCTTGCTATGGGAAGGGTTTTTTAATTAAAGAAATTCAGCAGGTTTAAAAAAATTTGATTGTTCATGAAAGATCTCATTCAAGCTCACAAAAAATTAATTAAAACAGTGAAAGAACAAATGGGATTTTCTGATTATGGGATGTATTGGTTAGCTTTCCTGGAAGGGGGTCTAACTATATGGCTTCTTGATAGAGTATTTTTCCACTGGTTAAAGTTTTAATTTTTATTTAAGTCAAAAAAATTTCTGCAGGTATTAAATAAATTAACTTATCGAAACCATTCGAAAAGTTGTAAGATGGTAAAAAACTAATATGCAATTACTCGGATTAATTCTTCTCCTAGCTAGTAGCTGGTATTTATGGAAATTAACATCAAACTTTCTTGATGAACCAACAAAAAAAGAACTAACTAATAGTTTAAATAACCTCAAAAATAAATTCTCTGAGGGAAAACAAAATTTCTCTAAAGCAAAAATAAGCGAAGCTTGGGAAAAATACAAAGAAGAAGGTGGTGCCTTATCTAATAAAGAAAAAAGCTAGTGGACTTTTTTGTTATTACAAGTCTCACCAAAGATATTTCTAGAATTGATCTAATTGGTATTTTGTTTGGGCATTTAATTTTTGGTGTTGCATTGACACAGCTTTTAGATTGGACGTGGTTAAAGAACCTTATGAATGAAGAAGATAAAACAAGGATGCTTAAAAGTTATACATGGAAAGACTTATTAGTAGATGGAGCAATTCTTACGGTAGTTCTAGGAATAATCTTTTTAATAATTAGCATTTTTCTATAAATGAACGTAACTTACATTCTTTTAGTTTTTTTAATGATATCAATTGTGATTTTCACTCAAATAATCAATTCCTCCGATGAATCAAAATAAATGACCGAAGTAACTAGCAACTCCTCAACTGGATGGTACTTAATAGCTTTAGTAAGCACTTTATCTTTTTTAGCCTTAATTTACTTCGGCCAAAAAAGATAGAGTAAATTTTAAAAGACTATTTAAATTCATAAAAAAAGCTCTACAACTTCACGAGATGCAGAGCTTTTAATTATTAAGTAACTGATTTATATAAATCTGTTGATTATAAAACCTTTTTTCTTAATCGAAGAAAAAGAGACCGATGAATGTGATGAAGATACTGAATTCACGGCCCCTTTAATAACCGCATGTTTCGGTAGATACGACAATGAATCACCTCCTTTACTAATGTTTTTTTAAAGATAACTAAAAGAATTAAACAAGGAAAGAAATTCGTTAAAAATTTAAAAGTTTTTTAACAAATTAACGATATAAATCTCTTAAAAATAAAAATATAGATGTTACCAAGGCAAAACTTCTCCGTTGGCATGCCAAAACGTACCCGAATTATTTTTATTTAAAGAATCTATACGTTTTAAAAGGCCATTTGCTGATTCTTCAGGACTAATTCCATTTCTTGTAAAGCCAGTCATTCTTGTACTCACTAACCCAGGATGCAAAATAGCAACATAAATATCTTCTCTTGATAAATCTATGGAAAGTGATTTTGCTGCCATGGACAAAGCGACTTTAGACATCCTGTAACCATAGGAACTTCCAGATGTATTATCTTCAATAGATCCCATTCTACTTGTGATAAAAGCAACTTTAGAAGATCTTTTTAAAAAATGTTTAAGTGATTGAGTCATAAATATTGGGCTCAATGCATTGACTTCAAATTGCCGCAAAATACTTTTTTTATCTAAGTTTTCGAAAGAATTAAATTCATAAATTCCTGCATTAAGAATCAAGCAATCTAAATTAACTCCAGATAGTTTTTTACACAAATTTGTTATCGACTCATCAGAAGAAATTTCTATATTCTCTTCAATTATCACTCCTAAATCTCTAAGTTCTTTTGAAGCTTTCCTACACGTTGCAATTACATTATCTCCCCTCTTATGAATTTGCCTACATAGTTCTAATCCAATACCCCTATTTGATCCTGTAATTAGAAAAGTCGACATACCTAAACTAAAAATAAAAAATTAACCTAAATCCAAAATAAAAGAAAACGAACTAAAAAAAGAAAAAATTTATAAAATTTCTTATTAGATTTTTTAAGGTTATGATAGGTTATGAAATCTAAAAAAATTTAAAAAAGAAAGCAAAGATATTTTTATCATCAAAATTTAATGTATGGAAATTTTCAATCAAGAATTTATACAAGAGATTATTAGGTTAACGTGGAGAAATCCTGCTTTCATGGCTATAGCTATTGCGTTAGTTTGGCTTATCCCACAATTATTTATCAGAAAAATAATGGAAAAAAAATATGAAAGAAGAAAAATAGAAATTCAGAAAAATAAAATTCAGAAGCTTTACCCAACGAATACTCCTAAATAAGATTTTTATTTATAAGATGATTTAATTAAACAAAGAATACTTTTTGCATCAAAGTAAAATATGATCTACAAAATAATTAGAATTGATGGGAAAGAAGACGAATTAACAACTCAAAGTTTTGATCAATATTCAGATGCGTACGATTTGTTAGAGGAACTATATGGAGATTTATGTTGTTCAGATGCTGATTATGGAGACATAACATATTACGATATTGTGAAAAATAATTTAAAAAATATTAATGGAGAATAAAAAATGGGTTCCCTCCCAAGAAGAAAATTTAGGGGTAATAATGAGTGTATATGAATTCATTAAAGAAGAACTTTCAGAACTTCAAAAAGAAACTGGATGTCCCGATTCATTTATTTATGATTTTATTGGCAAAATTCAGAATGAATGGCATCCTGAATCTTGCCACTCCATAGTTAGAAATAAAAAAAGGAAAAATTAGAAAATATTAAATCTTCAACTCAAATTTATAAAATTTCTCTAATATAATTTGAATTTAAAAAAATTAAATCATGATTATTAGAATACTAGGTATCGTACTTATCATTGGTACGATTGCATATTATGGTTTTGTTTTAACCGGGCAAAGCAATCTTTAGTTTTTCAACTTTTAATATTTCTCATGAAATGGCCTCCTACTCTTTGTTGGACAGCACCAAAAACTATAAATGGTAATAGGCATTTTCAAGTTAAAGCTTATGGTGGTAAAAATGAAGATAGATGGGTTGATATTTTTCCTACCAAAAATAAAAAAGATATTAAAAGGATCCTATGGACAAAACTAAAATCAGAATGGACTTCTGGATGGTTAAGGCTCCCAAAAGATAAAGATTAATTTGTCTATGTAAACAAATATTATTAACCAGAAAACTGTAAAAAATAATACCTAATACAAAAAAAATAACTTCTAAAATTTTTAAAATCCTATTTAATATGAAGCCAGAACCGAAGAAAAAACTCCCCAATAAAAAAGTTATAAGTTCAGCAAAATTTGAGGCTAAAGAACAATTCACAAAATCTGCATTAGAAAATTTAAAAACAGAAAATGAAAGGCTTGTTAATTCACTAAAAAAATCTGGGGAAATTAAAGAATCAAAAAGAAAATAGACTTACGGTATTAAAAAATTTTTATTATGATGATAATTTATAGATTGAGAAATGATCGAAAAAATCTCTTTAGCAAATTCTCATTTACCTCAACTTATTGGGTTCGTACTCATGTCAATTGGTTATACATTAGGCAATAAATTCTACCTTCCAGAAATTAAACAAAAGTAAGAAATTTTAATTATTTTTTTTTTATTTATAACATTGCAAAGATATTCATATAAAAATTTCAATACTCTATTTCATTTGAAGAGATAAAAATTTTATAACTAATTACGCATATCAATTGAGACTATTCTTTGGAAATACTTGACACATAAATGTTACATTAAAGTCCTTAAAAATGTGAAATCCAAAGAAAAAGTAAGAATTCATACTAATTTTTTTAAAATATGTTACATTAGTTAATAATTCAAGTTGAGTTTTCCCCTCTCTTAAAGCAGAAATAAGAAAATGTTTGATACATACAAACGTCATTCATTCTTTGGCTAAAAATTGATCACATATGAAACCCTAAAAATGGATGCCCTTACTAGTTTTATTGTTGTTATCATCGCGATTACAATCCAATTTTCTTTATACACCATCAAAAGGTTACAAGAACCTCTAGAACCAAATTATTTGATATATAAAAATTCAAAAAAATTTAAAAACCATATGGGTAAATTTTGGAAAAATGCCGAAACAACAAATGGCAGATTAGCTATGATTGGTTTTTTTGCTTTAATAATAAACTACGGTCTTTTTGGGTGGATAATTCCAGGTTTTATTTAAGCGATTAATAAATCTTAGATTCAAGAAGAAATTAGTCTATCGTTCAAAATAAACTCTCCTTTTTAAAAAAAAATTTTTATTATGAATAAAAAAGCATTTGAGTAATTCTGATTTTGATAAAAATGGAATAGACAGCTACGGAATACATTGGCTTCAATATGCCGCCTTTGCTGTTTCTGGTTTTGCAATATTTACGACCTGGGCATTTTTTTTTGATGAAAGATTCCATAATTTCATAATGAACATTTTTAGGATCATTAACTGCAGTGGTTTTAACTGTAATGGAGTTTTTTAGAATTCTATGGCTAACCCAGATCAAAAAACGATATTAATCGATAATGCTTTTGAGGAAATTAAAAATATTTGTATAACTCTTCAAAAAGAAACTGATGCTTCGAATCTAGAAGTTAAAAATTTACTAAAACTAATTATGAATGAATGGGAGGAAAAGGAAGAACAAAAAACTGGTTTTGGATTCAGGTAAAGTTAGCCAATATCTAAGAAGTGACTTTGGCATCAAATCATTTAATATGAACAGATTTTTTACTTTAAAAATTTTATATTTATAATTTCATATTTTTAAAATAAATTAAAAAGGAATGAATTTTCTATTTGAAATTCATTCCAGATTTAGCATTAGTTTTATCTAGATTTAATTTTTATAATCTAACTCCTCTGGTGGACTGTCAATCATTAGATCCCTCCTATTCAACAAATTAAATTTACGCCTTCCTTATTAAGAAAGTAAATCAGTAAAAATGCTGATTTATTATTTTCTAAAATGTTTGAATTAAAGAAGCCAATTCTGGTGCATCTAATAAAAGTGCAAAAAATGTAAGCACAACTAATAAAAATATAGAAAAGTAGAATTGCATCATGCTTTAAAAATTACTTAAAAAGAATTTTTTAAGTTGTATAAAATAATGCTTTGTTTACATAATTAAATATCTCTACCTTAAGAAGGTTAAATTGAGAATAATTAAGATGCTTCAGGAGAAAATATCGTCCTATTTTTTTGCCAATACTCACAACCTTTAAGTAAATGATCACCCTGTGGTATTCGTTTTTCGTATCTTGGACAGATCAAGATAGTGGCAAAAGTTTCTGTAGTGCTGTAGTGAAAGTGATTGCAAGTAATACAAATCTTTGTTCGTTTTCGTTTTAGAGTAGATTCTTTTAGATATTCCCATTTTGACGGATTTACGTTGATCATGATTACTGAAATTTTTTAGTAACAATTTGCCAACCTCCTGAAATTAATTCATTCCATGTTTCACAAGCAAACTCAATAGAATGAAGTCTAGAATTTTTAATTTGAGCTGGTTCACCTAATTCATTTGCATAGAAAAGATGAGTATATCCTTTTAAGTTATTAGATACAGTTTTCTTATAACTCTCAAAAAAAATTAATAAACCACTTTTTTTGTTAAACAGCCAGCCAGTTGGGGGGTTAATAAGGCTGCCACGATAAAAACAAGTCCGAACATTAGCGACTCCTGAAGCCATTAAGATAATACAGTTGTACTATTAATATAAATGTACTAATCCAGAACGTCAAGTATTCCTACAAGTAACTATTTAAATACCAAAATTACTTTTTCAGAAATAATAAGTTATGAACTTGTTATTTGGTAATAGAGTATACAAGTAACTCCTTGAAAAGGAAAATATCATTAAAAAATATATCCAAAGAATACAATGTATCGAAATCCCTTCTATTTAGGATGGAATAAAGGTTGGTCTTTTTTATTTTTTTTAGAGGGTGGCATTGCAAAAATTGAAGCAAAAGGTTTTGGTATATCTATTACAACAAAAGTTGAAAAAGGAGAATCACCCCTAGAGTCTGCAGATAGATTAGTCTCAAAAGAGCAAAGAATTAGAACATCAAGATATTATTCTTGGCTTAAATCTATTAATTAAAAAACAATAAATTAAGCAATCCTTCAATTACTAAGGTAAATTGTTGAAAATTAATTTAGGATAGAAGTAAGTGATTTATTTTTCGTGTCCAATAAATTTTATGAATGGTGGAAAAACCATAGAAGAGTTGTAACCTATGGAGCTTTTATTATCTTGTTTGGTTTTTATTTATCTCCTATTGTCAAAGAAGCAGAATACAAAAACCAATGTATTAAGTACTCTACTAATGGAGCATTAACTAAATTTATTAAAGACGATATTGGAAAAACTTTATTAGAGGAAACAGGTTTGAATATTGAAGAACTAGCTAAGATTGAAGGTTATAAGAATTGCATTAATTAAAAAGTTTGCTAAATTACGCTGAGTTTTTAAATTATTAAGTGTATGTTTAAATTTATTCTATTGATATTACTAATTGGATTTATATCAATAAGTCCAAAAACACGATATCTGGTTGGCATATCTATAAAACAAATTTCTTCATATATTTTATTGACTGTTAAATATGAAGATAAAGAAAAATGGATCATAGATAAGCCAATTTGGATGCCGAGCCAAAAACTTAATCCATCATTTTAAATGAAGACTTTTTTAGAAGAAAGAATTGAGTGGTATGAAGATAATTATAGAAATGGTAATGCTTTAATCTCTGATAAGCAGTTCGACCAACTTGAAAAGAATTTATTAAGAACAAACCCTAATTGTGATTACTTTAAAAAGAAGAATAAACTAGTTTTGCCTTCATTAGAAAAGGATTCAATAGATGAATTTTTGAAAGGATTATTAATAAATACCAGATTATTAATTGAGCCGAAAATTGATGGTTGCGCTGTTGCTTTGCAATATAGGGATGGAACCTTGGAGAAAGCAATTTCAAGAAAAGGGGAAGACGTGACTAGTAAACTAATTAAAGTCCAAGACATTCCCTATAATCTCCCTTTAAGAGGAGTTCTTCAAGTTAGAGGCGAATTATACGCACCCAAACAAAGTCCAAATATCTCTCAAAGAATCGCTTCTGGATTTCTAAGAGCTAAAGAGGGATTTTCTGAAAGTCTTAGCTTCTGCGCATTTCAAATACTTAATTCAACACTTAACCAATATGAGTCCAAAAAAAGTCTTTCAAAGCTTGGCTTCACGATCCCTCAGGATATTTCATGCAACTTTACAAGCCAAGTCCAAGTATTTAGAAAACAGTGGCTAGAAGGTAAGCTTTTTAGAAAATATCCAACAGATGGAATAGTAGTAAAGATAAATTCTAGAAAATTGCAATTAATGAGAGAAAAATCAGATTTAGATTTTCCTTATTGGCAAGTGGCAATAAAAAGTTAATGGAATTAGTACACCAGATTTTTCCTACTTGGCATATTTACTTGGACATGTTTTTGATTGGCTTTGCAACTTACGGTTTTCTAAGAATAAAGAAAAAAATAAAAACTAAATAAATAATTCATAAATAAATTTTTTAAATCATCCCTTGTCATTAAGCATGGATTTAAGTTGTTCACTGTCTAATTGTTCAAGATAATTTCTCATTGCCAACCAAGATCTTCTGCTTTCTAACTTTCCACTTTGTTTAAATAAATTTGCGGAAACTTGATCTATCAATTCTTTATGAGTCATATTTATATTCTTCATCAAGTTCAATGACAACACCATTAAAAAATTCTGCTAATAATTTTGATGGGTCTTGTATAGATATCTTTCTATCTGATTTTGATAGTTTCTTTTTGATTGGATTTAAGTTCTTCATGCAGATTCAGGTAATTCAAGTTCTTCAAATGTCCAACCCTCTAATTGAAGGTCATGCCATTTATCCCAGGCATTATCCAAATACATTTGAGTGGATGATTTAATTGCCATTGGCTCACCAAGATCATTTGCATAATATGTATGAGCAAAAATTCTCATACTATTTCTTTGAGATTTTTTGTTCCTGGCAAATAAAATTAATCTTTTGCGGTCTGGGCTAAGCAACCAACCACTTGGGGACTCATTACGATAACCGTAAGAAAAATTAGTCCAAACATTAGCTCCTCCTAAAGTCATTGCTTAGTAATACATGTGTACTATTAATATAAATACATTAGAGATGAATCGTCAAGTATTTTGGTAAGCAAAGTATTTACACTGATAGAGAATAAAAAACAGCCCAGCTATTCCTAAAAAATAAAGCACCTACCAAAGCGCTCTATAGCAAGCCTTTTAATAGGTGAAACCTTATCCCCGTCAACTCTTTACTGTATCGTCCTAGAAAAGCCGACAAAGGCCAAGCCCCCAATAATCCTATGCACACGGGGTTTCAGATGTAAGGTGGTAAGGCACTTTGGTAATGCGCGAATGTTAATAGTATTTCAAAGAGTTAAAGACATTGAGTTCGGATCAACGAAAGGGGACCCAGAGACTATTAGTTTTTGATGAATAGCCTTAAATGAAAAAGACACATAAAACAAGAGCTACATTAAGCAGCAAGCTGAGAGTCTTGGAAGAGAGTTTCATTTTTAAAAAGGTTTTTGTACTCGTGCGTAGGAGTGCGGAGTTAACCTTGAAACCGCTAGGCTCAAGTCCTCAGGATGGGACAAGTCCTTAGACCACTTATACCTAATTTTTTGCTCCTATGAAAGAGGCGTATAACTTGCTAGTCACAATAGACTGAACAATGCGGATTAGTTCGATGTTCTTTGATTCATACTCTTAATAATCTTCGTTGTAATCAGATGGACTACCAGTTAAAGAACAAACAACTGATTCCTCTTTTTTCATTTCTTTTATTTCCACTATAGGTCTGCCCATTTTCTTTAGAACATTTATATCTTCTTTAGTCTGACAACGAGCAATTATGTTTCCTTTTTGATCAAAGCAACTGTAGTATGTCATTTTATTAAATGCAATTTAGAGTTTATGGTTTATTTCAGTTTTAGCAACGCAACCGATTCATAACAACCATATTTTCAATCTAGGTCAGCCATAGGTTTAAATGACTAAAAAAACATACCTCTTTCCGTACCTAAATGTTCTTCAAACCGCACACATTAGATACGCAATTTTTTAGTCAAATCAATTTGAACAAGAACAAAACTCAATAATATATAAAGGAGAATTTATGAGTGGAGATTTCGAAACACTTGAAATTAATCAACCCAAAATTAAATATCTAAAACCAGAAGAAAATATAGGATGGTTAGACAAATTAACCAAGAATATTGAAGAAATGAAAAATAAGTTATCAAGAGATTCTTAGTCATTAAAAAAAGGGGCTGAAAATTCCCAACCCCCAAAAAGTCATAATAAGTTTTCCTTAGAAAATACCTGGAACAATTTGACAAGTAAAATAGTATGCCCCTATAAGAGCAAACATTCCAAGCATTGCTGATTTACCGTTAAGCTTTTCAGCTTTTTCGGTCATGAATTTTTTAGCGAATTCCATAATTATTCGAAATAGATTTATGGCTACAAACTAATTATTCCTGATTGGTCATTGATGTAGTGTTTCCTACCTAAATTATCTTTTTTCTAGATACTTTATTTTTAATTTATTTTCCATATTTAATATTAGAAATTTAAGGAAGAAACTATTTTTTAGATCTTTAGCTTGAACGAGGGGAATTTCAAAAAAAAGAAATTAAATTATGTATCTTAGTTAACCGCTTTTTTGAAATTATTATTCAGAATAAAAATAATACTAATTTTTTATGCGAAAAGATTTAGATGAAAATTCTTATAAAAAAAGAATTGAAAATATAGAACAAGGAAAATCTTATTTAAAAAATAATGGACTATTTAGAACAAAATCTAATTTATTCTTGGACATTCAAAAATTTATTTATAAAAGGTAATTTTAAAAAATTTTTATTTTTGGTTAATTAAATCTAACAATAAGAAAACCTTCAAATAAAAGAAAGAAAAACTTGAAAATCATAGGAGAACTAAAGAATAAAAAATATTTATTTCTAAATTAGTCCAAAGGCGTCTGCAGTGAAACCAACGGATACAAAGAATAAGAACTCAATTAAATCTCTTGGAGCAGAGTTCATAAATAAATTAATTTGATTCATAATTTTATGACTTGAGAGAATCTTTTAAATCAAACTTTGAGGCTTTTTCAGCTTGACACTCAGTATCATTTTCAGCACATTTAATCTCTGCTTTTTTATTCATGTGGCTGCTGCATGCTCCAGCCATAACTGGTAAAACTGTTGTAGCTGTAAAACCAGTTAAACAAGCAAAAGCGATATAAGGAATAATTCTTTTCATTTAATTGTTACTTTATGTAAACTTATTATGTTACATAAAAAGCTCAACTGTGAGTAGTTGATAATTAAAGGAATTTCATCGATTCATATTTATGATTCGACTGTTATTTCATGCTATTTTTATTTACAGGTGATATAAATTAGGTGCAATTAGCTACTTTTTTAATAGCAAAGTACGCTATCCGCTTTGATTGATTCTTCAACTAGAACATCCGGCATCACAAATTCTGCTGTATATCCATCTAGAAGCTTCTCATCGTAACCCCTAGATTTAGCAGACATACCTGAAACATATATGGTAACTTTTGATTTCTTTAAATTTTGAAGATGTTCGTATAAATCTCCAGTACCTTGACCAACTATTTCACCTGCTTTTTTGCAATCTAATATTTGTACTCCATCTCCTGCTAGAAAAAGAGTTACTTTATGATCGTTTTTTTCTGCAACAAGGGCAACCAATAAACCTAAAGTTACTTTATTTTTGGATTCTAAACCGCTGCATATATGAACTAAAACTGTATTGTCGGTAATGATAGACATTTAATCCTCCCTAAATTTTGTTTTTCTATCCTAAATAGAATCTATTATCATTAGCTGTTTTTTTGTGAAACGCTTACTACTTGTATCATCAAAAGCCAGTAACTGAAAGTCGATCTACATTTAAGGGTAAAACAAACCTCTTTTTTGATGAGAAACAAATATAAAAGATCAGCTTTTTTTGATATGTCTGATGACCTTTTCTACCAAATTTCATTAATAGGATTTTTAATTATTTTTAGCTCAATGGTATTTTTTCTAACGAAGTACAGAGAAAAAAGAGATAGTAATGTTAGTCAGATTTCTAAAACTGAACAAATAAAATTTTAAAGCTTTAATGGAACGCTTTTTGATAGGAATACCGGATCCCCGTCAGTTCTCTGCTGCATCGACCTGGAAATGCCAGAAGAGGATTCAAAGTGGGCTTTCGTTTCCGATTACAAGATCGGTTTACTACCGCATCACGACAGTCTCCTCATGTCGAAAGAGAGTCAGATCAGAGCACATAAAGAAGAACTTAACCAAAGATCCAGTACACTAACTCTAACTTATTTTTTTATGCATTTGGAGATGGCCAAATGTCTCTTACCATTGTTAATAAAACCTGAGCTTCATCATATCTTTCTGAATGAGTTTTACCATTTAATAAAAATGTAATGTGAGCCATTTTTCTTCCCAAAATTTCGCGAGATTTGCCATAACAATGAATGTTAGAACCCTCAATTTCAGATAACATTTTGACTCTTGTTTCCATTGACATTGGGAAATTTTTTTTTAATCCAAGTAGATTTATCATAATTGCCCCTTCAGAGTTCATTTTGATATCAGGTGGCATTATCCCAGAAGAAATGCAAACATATTGATCAAACTGACTTGAAGTACAAGCTTCAATAGAGAAATGAGCTGAGTTATGAGTTCTAGGAGCTATTTCATTAATTAAAAGACCATTATCCCCATAGAAGAATTCAATAGCTAAAACTCCAACGTAATTAAGTTCATTGACTATTGAAGAGAAAATATTTATTGCAAATAAGTTCAAATCATATTCAGTTGTTGCAGGTGCAAGAACCCAATCGCAAACATGATTTGATTGGAATGTCTCAACGATTGGGAAAAATCTTATCTTACCAGTTCTATCTCTCGAACCAACAAGAGCTAGTTCTTTTTCATACTCTATCCATTCTTCAATTAACCATTCATCAGAATTATTCTCTGTTAAAAAAGAATCTAAATCTTCTTTTGTCTTTATTTTCTTGTTACCTTTACCGTCATATCCACCTTTATTAGATTTTGCCATTAGAGGAAAAGTCCAATTATTGAATTCCTCATCCGAAAGATTTTTAAAATCTTCAATACTTATCCATTTTGGACAGGGGATATTCATTCTATCTATTAATTTTTTTTGAGAAAACCTATCTACTAATGGCTTAATTGCATTAAGGCTTGGAACAAAAATATCGTTATTGTCAATTAAATTTAATTTATCAATTTTTATCCATTCATTTTCAAAAATTATTTTTTCACACTCATTAATTAATGATTTATTACCTCTTATCTTTAAAGGATCAGCTTCTATGACATGATCTGCTTTTGAACCAGCAGGATCATTACAAGATTTTGTTTGCACACATACCTCTAAATCTCTTTTCTTTGCTGCCTCGGTTAACATCAAAGCCAGTTGACCACCTCCAATTATTCCTAGGGAATAATTTTTCTTAATATCGTTTATATTTTTTTTAAAACTCATAGCATGATTTTATTACCATTTCTAATTCTTAACAACCGAATTTTTAAGTATCTAGAGCTTAGATTTTGCTAATATATAAAGTATTTAATACCAAATATTTATAAATTTAAACTAGGTAATCAATTGTGAATAAGAGAAAAATATTAGTCCCATTAGGTAATAAGTCATACGAAGTAACTCTAGAAGCAGGGATACTGAATAATATAGGAGAAGAACTCTTAAAAATTGGAATAACAAAGAATAGAAAAATACTTGTGATTTCAAATGAAGAAGTATCAAATTTGTATGGAGAAAAATTCTTAAATAATTTAAAAAATAATCAATTTCAAGCCAAAATGTTACTTATCAAAGCTGGAGAATCACATAAAAACTTAAAAACCTTAAGTGCAATATATGATTTTGCATTTGAATTTGGTTTAGATAGAAATTCAATAATTATTGCTCTTGGAGGAGGAATTGTTGGAGATGTAAGTGGTTTTGCATCAGCGACTTGGCTCAGAGGTATCGAATATATTCAGATTCCAACAACATTATTATCAATGGTTGATTCATCCGTGGGAGGAAAAACAGGAGTGAATCATCCTAAAGGTAAAAATTTAATTGGAGCTTTCAATCAACCTAAAGCAGTTTTTATTGATCCAGAAACTTTAAAAAGTTTGCCCAAAAGAGAATTTAATGCAGGCATGGCCGAAGTAATAAAATACGGAGTAATAAGAGATAAAGAACTTTTCGAATACTTAGAAATTGAAGAAAACAAAAATGAACTTATAAATCTTAAAAATGAATATCTAATTAAAATAATTAATAGTTCAATTAAAACAAAGTCTCATGTTGTTTCTCAAGACGAACATGAAAATGGTGTTAGAGCAATATTGAATTATGGGCATTCTTTTGGTCACGTTATTGAAAATTTATGTGGATACGGCAAATTTCTACATGGTGAGGCAATATCAATTGGTATGAATATTGCAGGGAAAATAGCAATTGAAAAAGGGTTATGGTCTAAAGAAGAATTAGAGAGACAGCGAATTCTCTTAGAGAGTTATGATCTTCCTACCGAGATCCCCAAAATAAATAAAGAAGACGTTCTAACAATACTTATGGGCGATAAAAAAGTTCGTGATGGCAAAATGAGATTTATATTACCGAAAGAAATTGGTGCTGTTGATATATATGATGACGTAGAAGATTCATTATTTTTAAAGTTTTTTTCTTAACGTAAACAGGTTGAATTTATATTCATTTTCTTCTCATTAAACTTTTTAAAAACAAACCATTTAAAATCACCTAAACAAACGGGATCTACAAGTCTAAGTAATGCCTCTCTTCTTAAAAGAGCATTTGATAAATTCTTCTTAAGTTCTTTCTGAATCCCATAATATCTCTCTGCTAATCCAAGCGCCAACAAAGCCTCTCCTTGTTTAGTTATTCCATCAGTATTAAATCCAAGATTCTCAGCATCATTAATTAAAGTTTCTATGCACACATGAGATGTTAAATCGCAATTTCCAGGTGAATCTAGTACATTATTCTTCATTTTTTGATTTTCATATGAAACTATCGTCCCATCAGAATTCTTGGAGTTATAGTATTTCTTAGCTTCTTTAGCGTAATCAATTATCAATAAAATACCATTATTTATTTTCCCATAAATAGCTTCTAACCATTTTGAGTTATCTACATGCCATTCTGTCGTCCATCCTTCAAGAGCATCTGCAGGCGGAAAAGTTATTCCCAACTCACCTTTAGCAAGTTCTAAACTTTTTTCCAATTCACGTGTAATTGGCATTTTATCAAAAAATAATTTATGAGATTTTTTGTCTACAGAAACTGCTTGTCGAATTAATTTTCCCTTTGAGAAGATTATTCTTTCTACTGGCAAAGCATCCAAAACCTCATTTGCTAGAACTATTCCATTTATATTATTTTCCTCTACTTCATCCAAACCTTTCCATAAAATATCAATACCTAAGTTCAAAAATTCCTCCAATTTATTTTTTTGTTTTTCTACCATACCTTCATTAGGTTCAATAATTACAAAAGAAACTCCTTCTAAAAAATTCTTGCTGTTTTCTAAAAAATACTTAATTAATCCACTCATAAGGCTTCCATCTCCAGCTCCAAATTCAGTTACAGATAATGTCTGATTAGATAAAAAACTACTTTTGAACTGAATCAACCAATCTTCTATTTGTTTACCAACCAAAAAAGCAAAATCATCAGATAAAGATGGTGATGTGACAAAATCTCCTAGAACGCCTAACTCAGCTTTACCGCTGCCGTAATAACCATTAATAGGATCATTTAATGCAAAATTCATAAAGTCATAAAAACTTATAGTCCCACCCATTTTTATTATTTTTTTTACTAACCAATCTGGATTATTCGCGGGTAAGCTATTCATCGGCGAAAATATAAAGAGATAAAACTTATTTATGCCTTCAAAGATTAACTATTTATTAGGAATATTTCTATCTATATTAGTTTTAATTTCACATAAACCCGTTTTCGCTATAAATAATCCAAATCTCTTACCAGAAGAAAAAACACCAGTAATTGATTTAGCTAAAACATTAAGCCCTAATCAGAAAAAATCTTTAGAGGAAAAGCTAAACAATCTAGAAATTGAAAGTGGGTGGAAAATTAAATATTTATCTCAGTTTGAGAGTTCACCTGGTAGTGCAATAAAGGACTATTGGGATTTAGATGAGACAAGTTTGTTGATAGTTGCAGATCCTAGAGGAGGAAATTTGCTGAACTTTAACGTAGGAGAGGCTTATTTTAATTTTATGCCAAGGTTATTTTGGGTTGAACTTCAAACAAGATTTGGCAACCAATACTATGTTAAAGATCACGGTGAGGATGGTGCAGTATTAGATGCAATTGATTCAGTAAAGATTTGTCTCGAAAGAGGAGGATGCCAAGTTGTCCCTGGCCTACCCAAAGAGCAATATGTATGGACTTTATGTACTTCGATTCTTGGAGGTTTAGTAGCAGGTTTTGCATCTGCTCCAAGGAAAGAAGGTCAAGTCATATCAATTGGATTTTTAGCTCTTCTTTCTCCTTTATGGGGAATGTTATTTGGAATTTTTGGTTTGGCACCGATAATATCCAGAACAAATGATTTATTACCTTTATTTAAAAATGGTTTAGCTTTTACAGCCGCAGGAATTGCGGGTTATATCTTGTCTCAAACATTATTTTCAAGATATGAAAAGCCCAAAAATACTTAAAATATGAACAAAAATATCTAATCCTAAAAAAATTTATCTTCTTCACGAATTTCACCAGACTCTGAATACCATCGGTGCGAGACATGTCTTAATTCCTTTTTTTCAAACTCAATCCATGAAAAGTTAATTAGTAATTTCCCATCTTCATCAGTTTTATATCTTGGCACTACAGCAGTATTGAAATAAATTGTCTCTTTACTATCAATTTTAAACATCTCTCTTAAACCTAGATTTCTTTTAAGCCGATTATGCATATGACCAAAAATTACAAGATCAACTTTTCTTCTCTTTTGTATTTGAGAGATAGCAACAGACAAATCTCTATCTCCCCAATCTAAAGAGGGTAATTTCCAGTCTTTACCACAAATGCTTTTAGGTTCTGAACCTAAACCCGAAGGGCCTGCATGAGACATAATTATTAAAGGTATTTCTTCAATAGTCTCTTCTGAACATTTGATAATTTTATTTATTGAATCTTGTTCGGTTATAGGACCATAAACGCCTTTAACTTCTTTTGAAAGATAATACCCGCCGCCAGAACTACATGGTCTGGCAAACAATAAATTTATTTGATTATTAAAAACTTTCAAATCCCATGCACAATATTTTTCACCAAGAACACGTATCTGCTTTGAGAGAGTTTCGCCTGTAGAATCTTTCCCTCTATCATGATTTCCTAAAATCACAAAAGTAGGAATATTGATCTCATTGATTTTTTTAATTATTTTGACACTTCCATCAGAAATATCACCAACAAATAAAACAATATTTGGTTTGATAATCGATAAAACTTTCAAGTCTATTTCAGACCATTGACCATGACAGTCACCAACAATAGCAATTTTTAAATTTGTCAGAATTTTTTCTGTTTAAAGGCATATAATCTATTTAGAGATATTCTAAATCCTGACCAGTATAACTTCTACTGCAAAACAGAAATCAGTTCTAAACGAAGAGGATTTGATTTCTGAAATAAAGGAGCGTTGCGGAAAAGCTAATGCAATTATTCTTGCGCACTATTATCAAGCTCCAGAGATTCAGGAAATTGCAGATTTTATTGGCGATTCATTAGATCTATCAAGGAAGGCTGCAAATAATGACGCAGATATAATAATTTTTTGCGGTGTGCACTTTATGGCCGAAACCGCAAAAATACTTAGCCCTAATAAAACAGTCCTATTACCAGATATTGACGCAGGATGCTCATTAGCAGACGATTGTCCTTCAGATAAATTTCAAAAATTCAGGGAAGAAAATCCAGATCACTATGTCGTAAGTTATATAAATTGCACTGCAGAAGTAAAAGCTCAAAGTGATCTGATATGTACAAGCAGTAATGCAGTCTCATTAATTAAAAAGATACCTGAAGATAAAAAGATAATATTTGCGCCAGATCAAAACCTTGGGAGATGGGTACAGAAAAATTCAGGAAGAGATCTTAAATTATGGCCTGGCAGCTGCATTGTTCATGAATCATTTAGTGAAGAAGCACTTCTAAAATTAAAATATCAAAATCCAGGATCAAAAGTAATTGCTCATCCTGAATGTAGTCAAAATTTACTAATTCTCTCAGACTTTATTGGATCAACAAGTAAGCTGCTTGATTTCGTAAGCAAAGATCCATCTAAAACTTACATGGTACTAACTGAACCTGGAATAATTCATCAAATGAAAAAGAAAGAACCTAATAAAATTTTTATTGAAGTTCCCGATGTAGAAGGTTGTAAATGTAACGAGTGTCCATATATGAAATTAAATACTTTAGAAAAAATTCTTGATTGTTTGAAAAATAATTCCCCGTCTATTGAACTAGACCCAGAAATAATAAGAAGAGCCTATGTGCCAATAAAGAGAATGCTGGATATGAGTAATTAATTTAATGAAAATACTTTATCTTCCTTATTAATTTTAAGGAATGCATTAAGGTTTGTAGTGTCGGGATTAAATTCGCTTATCTGATTCTTTCTATTAATTATATTTATTAGCTCTTTTTCACCAGCTCTATATTGTTTATCTTTTCTAGTTCCTATCTCTCTTTGAAGTATAGGGTTTATATTCATTCTTACTTCTATGTCTGGAATAATTCCAGATTTGTTTATATCAGTGCCGTTCGGAGTTAAATACTTAGCGACTGTAACAGTTAGACCTGAACCATCAACTAAAGTTCTCATGGATTGAACTAGACCTTTACCAAATGTTTTCTTCCCAACTAATTTTCCTCTTTTGTTATCTTTTATTGCACCAGAAACTATTTCACTAGCACTAGCAGAACCCTCATTAACTAAGACAACTAAGGGCTTTTTTGTTAGAGCTTGACCGTTTCCTTTTTTTGTTTCTTTTAAACCATCTTTACTTACTGTACTTACTATTACTCCTTTGTTAATGAAGTGCCTTGAGATATCAATGCTTGATTCTAATAAACCTCCAGGATTACTTCTCAAGTCAAGAACATATCCTGCAACTTTTTTTGTTTCTAAATCCTTAATAGCATCTCTAGTTTCTTTGGATGCATTTGCATTGAATTGTTTAATTCTTACATAGCCAATTGATAAGCCATTTTTGGTTTGGTTGACTTTACTTGATACAGATTTTATTTCAATTTTTTCTCTTGATAAAGTCTTAAAAAAGGATTGAGAACCTCTAAGAATTTCAAGCTTTACTTTAGTACCTCTTTGTCCTCTTATTAATTTCACTGCATCCTCGATATTCATACCTTCAGTAGAAATATCATCTATGGATAATATTTTATCTCTAGCTTTAATTCCAGCATCAAATGCAGGAGTGCCCTCTATGGGAGAAATAATTATTAAATCATCAGATTCTTTATCTTTAACTATTTGGATACCAACTCCAGTTAATTCGCCAGAGGTATCAATTCTCATTTGATTAAATTCCTTAGGTTCTAAAAATCTTGTATAAGAATCATCTAAATTAGAAAGCATATCTCTAATCGCATCATAAGCTTCATTGCTGTCTGAATATGTTTTTGATAAAACTTCTTTTCTTAGATTAATCCAATTGGACTTTTGAAATTTGCCGTTTGAATCAAGAAAATCTCTATATACAATTTGCCAAACATGATCAATTACTTCTTTATAACTATTATTTAAAACTGTTGCCTCTGCAAAATTATTTAAAAATAACCCAGAAAAGGATGTCGCAAACAGAAATATATATTTTTTTTTAAGCAATTTTCTTATCTTCAAATAATTCGATATTTTCTATTATAAAAAGAATTTATTTATAATTCAAAAATTTGACAAATCCTTAAGGATCAATCCACTTCCCATCATCCTTAATAAGTTGGATTAAAGCATTAACACCCTCATCTTCAGGTACTCTTTTTATCTCTTCTTTTCTTCTATATAAGGCAATAGTTCCTTTACCTTTTCCAACATAACCATAATCAGCATCTGCCATTTCTCCTGGCCCATTAACAATACATCCCATTATTGCTATATCTAGACCCGTCAAATGTGAAGTAGCGTTCCTAACTTTATCTACAACTTCTTCTAGATTGAAAAGTGTTCTACCACAACTGGGGCAACTGATGTATTCAACCATTGTTTTTCTTAATCCTAAAGATTGCAAAATTGAATAGCAAACTGGAATTTCCTTTTCTGGAGCTTCTGTTAAGGAAACCCTGATGGTATCTCCTAATCCCTCTGCTAAAAGCGTTCCAATTCCAGCAGTGCTTTTAATCCTTCCATAATCACCATCACCAGCTTCGGTCACTCCTAAATGTAAGGGATAGTTATATCCTTCTGAGTCAAGCCTATCTGCAATCATTCTGTAAGCTGCCATCATGACCGGAGCCCTAGAAGCTTTCATAGAAATAATTATGTTATGAAAATCAAGCTCATCACAAATTTTGACGAACTCCATCGCAGATTCTGTCATTCCTAATGGCGTATCTCCATAAGTAAAAAGCATCCTCTCAGATAGAGACCCATGATTAACTCCAATCCTTAGAGCTTTGTTTTCAGCCTTTAAAACTTCAACTAAAGGGGTAAATCTTTTAAGTATTGTTTGCTTAATAGTTTCAAATTCCTCATCTGTATATTCAGTTCTTGTAGGGTCTGATTTTTCAAAAACAAATAATCCAGGATTAATTCTTACTTTATCAACATGTTTTGCAACTTCCATTGCAATTTTCATACCATTATGGTGAACATCAGCCACTAAGGGGGTATTGATATTATTTTCTAGTAATTTTGCCTTTATATCTCCTACTGCTTTGGCATGTGCTAAGGAAGGGACAGTTAGCCTTACTATTTCACAACCCACATCATGAAGTCTTTTGATAGCTAAGTAGGCATTTTCGACATCCATAGTATCTTCATTTATCATCGATTGAACTCTTACTGGATAATCACTTCCAATAGCAATATCACCCACCATTACTGTTCTAGTTATCCTTCTCTCAATATGAGTTGAATATCTTTTGGAGAGACTATTAACCTCTTTAGATTGAGTTAATGACATTAAAATGCTTGATATTCAAAAAGGATTTCACTAAATTATACGGCATATAGTTTACCACTTACATTCTCTAGGTCTTTCAAAGTTAGATGGTAAGGTTTATTGATTTCTTTTGAAGGAAATCTCAACAAATAAGATGGATGAAAAATTACCATAATTTCTCTCCCATCTTTTTTAATCCATTGACCTCTTAAATTACTTATAGGATCTTTAACTTCTAAAATAGCTCTCATAGCAGTAGAACCCGTAAGTAATATAAATTTTGGATCGACTAACTTTATTTGCTGTAATAACCAAGGTTTATGAATATTAATTTCTCTAGCAGTGGGTTTTCTA
Source organism: uncultured Prochlorococcus sp. (assembly GCA_902535175.1). Classification (GTDB taxonomy): domain Bacteria; phylum Cyanobacteriota; class Cyanobacteriia; order PCC-6307; family Cyanobiaceae; genus Prochlorococcus_A. Next base: position 126,758 of record CACASR010000002.1, read on the forward strand.
TTATTTGGTGGACGACATTTAATTACATTACAAAAATAAACATCCTTCTTATAATCAATTCCAGCTTGCATTAATAATTCGTTTAATAACTTACCAGATTTACCTACATAAGGTTTACCTTCTAAATCTTCCTGGGCTCCAGGGGCCTCACCAATTACTAACAAATCTGCAAATACACTTCCTCTCCCTATTACTAACCTTTTCACCGAAAATAAAACTTTAAATATTTTTATCTTAAGAACTCAAAACATGAAAATAAAATAGATTAAGAAAATGAACTAAATTAAACTATAGTGTGATAGTTTTATTTATTCTTAATTTATGCATTTGTCATTATTAAAAGTCATATTTGAAAAGTCATAAGTCAATGAGTCAAGTTAATTTATCTGATCGGGCACTTTCAATTGAGCCTTCTCTTACATTGCAGATAAGTGCTAAAGCAAATCAATTATCTGCAGAAGGAGTAGATATTTGCAATTTAAGTGCAGGTGAACCTGATTTTGATGCTCCAAAAGAAGTTATAGAGGCTACAAGTAAAGCTATATTTGATGGATTTACAAAGTACGGGCCCGCAGCGGGGAATTTAGATCTCCGAAAAGCAATTGCAAATAAACTTCAAATTCAAAACGATTTAAATTATGAATTTGAAAATGTAATGGTCACAAATGGTGCTAAGCAAGCAATATATAATCTTTTCCAAGTATCGTTAAATACTGGAGACGAAGTTATTATTCCTTCTCCATATTGGTTAAGTTATCCACAAATGGTTAGATTGGCTGGTGGGAAGCCAATTTTTACAAATTCTTCTGCAGAGGATGGATTCAAGATAAATATAGAAGATTTGAAGTCTAAAATCTCTTCAAAAACTAAATTTATAATTATCAATTCTCCTAATAACCCTACTGGAAGAGTTATGTCAAAGGAAGAATTATTACAAATTGCCGATTTAGCTAGAGAAAATCCAAATATCAATATTCTTTCTGATGAGATTTACGAACTAATCCTTAAAAAAGAATTTAAACACTACAGTTTATCTTCATTAGCAAATGACTTAAAAGATAGAATTTTTATAATAAATGGGTTTGCGAAAGGATGGGCTATGACTGGCTGGAGGATAGGTTATTTAGTAGGTCCCAAAGATGTAATCAAAGCATCCTCAGCATTACAAAGTCAAAGTACAAGTAATGTTTGCTCTTTTGTTCAAAAAGGTGCTTTAGAGGCTTTAAAAATTAATAATGAGTTTTTCTCAATGATAAATAGCCATTATGATCAAAGAAGAAGACTTCTCTATGAGGGCCTTAATAATATAAATGGGATTTATATTGAAGAACCTAACGGAGCATTTTACGCATTTCCAAAATTACCCAACTCCTCAATTACTTCTCTTGATTTCTGCAATAAAGCTCTTCAAGATTACGGATTAGTTGTTGTACCTGGAAAAGCTTTTGGAGTTGATCAATGTATAAGAATATCTTGTGCAGCTTCAGAAATTAAAATAAAAGATGGACTAGAGAGGCTTGAAAAAGCAATCTCTGAATACTATTAACTAAGTGATGTTTAATTTAAAGAATTTCCTACTTAGCTCATCTCTATTATTTTCTGTTTTTTCATCACCTGTATTTTCAAATCCCAAAGTTTTAAAAGTTGGAGCAATACCTGATCAAAACCAAGATGTTTTGGACAAAAGATTTAATTTATTTTCAAAAGAATTATCCAAACAACTTGATGTAGATGTTAAATACATTCCTGTTATTAATTATGTTGCAGCAGTAACTGGATTTAGAACTAAAGATTTAGATTTAGTTTGGTTTGGCGGTTTATCAGGAGTTCAAGCAAGATTACAAACAACTAATTCAATTGTCATAGCTCAAAGAGATATCGATAAGGAATTTAAAAGTGTTTTTATAGTAAACAAAAATTTAGAACTTAACTCAATTTCAAACATTAAAGGACTTAAAAAACTCAAGAATTTAAGATTTACTTTTGGCTCTGAAAACTCAACTTCTGGAAGATTAATGCCAGAATATTTTTTAAATCAAGCAGGGGTAGAAATTAAACATTTTAAAGGAAAAAAAGCAGGTTTTAGTGGGAGTCATGATGCCACCATAGCTTTAGTTAATAGTGGGGCATATGATGCTGGAGCTTTAAATAAACAGGTTTGGGAAAACAATCTTAAAAATAATCCCAAAAGAACAAGTAATTTAGAATTATTCTGGATCACACCAGAATATGTTGACTATCATTGGGTAGCTCAAGGTGATCTTGAAAATAGATTTGGGGAAGGGTTTACAAAAGAACTTAAATCAGTAATTCTAAATTTAGATATAAAGCAAAAATCACATAAAGAGATATTAGATATGTTCAATGCAAAAAGATTTATAAAGGCAGAATCAAAACAATATAAAAATATAGAGGAAATCGGGAGGAAATTAAATAAAATTAGATGAATAATACTGTCTTAGAATTAGAAAATATATCTTATAAATACAAAAATGATCTGATCCTAAATAAAATAAATTTAAAAATAAATTCTGGGGAAAAAATTGCACTTTTAGGTAAAAGCGGTTCAGGAAAAACTACACTGATATCATTACTTAATGGCACTATAAAGCCAACTCAAGGTGAGGTAAAATTATTCAATGAAAGTTTTGAGGAATTAGATAGAAAGCAGAAAAGTAAAATAACAACTATCTGGCAAGATTTAAGATTAATAGAAGATCTCTCTGCAGAACAAAATGTTAATTGTGGACTGCTAGCAGAAAACAATTTTTATTTCGCTTTTAAAAATTTACTAAATATAAGTTCTTTTAAGAAGGCGCATAAATATATGAAATTATGTAGACTTCATAACTCAATTTACGGCAAAAAAATCAGAAAACTATCTGGGGGGCAAAAACAAAGGGTGGCTATAGCTAGATCATTAATTCAAGAATCAAATATATTACTTGCAGATGAGCCTTTTAATAATCTAGATCCCAAATTGATAACAACAATTAAAAACCTTCTGCTAGAAAATGTAGATAAAAATAAAACAAAAAAATCCCCAAAGACGGCATTAGTTGCATTACATAGATTAGATTTGCTGAACGATTTCGATAAAGTTATTGGAATAAGGGATGGTAAAATTTTTTTCAATATCAAAAGAAATAACTTAAAGAAGATTCATTTAGAGAAAATATATTAATTAGTTGAACAAATTAAAATTAAACTATACCTCATTATCTTTTCTTCCAATTTTGGTATGCATACCTCTAGGGTATGAATTAATAAATAATATTCATTTTGGAGGATTTAAATTATTCCAAGAATTCTTAATTTCTGCATTTAATCCCAAGATCGATAATGAAATTATTATTATCGTAATTAAGCGATTAAATGAAACTATTTTAATTGGTTTTTTTAGTTGGTTAGTAAGTATTATTTTTGGAACAATTTTTGGAATAATTTCCTCAAATATTTTTTATAAGATCTTTAATATTCCAAATTTTTTCTATCGCATAATAAGGTTTTTTCTAACAATAATTAGATCTATACACGAAGTGGTTTGGGGAATAATATTAATGCAAATATATGGAATAAATTTTTCGATAGGAATAATAGCTATATGTATACCTTATATTGCTGTAAATTCAAAAGTTTTTGCTGAACAATTAGAAACTATTGATTACAGAAGTTTTGAATCTATAAATCAAATAAATGCACCTAAATTTTCTTCTTTACTAACTTTAATATGGAATCCAATAATAAATACATTTAAAAACTTTGGTTTATATCGATTAGAGTGTTCAATAAGAAGCACTGTGATTTTAGGACTTTTTGGGATTGGAGGAATAGGTACCAGTATTTTTTTATCTTTCCAAACTTTGAATTTTAGAGAGTTATGGACTTATTTATGGTCCTTAGCAATTTTGATAATTCTCTCTGGATTAATATTCAAAAAAATAAAATTTAATACTACAAATAAAATCCTATCTATTTTTTTTATTGCAGCTTTTTTCATAACAATATTATTTACTTTTTCATATTTTCTTTATTTTATTTTTAATAATAATTTTGAAAATTTTAATTCCGTTAGTCCTCTTTTTAAATCAAGCTCAGATTTAGGATTATTTGATTTCATAAAACTTATATTAGAAACAATAATTTTAAGTCTTTTATCAACAGGAATCGCAATTAGTTTACCTCCATTAGTAATAGGAATTTTTAACAACAATAGTTCTAAAATTTTTATAAAAATTTTTGCATTCTTATTACGTTTAATACCTACACCTGTAATACTCCTAACTCTATTAACTTTTAATAATCCTTCTTTATCTTTAGCAGCTTTAACATTAGGTCTCCACAACGCTGGTATTACTAGCAAATTACTTTTTACAAATCTAGATAGCCAAGACAAGAGAAATTATATTGCAATGAAATCTCTAGGAATCTCAAAAAAGACTAGTTGGCTTTTAGGTTTATTTTCTCAACAAGCAAAAAGTTACTTAGCATATTGCGCTTATAGATCTGACATTATTATTAGAGAAACTGCAATTGTTGGGGTTATTGGAAGTGTTGGTCTAGGTTGGCAATTGCAAGAATCACTAAGTTCCTTCGCATGGCAAGAAGTCACCATAGTTTTGATAGCTTATAGCTCCATCACAATAGTTGGAGAATTAATAAATGGTAAAATCAAAAATAGTTTAACTTGATTTGTAAGAATAATTTGTTAAATCAAGTAATTATTTTTTTTCGGTGGTAGTGATTAGTTTACCAAAACAGCTTGTTGTAATTGGAGATAGCTCAGTTTATGGATGGGGAGATAATGAGGGTGGTGGATGGTGTGAGAGGCTTAGAAAAGATTGGAGCAATAACCAAAATGGGCCAGTTATTTATCAACTTGGCGTTAGGGGAGATGGGATAGAAAAAGTTTCATCTAGATGGGAAAAAGAATGGTCATCTAGAGGAGAAACGAGAAGAAATAAACCTAAAGCAATCCTACTAAATGTAGGTCTTAACGACACTGCAGCAATTGGTCAGATAAATGGAAGACATCAATTAGATATAGATGGATTTGAATATGGATTAGAGAGGCTAATTAATGAAATGAACTCTCAAACAAATTTATTTGTTATTGGTTTGACACCAGTTGACGAAAGCAAAATGCCCTTCGCAGGATGTCTATGGTACTCAAATGATTTTTGTAATTCTTATGAAAGGAGAATGGAGGAAGTATGCCTCAATCAGAATGTCCCATTTCTTCCTACCTTTAGAGAAATGTACTCTGATAAAAGGAGTAAAAATTGGATTACGCATGATGGAATTCATCTAAATTCCGAAGGTCATTTCTGGCTTTTCCAAAGACTTAAAAGCTGGGAGATTCTTACAAAATGGAAGGGTTCTTAAGTCTTTCCAAATATTATTAATTTAAAAAATATGAATATAAAATTAGAGCAAAGATAGCAAAAACAGAAGCAATACTTGTCTGAATAGCATTTACCAATTCATTACTTAATTTATATTTGTTTTGAAATTTAGCACCAATAATACTTTCGAAAAGTGTTGCCAAAAATCCAGAAACTACAACAACTATAAAATGATATTTTGTAGAAATAATTGATAGACAAAGCATTATAAAAGCCATAAATATTGATCCCAAAACACTAGCTAATGTTCCTTCTATACTTATTCCTCCCTCAGTTCCCCTATCCACCTTTTTAAGTGAAGTAATTAAGTATGTGTCTTTACCAAATCTTTTTCCAATTTCGCTACCAAAAGTATCCGCCAACTTTGCAGCAAAACTTGCAGCAAAACCTACTTTAAACATCACTATATTGGCAGCATTAAATTTGGTCATAATGGCAAGAAATAATCCTGTAGCTGCTGAGCCCCATACATTCTCAGGACCTCTCCTCCCGCCTCTTTTTTCAGCAATTCCTTGTGCTTTTTTAAATTTAAAACCTATTTTGGTAACGAGGGATCCAAATAATAAATAAATTACAACTGACATCCATCCCTGCCAAGACAAACATCCCCACAAAATTGTGCCTAAGATGCCTGCACTTACCCAACCACTTTTCGTCATCAAAGGAATCCTGCGAAATATATAAATCAAAATAAAATTAATGCAAAAACCTATAAAAAATTGATTTCTAATTAAATCCATATTTATCTAATTTCTTAATGTCAAATCAATTCTCCATTGATTTAAAATTGATGATGCGTTAATACTAGCTGTTGAAGTTCTTAAAATAGTGTCGGAAAGTTTAACAAAGGGAATATTATTTTTATTAAAAAAATCAATTTCTTTAGAGGACCAACCTCCTTCAGGGCCAATTACATTCCAAAATATACCTCCTTTTTTATTTCCAAATTGTTGTTGTTTTCTTAACCATTGATTTAAGTCATATAGTGTTTCTTCTCTAGTTATAGAAATTGAAACTCTTTCTTGTGTATTTCTACTTTTTAGCCATTCAATAATATCCAAACCATTTAAAATAGATGGTTTCCATAATCTCTCACTTTGCTCAACTGCTTCTTTGATAATTGAATTCCATCTCAAAAGTTTTCTCGAAAAATTTAAATTTTTGTTTACCTGTCTTTCTGAAAATAATGGCTGTATATAATCAATTCCTATTTCAGTACACATTTTTAAAATATCCTCAAAACCATTTTTTGGTATAACAACAGCTATTCCTAATAAGTAAATTTCTTGTTTTTGAAATAAGTAAGGTTTTTTTAATTTAATTATTTCTAAACAATCATTTTTAACTTTTATAGCTTTCCATAATGAACCCTCTCCGTTAGCTATAAATATTTCTTTACCATTTTTTATCCTCATTACTTTATTTAAATAATGAGCTTCTTCTTTAGAAAGTTCTAAATTATTATTCTTAATATTTTCAATTCTTTCATGGGAAATAATTAATCTTGTTAAGTCTTCCATCTAAAACACTTAATCTTTGAAAACTAAATCTTCATGTTCTTCAATTGCCCAATCATTATTTTCACCCCCAATAATTAACTCTTCAATTTTTACATAATTATTTGATATCTCATTCAAAGAATTAATTAATATATCTATTGAAATGGAGTCTGAAGTTCCAAAATCAACCCAACATCTTCCCCAAAGATTTTGATATTCCATAATTCCTAAATTATGCATTAAGGCTGGAAGAGATGCATTTTTTTGGTCATTATCGTAGGACATCCAACTTAGATCGGAACCTTCTTCATGAGTTTGCAAATTTTCAGAATTAAATCCACCTAACCTTCCTAAAACATACCAACTATCAAAAACACCATCTAAATAATTTTTTTCGTCTAGAGTTGGTGATTCTGAAAACCTGATCCATATCCAACAATTAAAAGGATCAACTTCCCTAAAAATAATATTCATATTGACTAATAACTTTTAGATCTATAGCTATTATAAGTAAGTTATTACTAGATTAAAATTCATACTTATAACTTAATTAATAATGCTTGACTTAAAAAAAATATCTTATCAACCCCAAACTGGTGAAAGAAAAATAATAGACAATTTAAATTTAAAAGTTCATGAAAATGAAATTATTTTAATTTGCGGCAATAGTGGTTCTGGGAAAACAACACTACTCGAAATAATAAGCGGATTAACAAATCCACAAAAAGGAAAAATTACTTGGAAAAATAAAATTTTATCTTCTAGACAAAGAAGATGGTTTTGTGGAGTAGTATTCCAATTTCCTGAAAGATACTTTATAGGTACAACCATTGGGAAAGAATTAAAAATAGGCCATAAATCATTAAGAGAAAAAAATATAGAAATAGTTTTAAATAAAGTTGGTTTGAGAAAAATTAATCTGACCCAACCACCAGAACAACTAAGTGGCGGACAACAACGGCGATTAGCTGTAGCAGTTCAACTACTTAGAAACCCTTCAATTCTTTTACTTGATGAACCAACTGCCGGATTAGACTATTCAATGAGAAATGATGTAAAGAATTTAATTCTTGATTTAAAAAATAAAAATACAATTATTATTGTTACTCATGAACCTGCCTTATTTGAGAGTATTCCTTCTAGGATATTATTCTTGGAAAAAGGGAAAATCAAAAATTTCATGAAAGAAAATCATGCAGGATAGGATAGTTCGGGCTACTGCAGCAAATGGAGGAATAAGATTAGTTGCGGTCTTAACAACAGAATCTTCTTTAGAAGCAAAAAAAAGACACGATCTTTCTTATTTAACCACCTGTATCTTAGGAAGAGCATTTAGTGCTTCACTACTTTTGGCAAGCTCGATGAAGGTAATGCATGGGAGAGTTACTTTAAGAGTTAGATCTGATGGACCTTTAAAAGGATTACTAGTTGATGCAGGTAGAGACGGAAAAGTTAGGGGTTATGTAGGGAATCCTAATTTAGAATTAGACCTAGTTAATAAAGGCAATAATAAATATTCTTTTGATTTTACAAAAGCATTAGGTAGAGGATATTTAAATGTAATTAGAGATAGTGGATTTGGAGAACCCTTTACAAGTACTGTTGAATTAGTAAATGGAAATATTGCTGAAGACTTAGCTTCATATTTATATCATTCAGAGCAAACTCCCTCTGCTGTATTTATTGGAGAAAAAATTCAAAATAAAAGTATTATTTGTACTGGAGGCTTATTAGCTCAAGTTCTACCTAAAAAAGATACTGACCCACTACTAATCTCACTACTTGAAGAAAGATGTAAAGAAATTAATTCTTTCAGCGAAGAACTATTTAAATCAAAAGATAATCTTCTTTCGTTAATTAGAAATATATTTCCCGATATTGACGATAAATCAATCTCTGAAAAAGCCCGTTCCCAAGAAGTGAGTTTTAAATGCAAGTGTTCCAAACGAAGAAGTTTAAATGCGATGAAAATGCTAGATAAAAACGAGTTAGAGGACATCCTCAAGAAAGATGGCAAAGCAGAGTTGGTTTGTGAATTTTGTAAAAATAAATATCTTATAAATTATGAAGAAATTAAATCGATGATAGAAAATCAATCATAAAAAAATTACGCCTAGCCATAAAATAACCATGGCCGGAATACTTTGAATTTTTTGTATAGATAAAGAGTTGTTTGATACTTCCTGAATAAAAGAATTATTTTCAAGCAATCCACCAAATATTAATCCTATGGAGAGAAAGGTAACACTCCACCCCAGAGAACCTATAAATCTTTTCCCCGATTTAATTTGAGTATAGGTAAGTATTAATGTTGAGATAGAGAGTAAAAGTCTATTATTAGAGTCTGGACTGATAAATAACAAAATTAAAAATAATAGCCCAAAAGATATTTTTATTGAAAGATTATCGAATGAGGGGGTAGTTATTTTTGGCAGACTATACTGACTTGAATTGTTAGAATTGTTACTTAAATTTTTTATCTTAGAAAGAAGTGGGAAATTATTATTGGTAAATTGATTAATTTGTTTTTCTTTTTTTGAGGCACTCACAGCTTCATAGCTTACATTTCCTGATTGCCTGGCTTTCAAACTCCCCATGAGTAATTGATCAAAGGAAGATTCTATTTTCGCTTTTAAAATTAAATCTTCACCAGCCTCTTTAACTTTAATATCTCTAGCCTTCTGAATATCCTCAAAAGCAGCACCTTCTTTTACACCTAAAATTTCATAAGGTGATTTTTCGTTATTGTTTTTATTACTGTTTGAATCCAAAATTTTTCACCAATACTAATAGATTAACTAATTTTATAATCCATTAAGACTTTATAAAACAATTGGTTCGACTCCACTAACAACGGGCGCAACTTTGTTTAAATTTAATTGATTATTGTCTTCAACAAATTGATTTAGATTCCACTCATTTTTGAAAAGAATAACTGGCCTATTCCAACAATCTTTAACTATTTTACAGTTGAATATTCTGCCTAATTTTTCAATGGCTGGCCATCCATCAGAAATCCATCTAGCCAATTGATATGGCATTGATTCAAGATTTGCATCTACACCATATTCACTTTTTAATCTGTGAGTTACTACCTCCAACTGCAATTGACCAACGGCTGCGAGTATAGGGTCTCTTTTACTCTCATCAAAGTCATAAAGAATCTGAACAGCTCCTTCTTCTCGAAGTTCATTAACACCCTTTCTAAAGTTTTTAAATGCTGAGGGATTTGGATTTCTTAGCCAGCTGAATATTTCAGGACTAAAGGATGGTATGCCCTCATATTCAAGATGAGCACCAGTATAAAGAGTATCTCCAATAGAAAACATCCCTGGATTATTTAAACCAATAACATCTCCAGGATAGGCATCATCTACTACTTCTCTATCTTGCCCGAATATTTTTTGTGGTCTTGATAATCTGATTGTTTTCCCAGTTCTGGAATGTTTAACTGACATATCCTTTTCAAATTTGCCACTACAAACTCTTATAAAAGCGACCCTATCTCTGTGCTTTGGATCCATATTTGCCTGAAGCTTAAAAACAAACCCACTAAATTCATCGCTAGAAGGTTCAATATCCCCTTTATTACTATTTCTTGAAGTTGGTTTTTGTGCCATTTTTAAAAAACTATCTAAAAATGGCCTTACGCCAAAATTAGTCATAGCAGATCCAAAGAAAACTGGGGTTAAAGAGCCATTAAAAACTTTTTCTTTTTCAAATTTCGATCCTGCCTCATCAAGAACCTCTAATTCTTCAAGTGAGTTTTCAAGTAAATCTCTCTCTACATAGTTTGATAGCTCTTTATCTTCAAGGCTTAATCTTTTCTCATTCGATTGTTTACCTCTCACGGCTTTATCAAATAAGATCACCTCTCTTGAAAATCTATCAATAACCCCTCTAAATTCCTCGCCACTCCCAATAGGCCAGTTAATAGGTAAAGTGTCTAATCCAAGTTCCGATTCAATTTCATCAAGTAAAGAAAATGGCTCTCTTCCTGGTCTATCCATTTTATTTATGAAAGTAAATATTGGTATTTTTCGCATCTTGCAAACTTCAAACAATTTTCTAGTTTGAGGTTCTAGTCCTTTAGCAGCATCTTCCAACATAACTGCATTATCAGCAGCAGCTAATGTTCTATATGTATCTTCAGAGAAATCTTGGTGTCCTGGTGTATCTAATAGATTGATTACTGATCTTTCATATTCAAATTGCAATACAGTTGATGTAATAGAAATACCTCTTTGTTTCTCAAGTTCCATCCAGTCTGAGGTAGCTTTTCTCTGATTACCCCTAGCTTTTACTGCTCCTGCCTGTTGAATAGCACCTCCATACAAAAGAAGCTTTTCAGTAAGAGTCGTTTTCCCAGCATCTGGATGTGAAATGATAGCAAAATTTCTTCTTTTATTTACAGCATCCAGTATTTCTTTATTATTTAGAATTTTAGGACTTAAGCTCATTTATAAAATATAAGGACCTTTCACTTAGTTCTTAAACATTACCATAGACTATTAAATAATTATCACCATCTTCAAACACATCTAAAGAGGATAGATTATTCTCTAAAGTGAAACCTTTTAACTCTTTAAAAGTATAAGAGGCTCTTAATGATGCATAATAATCATTCGTTAAAATCTCATTATACTTTTTTGAACATTGTGCTTTGAGTTCTAAAGCAGACTTTTCATCTAATGGCCTTTTTAAGTCCTTATGAAAATTTACAGTGATATTACTAGACAAACTTCTTATGGTGTTGAAAAAATCTTCAAGATTGGTAACATGATGGATTAAACTATTGCTTACAAGTAAACTAATTCTTTTTTTAAGTAAAAAATTATTTGATTTAATATCTTTGATGTCAGAACAAATGTAGCGTAAATTTTTTAATTTTTTTTTATAAGCAGAAATACTTTTATTATATTCTGCTCTCAAAATCATCTCTTTAGAACCATCTATTCCAAATACTTCAGTATTCGGCCATTTTATTGCTAACTTCTCCGAAATATTTCCTGGGCCGCATCCCAAATCAACAATTAAATCTTTTTCACTTAAAGAAATATTTTTTCTCAAAAGATAATAATTTATTTGATTAATTAGATTAAATTCCCCTTCTGAAAAGTCAGCTTTGTCATAAGAATTGACCTGCTCTTTTTCTACCATTAATTCAGGTTCAGGGATTCTTTCCATATCCTTTATTGAAACAAAGATTTCATATTAAACATAATTCTACACAAACCGTTAAATAGTGGTAAGAATGGTTGCAGACGCCACAGGTAGAGTTATTCTTCCAGTACGGGTTATTTACATACGTTTTTTTTATCGTGACTGTTGCACCAAATAAAGCTTCTTCAGAGAGCAATCCCAATAATCTTAAAAAAGATGATTTTCCAAAGACTGCGCCAGCTGCTTATCCAGTTTTTTTCAGATCTTACAGTAGAAAAACTTCATCTGGCAAAAGGGAGAACTGGAGCGAAGTAGGCGAAAGGAATTTATTGGGATTAAAAGAATTAGGAAAACTCTCTGATGAAGAATTGATTCTAATGAGAGAGATGCAAAGTAACCAAAAAGCCCAACCTTCAGGCAGATGGTTATGGATAGGCGGAACCCCTTGGATAAATAAGAACCAAAATTTCTCAGGAGCCTACAACTGTACCTCAACAAACTTAATTGATTGGGAAGCCTTCGCATTGATGATGGACTTAGCAATGATGGGATGTGGAACAGGAGCAATAATTGAGCCTCATTTTATAAATAATCTACCTACGGTAATTAATAAAATAAATATTAGATCAGTCAGTGAAGTTGGAATAACCCCTAAAGATCAAAGAGGAGAAAAGTCATCATTAGAAATCAAAGGGAAAGATCTTCACATCAAAGTTGGAGATAGCAGAAGAGGCTGGGTAGATAGCTATAAATATCTTCTTGAGGCATCAAGCAATAAAAATCTTGAAAGAGAAATTGATGTTTATATAAATTTGGAAGATATTAGACCTGCAGGAGAATCATTAAAAGGTTTTGGTGGGATGGCAAATCCTATTAAATTGAAAGATCTCTACTCAAGAGTCGCATCACTTCTTGGAAAGGCAATAGGCAGGAAATTAAGTACAGTAGAGTGTTGTTTATTAATTGATGAAGCTGCAGTAACTATAGTTGCTGGGAACATAAGAAGAAGTGCTGGAATGAGACAATTTGCTTCAGATGATAAGGAGGCGGCTTCTGCAAAAGAAAATCTATGGAGTCAGGATGCAAATGGTAATTGGAGAATAGATCCTGAAAAAGATGCCCTCAGGATGGCTAATCATACCAGGGTTTACCATACAAAACCCACATACCAAACTGTTTTAGATGCCGTAACAAAACAATTCCACTCAGGTGAGGGAGCTATTCAATTTGCTCCAGAAGCAATCGCAAGGTCTAATGCAGATATTCTCAAAGATGATGAATTGAGAAAGGAATTTATTGAAATCTACTCAGAGCAAGGTAAGGATGAATCAAGAAATTGGATAAATAGTAGTTATGGTCCATTTTCTGAAGAAGAGTTAAACCACAGGATGAGTAGATATGGACTTAATCCTTGTGGAGAGATCTTGGGGAATGATTTCCACTGCAATTTGGCTGAAGTTCATTTAAATCAGATAGATCCTGAAAATTTTGAAGAGCAAAAAAAAGCTTTTAAAGCAGCCGCTCTTTCTGTAGCATGCTTACTTAATCATGAATTTGAAGTTGAGCGTTACAGAAAAAGTAGGGAATATGATCCTATCGTAGGAGTAAGTTTCACTGGATTATTTGATTTTTGTGTCCATGCTTTTGGGACGCCATGGTTGAAATGGTGGGAAGCAGGAAGGCCAAATAGCGAAGAAGGGAAGGCCTTCAAAGAAAAGGAAGCTAAATTCTTAGATTCTTGGAGAAAAATAGTAAAAGAAACTGTATGGGAATATTGTGATAAGCATAATCTAAGGAGACCAAATAGATGCACAACAGTTCAGCCAGCTGGGACTAAAAGTCTTCTTACTGGAGCAGCTCCAGGATGGCATCCTCCAAAAGCTCAAAGATTCATAAGAAGAATAACTTTCAGAAAAAACGACCCAATCGCTTTAGCTTGCATGGATTATGGTTACTCAGTTGTTCCATCTCAATCTGATAAAGATGAAAATGGTTGCTTGCTCGATAATCCATTTGATCCAAGATGTACAGAATGGTTAGTTGAAATCCCTACAGAAGTTAGTTGGGCAAATATAGATGGCGCAGACCAAATAGACATCAATAATTTCTCAGCATTAGCTCAATTTGATTTTTACATGCAAGTGCAGAAATTTTACACAGAGCATAATACCTCTGCAACCATTGAATTTAGAGAAAATGAAATCGAAGATCTAGCTAAGGCTATTCATAATGCAATAGAAAATAATGAGGGATATATTTCAGCGGCATTGCTAGCTCGATTTAGTTCTAACGCTACTTTCCCTAGATTACCCTTTGAACCAATAAATAAAGAGGAATATATTGCATTGCAAAATAAAGTAATAGAAAGGAAAGTCAATAACGATTTCTTTGACGCTCTTAATAAATATGATGTTGGAGAACTATCTGAAGCAGGACCAGCAGGTTGTGATTCAGATAAGTGCCTACTTCCTCTGGCTAAACCAAAAGATTAAATTTTTAATTAATTGTAAATAAAAAATATAAATTAGTTTTTAAAAATTGTATTTATAGCTACCTCTTTAATAGAGACATAAATTATTTATGACATTAAGCTTTAATATTGGGAACTTATTTAATGATTCATCTAGCAATGCATTAGTGGATGAGCTAAGAAAAAGAACATCAGAAGAGGATATCTTAGATTTTGAAGAAAAATTTAACTCCAAAAACGAAAAAAATCTACACGTTTATATATGTAGATTTCTAAAAAATAGATCAATATCCAGAGGGTTAGCCTCTAGATGGTTAATAACGATAATTAAAAACAAGGAATCAAAAATTGATGCTTTGCAAAAATTAAATAATTAGGTCAGTCCTGACAGTTTCCATAGAGCGATTCCAAAAATTGAGAATCCCATAATAAAAGTAAAAGCTAAAGCATTTACCAATTGAACCTTATCATTCATTCTGTTCGCGAATGGTAGTAATTGAGCAAATAATGGAGTCTCTTCAACTATTGCAGATTTTTTTTCCGTAGGTTTTTTGCTTCTAGAAAACATAAAACAAATTTTATAATCTTAAGAATTTTACATTTAAAAGTTCATTAAATAAAAAATACTTCTCAAAAACGAACAAAATGTAACCTGTACGTAATTACAGAGTGATAATGTTTAAATATTTTCAGCAGAAACTTAATCTATCATTAAGATATTAAGTTTATTTATTCAAAAGCTAGACAAATAATTTTCTTTGATGTTATTATAAATTTGTAGCAACCGCTACCAAAACGTTCAACTTGCGTTTAGCAAGCCGCAAATCGACTTAAGCCATGGAACGGGGACTTAAGCGAAACCGGAGCTTAAAAAATGACTCTAATTTACAGAGGACAAAAGTACGTCCAGAACAAAGAAGCAGCT
This sequence comes from uncultured Prochlorococcus sp., assembly GCA_902535175.1. Taxonomy (GTDB): domain Bacteria; phylum Cyanobacteriota; class Cyanobacteriia; order PCC-6307; family Cyanobiaceae; genus Prochlorococcus_A. The sequence goes on from CACASR010000002.1 coordinate 142,220, forward strand.
AAGAAGCAGCATAATGAACTAACTTACAGAGGCAAAACTTATACAAGCTAGTTTGTTTAATAATTAAATATAAAAAGCCACTAAAAGTGGCTTTTTTATTGTCAAATTTTAGACTAAAAAAAAACTTAATACTTATCACAAACATTAAAATAATATGATTCAATTGCATTTATAGATTTGATAACCATGGCAGACCAAAAACCCTTATTTAAAGCACCTTATGACATAAAAGATGTAAGTGCTCTATTCGCTATAGTTGCCTTCGTATTAATAATCGCTGCCATAGTTGGAAATAATTTGTTTGGTTTATTTCAAGAAAATGTGAATTTCGGATAATTGAATTCTATTTAATTCTTCACTAAAAATTTAATATTACTTGCCTAAAGGTTGGTCGAGTGGTTTAAGGCTCTAGTTTTGAAAATTAATTTGCGTTGTAGTTATATCAACTGTTTAGTTTATAACCTGTCTTACAGTTAAGAATACGTTACGACTTGGCAACTCAATTTTTAAATATCAAATAATATTTCTTATTAGTTGAATGAAATTATTGTCTTATTAGATTATTTCTAATTTTAATTAACTCTAAAGAAATAGAACTTTTTTTTTCGATCAAATCAATATATTTTTTCGAAATAAATCTTTTCTTATTACTATTTTTTAAATCAGATGAACCTTTTGAAGAATTTATAGGTTTTGCACTTATTGGGAAAGCTTCAGTCCATTGGTCAGGTAAATTTAAAAAATTCAACATTCCTTTTTTGACTAAATAATGAAAATCTGAATTTAATGTTTCTGTTTTTAAAATAATTTCGGGTTTGTAGAGGTCAATAATTAATTTATTAAACTCACTTATTTTTTTAATCCCTTTTATTTTCATAAATAATTTAGCTCTTTCATTCTTTGGGATTAACATGGACAGAATTCTTGTACTATAAATATCAAACCCATTAGGTAACCATCTTTCATAAAGAAAAGGGTATCTAGCGGTATGATTTAAAGCAAAATCTAAAAACAATTCAAAAGAATTAATATTTTTTTCTCCATAAAATTTTTGACAAACTGATGGATTTACTCTATTAATTTGATGATAAAAACCTCCTCTTTTCTCTAAACCATAAGACCATAATGAATAATAATAATTAAAGGGATCTCTGATAGTTAAAATTTTAATTTTGGATGACTTAAAGTTCTGAATCATATGTTTTTCTGAATTTATAAATTCAGAATTTGGAAATAAACTAACCAATTTACTTCTCAAAAAAGTACAACCAGTTTTTTCAAGATCTAAATATATCCATGAATTAGTTTCTAGCACAATAAATCATTTAAAAACGAAAATCCAACTATTTCTAGCCCATCAGAAACTGGTTTAGTGAATTATTAAACACAATTTCAAATTTAAAAATAACTAAATTAGTTCAAATTAATTTTGAAAAATGCTAGAAAATATTCTTTTAAAGAAAAAATAAACTACAAACTTTTATAATTTAACTTCAAAATAGAATATTAAGCCTGGAGGGGTGGTCGAGTGGTTTAAAGCTCTAGTCTTGAAAACTAAAACAGCCTATAGTATTTGCAAGTTAAGTAGGATAATTTTAAAAAAGGGGACTATATCAGGAGGACTATCATTAAAATCATTTGGATCTAGTTTACATAACTAGCGGATTACTAATATTTACCAGTTGAATTATATAAAAATGGAAGTAAAATTTTAAATAACTTATGAAGCACTACGGGAGACTCTGATCTTCAAATAGGTTTCTAATAATTACTTGTATAAACCCTTAAGCAAGGTGGATAGACGAGGTCAGGGTTGCTGTTACTTCTAACAACAATTCTCCAGAATTAATATGGCTAAAAGTCGCTTTAATAGAAAATACAACATCTCCGTAAGGAAGCGTTCCAATGATGATGCAAGATCAACTGCGTATTTTATTGAAGTTGCTGACCATATAAATGAAGGCTCTGATTTATCCACGGCTACGCCAATGTTGAAGCATGGGTTTGAGAATCGTTTTAAGAAGGACAGCGAGAGCTAAGCAATAAATCTTTTTAAACAAATGAATACTTTTAGTCGAGAGGAACTTGCGTCTAAAAAAGACGTCAAAGAACTTAGAGAAACAGTACAGGAGTTAATCCAAAGTTTTTCTTTTACAAGAGAAACTGTTGACCAATTAAGAATGGATTTTGATCTGGCAAGAGAAGGGAATCCATTTAATTTGAATGTCTGGTTAAAGCCATCTGAACTTGCTGCAATTTTAAAAGTTAGTAATTCAACAGTTACTAAATGGAGAAACGAGGGTTTATTTAAAAAGACTTCTGTCAAAGAAGTAGTAAGAGGTAAAAGAACTTATTACTACTATCACAGAATCAATGCAGTTAAAGACGTATCAAAAATAAAACCAATACAAATATCTAATAAAAAATTTATTAATTCATTTTCATGAAAAAACCCGCTTATAGCGGGCCTTATCTTTACGACTCTATTCTAATGACTTATAGAAGCATTGGGATTAAATCTTGCCAGCTTCACCCCAAGTTCAAACAAAAGATAATAGCTCGCATCATCGCAAGGATTTGGTATATCCGTTTGTAAAAAGCTAAGCAACATAAACTTGCTTATTTCTGTGAAACTACCATTCAAAAAATGGAATTGGTTTATAAGGAATGGAGGTTAAAAAGTGGCTTCTAAAAATGGGTTTGAAAGTAGTAAAAAAGGAATAGGTAAATTAAAACCTATTCCTCTTTCTCAATTAATGGATCAATGGAAACCTAGAGAGTGGATTGTGGATTTATTTGGTGCAAAAGGTTCTTCTGTTTTATTAGCTGCTGATAAAGGATCTGGTAAAACAACTTTTATTTATCGAATGGCTGAAGCCCTCGGATGTAAAAGAATGTTTATGGGTGAATTAAAAAAAAAAAAATCAAAAATTTTTGTATGGCAGGCTGATGAGTCTAAAAATAATGCTTTAGATAAATTCAAATTAATGGACTTACAAAAAGAGAATATCGATTTTCTTTTTAATGATGATGAAGGCGGTAGTGAATTGGATATTGATAAACTCAGAGATTTAATTAAAGCTGAAAGCTTTGATGTTGTTTTTATAGATAGTGTTACTGGTTTGATCATGGGGAATGGAATATCTATTAAAGATTCAGAATTTTGTATTCCTCTATATGAATTAAATAATTTAGCAAGTGAATTAAAAATCCTTATTGTCATAACAGCCCATTTAAGAAAAGAAGAAAGAACAGAAGTAGACATGAATGATATCTTAGGTGCTGGTACTCAATCAGGTGCAGTAAGTGATGTTTGGAGTATGTGGACTGACGAAAAAGATGATGAGATTTTTTATTTGAAATGTTTAGGTAAAAGAAATTGTGAGAAGGGTACTAAATGTAAATTACAAGGTAATAAAGAAGATTATTCTTTTAAATTACTTGATACAGATTGTGGGGATCTTCTCCCAACAAAGAAAAATGAATTAAGTGATAATTTTTTAGAGATATTAACTAAGGAAGAGAAAAAGTTTACCTATAAAGAATTAGCAGAAAAATTTAAATGCAATCCTGAACACTCAAGAAGAATTTGTATAAAACTTTTTACTGAAGGAAAAATTGAAAGAGTACCAATAATTGATAATGTTGGGAGACCCTATTTTAGTTATTGGGAAAAATAATATTCCTACTTTTAGAGGTATAGGATAGGTACATTTTTTACAGACCCTATATCCACATTTGTAGGAAAAATACTTTTATTGAATTAAAATCATCATTAAATAAAACTTCTAAAGATGTCGCCACACAAAGGGCCAAATATAATTCGCTATTGCGTAATTACCTCTACGTTCTCTCTAGTAGTAATAGCATTAGGACAAATTCCCCAATTTAAAGTCCATAAAGCAAAACTATTATGTGCAGAATATATTTCACAAAAAGATTCTATGGAAAGATTAAAAAAGGAGGTTAAAATTCAAAAAAAGTTTATTGGGAATGAAAAAGCCAATGTAATAGATTATTGTAATAGTCTTTAAACTCGCTTAAACCACGAAAATCTATTTTTTTTTTAATAATGACTCTTCTGACTTCTTTAATATACTAAAAAAATTTTTATACAAAATAAATTTTATAGCGTTTCCAATAAATAAAGCTCTTTACCTCTCATGAATTTTTAATCTTTTTTTAAATGACTTTTGATCAAATAAAAAAGTTCTTAATTGAACTCAAAACAAATAAGACTTTACTTGATGAAGTTTCAAGTGTAGCTACTGCTAATGAAATCGCCTTAATAGCTTCACATTATGGATTTGAATTTACTGGTAAAGAATTAAAAGAAATTTCTAAGAGCAAAATCGAAGGGGTAAATATTAAAACTCAAGATACCACTCCATCTTATAATTTTGGTGAGGAAGGAAACTAAAAAAATTGATTAAGAAAAATAAAAATGAAAAGTTTCATAAGCTCCATAATTTAATCCTGCTTACAAGGATGAGCATTCTACTTTTTTGAATTACTAAGCTTTTAATAATGATTTTCAGTTGATACTTTTGGACTGATTTTCATTTATGACTTTATTAACAGTAGAAGTTTTATTTTCCTTTTTTAGGACTTCTTTTAAATGAGTATGATTTGCTTCGCCTTTATTATGTCCATGAGCAATTCCAAGCTCATGCATCCTTGCATGTTCTTTAATAGTATCTCTTAATTCGCCGGATTTAGGTCCTATAGTAGTGTAAATACCATAACCAATCGCACCAAATAATAATAAACCAATGCTTCCTAATACAAAAAGGAGTGTAGGATCGCTATTAGCTGCAACCATATTAAAAATAAATAATTACATCAGACTTTAATGATTTATAAAAGAATTTTAAAGTAAATAAGTTATGAGTTAGGTATTTAAAAATTATTATTGTCTGTAGCAGTTGAGACATAATAAATATACAAAAGATAAAAAAATTTTTTTTACCTGATATAAGATGTTTAAAATTACTTTTTTATTATTTCAGACAGCTCAAACAAAATAGCGTTTATTCTTCTTTTACTTGGAGTTCTCGTTTATTACGGGTTAGTTATTAGTGGTAATAATCCGCTTTAAACTGAGGGGGAGGAATTAATTATCTAGGAATTTAAGACCCTCTAAAATTTAAGTAATTAGAATAACATTTCTCCATATTTAATAAGAGACTATAAGTTATTAAATCCCAAAAAAGAATCCGTCTTTTTGATAAGAAAATATAACTACAGATATACCTATTGAGATAAGAATAAATTTAAAAATACTATTTTGTAGTTTTTTTCTTAGTGAATTGGATCCTTCTGATGATTTCATAAATGATATTTAAAAAATTAAAAAAACTATATTTATATTTGGATGACTTGCTAAAAGATAGTTCAAAAATAATTAATCCTTTTTTGGTTTAGGTTTTAGACCAAAATCATTTTTACCTCTAACAAAGAAAGTAATTACCAATAAAAAAAAGCTTAAAATAGAAAGAGTTTCCATAATAAAATGATAATTTTTTACTTAGAAGTTATTTGATCTTTTAATTGAGATTTACTTGATGAAATACCAAAATCATTTGATCCGAATTTCATAAAAGCAATAAAGGCAGCAAAAAAGCCCAAGACTGCAAAGAGATACATTTGTTTAATATAAGGAATGCATATGAGGACAATAAAAATATTTCCTAAAAGAGTCAAGGACAACTTTTACATAATAAATAGCTAAAAATACATCATTTACTTTTAAAAATTACTTATAAATAATTATTTGATAATGCTTAATGAACAAAATTTTATAATGTTAATAATTAGTCGAAGCTTCTTAAATGCAATTAATCAAAAGCCTTACTTTCCATTGTCTCAAACTTCATAGATTATAAATCTATAGTCAAAAAAGTTTGGGCAAAATCTAATGTAGGTACTAAAAAATCATCTACATAAAATGATATTAAAATAGAAAATTTTTAGCTAATAAAATATTTAAAAACTTGATTTGAATGAATTTTTTTAAATTTTTTATTTATAAAAATATTCCTTTACTTTGTATAAACATATGAAAAGCAGGATTATGAAGATATAGATCATAAGTAGCTTTAGCAAAGAAAATAATCAACCCTGAAACAACTAAAAAAATTATCTGATCTTTTGATGCATTATCAAAATTAAATGTTTTTGCATTAAGTTTTTTTGCTTTCATAATTAAACTTGACTCTATTTATTTCATAGCAAAAATAACTAATAACATTTAAAAATAAATAATTTATTCAGATTTTAAAAATTTTTAACTAACTATTTTTATTATTTCTTTTGTAATGACGTGCATTCTTAGTCATATATAAGTAGCCCCTCATCCAAAATTATATTCCTTGAAAATCTGGGATTAAAATTCCTCCCCCAAGATCATCATCATCATCATCTTTATCTTCATCTGAAAGGATTATTTCTCCAACCTTTAATCCAAGAAAAAGACAGAAAATCCATATAAAAATATCTCCTCCTGGTAAATTCATAACCCAACTAAGGATCAAACCAATTAATAAACCAATTCCAACAATAATAATTTCCAATATTTCGAAGTATATTTATTAAATTAATAAATTTAGTAAAAATGGTGTTGTAATCAAGTTATCAAAAGGATGTAATATTTAACTGATAAAAAATTTTTATTTGTAGATAAATTTTGGATCCTTTTTATATTATTAGACAATATATAATTATTTTTTGTTTTATTAATAAAAAATCTTTTAGTAGATAAATGATATATATCTGAGTGCAAAAAAGATTTTCAAATAAAGTTATATTTTCTGCATGCAATTTAATACATAAAAAGGTTTCGAAAATTATTGCTTATCTAAAAATTTACATATAAATTTGAAAAAGAAGCTATTTTCTATAGAAAATAAATTTCAAATATGAGCCTTCAATATTAGATTTTATGGGCAATATTTTGATCAATACAATTGCATTATTTTCAAGTTTGCTTCCAGCCTTGAACGAAAAAAATCTCCCTTGGATTGATGTCATACATCCTATTGTAGTTCATTTTGTAATTGCGATGGCTTTAGGTGCTGTTTTCTTTGATTTTGTTGGGATAATTTTCAAAAAACCTAATTTATTTGAAGTAAGTTTTTTAAATTTAACCGTTGCTACGATTGCTATTTTTATTGCTATTGTATTTGGTCAAATTGAAGCAGGGCTAAGTAATCCATATGGAATATCTAGAGATGTTTTGAACTACCACAGCACCATTGGATGGTCATTAGCTGGGGTACTTTCGGTTATCACAGGATGGCGATATGTATCAAGACAAAGTAACCCTCAAATTCTATCAAAAGGGTTTGTTTTTATAGATATTGTTTTAGCACTCTTAGTTTGTACGCAAGTTTATTTGGGGGATATGTTGGTTTGGATTTATGGATTGCACACAGTCCCCGTCGTTCAAGCTGTTAGGGATGGATTATTATGATAATTTTTAATCATAATTTTTCTTCTGAATTAAGTAGTTTGAAATGTTTTAACTACCTTTTCTGTCTTTTAATAAAATCACCAATTAGCGAAATATCAGACAAATTAGGGCCGAATGATTTGCCTTATAAAATTCCATTACATCCAAATCTTGTTCATTTAACTATAGGTTTATTTGCTATTGGAATATTCTTTGATATCGCAGGAGCTTTTTATCCTTTTGAAAAAAGAATTCTAAGATTTTTTGCTTTTCCTGTAACAAGAGTGGGATTTCATGATGTTGGTTGGTATAACGTTCTTGCCGCCTCGTTTATAACTTTCTTTACGGTTGCAACTGGTTTTTTTGAAATGTTACTTGCAGTTCCCATACCTGAAGTGAAAAGTATTTTAGGACAAAGTGCTATTTCTACTATGCTTTGGCATGCTGTTGGAGGAGTAGCTATTTTATTTATAATGATTTCAATGACTATATGGAGAGGTTATCAAAGATTTGTTTTTAGAAAAGATTTTGGAAGACAAGTCTCTTGGTCATATATATTTTTAGGTTCCGTAATCTTAGTTATTATGGGCCTCCATGGAAGTCTTGGAGCATGGCTTGCAAGCGACTTTGGAGTTCATATTACAGCTGATCAACTTCTTGTAAGAGGAGAAGATCTTAATCAAATATTCCAATGAATACTAAAATAAGAAGAATAAAGAAAAGTGGTTTTTCAAAAACTTTTATAATAATTATTGCAGTAATACTAAACATCGGATTAAGTCTCTTAATGGGATATTGGTCCTATAGTTGGTTACCAATACAAGCTTCAGAAGCTGCACATTATGTAGATAATCTTTTTGCGTTTGAAACTACTATTGGTACTTTTATCTTTCTAGGATGTACAGGGACAATGGCTTGGATTTTAGTTTTCAATAGAGCCCCCAAGTATGATGAAAGTAATGGAGAACCTCTAGAGGGCAATCTAAAACTTGAAATTATTTGGACAATAGTTCCTCTTCTTTTAGTTTTGGGAATATCAACATACTCAACGAGGGTTAATTATAAACTTGAAAACTTAGGTTCAAAAATAAAATATGATTACGGAGCAGAAGTCCCTTTCGTTGATGAAAAAAAAGTTTTTGATTATGGACCAATTGATGTGATTTCGAGGCAATGGAACTGGGAGTTCGTTTATCCAAATGGAATACATAGTTCTGAATTACATTTGCCAGTTGATAAAAAATCAAATTTTAGATTAATAACAGAAGATGTTATTCATAGCTTCTATGTCCCAGCATTTAGATTAAAGCAAGATATTATTCCTGGAAGTGTAATTACATATTCTCTAACACCAACTAAAGAGGGAGTATTTAGATTAAGAGATGCAATGTTTAGTGGCGCATATTTCTCAGAAAACCAAACAAATGTAATCGTAGAGTCTGAAGAAATTTTTTACAAATGGATTAAAGAGACTGTAAAAAAAGAACTTCAAAATGGATTAAATCCTGCTGGCAATTTGTACCAGAAAAGGCTAAGAAATGGTAATAGAGGTTGGGCAACAGTAAAACCCGCTCCTGATCCAAAAGTTAATGATGCCGGCATTGAATCACGGCCTCATGATAGTTGAAATCTGCAATGACAATCGTTAATTATGATCCAAGATTAGTTAAGAGTAAAAACCCTTATCCAAAGGGGCCAAATGATTGGAAAAGGTTTTTTAGTTTTAATACAGATGCCAAAGTAATTGGAATTCAATATATAGTCACAGCTCTATTTTTTTTATTAATAGGTGGTCTTTTAGCGATGTTGATTAGAGGAGAGTTAATAACACCTCCATCAGATCTTTTTGATCCAACCGTTTACAACGGTCTTTATACAATGCACGGAACAATAATGCTTTTTTTGTTCCTTTTCCCCATTTTGAGTGGTTTAACAAATTTATTAGTACCCCCGATGATAGGAGCGCCAGATATGGCTTTCCCAAAACTCAATGCTTTAGCATTTTGGCTAGTACCAGTTTTCTCAATAATACTTCTTTTAAGTTTCTTTGTTCCTGGTGGGCCAGCTTCTTCAGGTTGGTGGTCATATCCACCTATAAGTATTCAGAATCCTTTAGGGCAAATTATAAATGGTGAAATGTTATGGATAATAGCAATTTCATTATCTGGGATTTCTTCCATCATTGGAGCTGTCAACTTTGTCACCACAATAATAAGAATGCGTGCACCAGGAATGGGTTTTTTCAAAATGCCAATTTTTATTTGGACTGTCTTAGCTGCTCAATTATTGCAATTACTTGGATTGCCTGCCTTAACTGGTGGTGCGATAATGTTATTTTTTGATCTAACTTTTGGAACAAGTTTTTTCAGGATTGAGGGAGGAGGAGACCCCGTTTTATTTCAGCATTTTTTCTGGTTTTATTCTCATCCTGCTGTTTATGTGATGGTTCTCCCTGTCTTTGGAATATTTTCTGAACTTTTTCCTGTTTACTCAAGAAAACCTCTTTTTGGATATAAATTTGTTGCTGTAGCTTCTTTTGGGATAACTATTCTTTCTTTAGTTGTTTGGGTTCATCATATGTTTTATACAGGTACACCCATGTGGATGAGAAATTTATTTATGTTTACTACTATGCTCATCGCTGTCCCCACAGGTGTAAAAGTATTTGCATGGATAGCTACATTATGGGGCGGAAATATCAGATTAACTACACCGATGCTTTTTTGTTTGGGGGGATTATTTAATTTTATCTTTGGAGGTATTACTGGAGTAATGCTTGCAACAGTCCCAGTAGATATACATGTTGGAAATACATATTTTGTGGTTGCTCATTTTCACTATATTATTTTTAATACCATTGCTTTTGGAATATTTGCAGCTATCTATCACTGGTTCCCAAAATTTACAGGAAGGATGTTTTATGAAGGTTTAGGGAAAGTTCATTTTGCTCTTACTTTTATAGGAGCGACTTTAAATTGGTTACCACTTCATTGGGCTGGTTTATTGGGAATGCCTAGAAGAGTTGCATCATATGATCCTGAATTTGCAATATGGAATGTACTAGCGAGTATTGGAGCTTTTATTCTTGGCGTTGCCTCTATTCCTTTTATCTTGAATATGGTAAGTTCTTGGGTAAGAGGAAAATCAGCTCCTCCTAATCCTTGGAAAGCTATAGGTTTAGAATGGCTACTTCCCTCTCCACCTCCTCACGAAAATTTTGAAGAAGATATCCCAACAGTTTTAAATGAACCATATTGCTATGGCCTAGATAAACCATTTGTTGAAGATGAACAATTTTATATAGAAAAGTCCCTCAAAAAACATTAAAGAATGCTCACAGAAAACCAAGATTTAACTTTAAATCATAAGCCAGGTCATATAAAACATGACGGTCATAATATGACTGGATTTATTATTTTTTTATGTTCAGAAAGTATTATATTTTTTGCTTTTTTTGTAGGTTACAGCGTCCTTAAAATTAGTGCACCTGTATGGTACCCCGAAGGGATCAATGGGATTGATGTGAAAATGCCGCTTATAAATACCGTGATTTTAGTTTCTTCAAGTTTCGTAATTTACTTTGCAGAAAAATTTCTTCATAAGAAAAATCTGTGGGGTTTCAGAATCATTTGGTTCATAACAATGTTGATGGGAAGTTACTTTGTTTATGGTCAATACGTTGAGTGGTCTGAACTCTCTTTCAGTTTACAAAGTGGGGCATTTGGAGGAATGTTTTATTTACTTACTGGTTTCCATGGCCTACACGTAATTACAGGGATATTGCTAATGGGGCTTATGTTATTAAGATCATTTCTTCCAGATAATTATGAAGGCGGAGAGATGGGTGTTGAATCAGTAAGTCTTTTTTGGCATTTTGTTGATGTGATTTGGATTCTATTATTCGGTCTTATTTATTTGTGGCAATAAATTTAGTATTATTATTTTTAAATGAAAATTATAAAATTTTCAATATATGATTATTGATGATCATCATTATGATTTCATAATAATTGGAAGCGGTGCAGGTGGAGCGACTTTAGCCCGTCAATTATCAAGAGAGGGAAAATGGGTTCTCGTCCTAGAGAGGGGAGGTCAACTTCCTTTAGAAGAACAAAATATTGTAGGAACTGACTTATTTAGAAAAACAAGATATCACCCCAAAGGGGAAAATTGGCTTGGCCCTGATGGAGATCCTTTTGCTCCTCAAACAGTATATGCGTTAGGAGGAAACACCAAAATCTGGGGTGCCGTTTTAGAGAGGATGAGAACTGAAGATTTTGAAGAACTTGCTTTACAAGATGGTACTTCGCCATCGTGGCCCATATCATATGATGAACTTGAACCTTTTTATGGAAAAGCAGAAGAAATTTATAATGTAAAAGGTAGTCAAGGCATAGATAAAACAGAGCCTTACAGATCGAAGGGATATATAAAACCTCCAAAATCTATTGAACCTCTATTTAAGGAAATTCAAAATATTTTATTAGAAGAAGGATTTAATCCTTATTATTTACCTATCAGCTGGCCTGAAAATTCTCAAGATATTGATTTTGATAATTGTGCAATGTTTCAAAAAGGAGATTCTCAACTTTATGGCATTTATAATTCAAATCAAGATTTTCTTAAAATTAAAACTAACGCAAAAGTTTTAAAACTAGATGTAAACTCTTCCGGAAAATCAATTAAGGGCGTTGAGGCAGAGATAGATGGCGATAAATGGCTTTTCTCCTCAGATGTAGTTATTCTTGCAGCTGGAGCAATTAATACTCCAATAATTTTATTGAATTCAAAATCATCATCGCATCCTAATGGTTTAGGTAATAGTTCAAATATGGTTGGCAAAAATTTAATGAATATTCAAATGACTTGTATTCTTCAAAGAGCAAATAATCTCACAAGTGGATATTTTCCAAAATCTTTAGGATTAAATGATTTTTACTTTGGAGATAAGAATGTTAATTTCCCATTAGGTCATATTCAAACTGGAGGAGGTGTACTCAGAGATGCTTTTTTTGCGGAATCTCCCCCAGTACTATCTTTAATAACAAGATTTATACCTGACTTTGGATTAAAAAATTTAGCAAAAAGATCAATATCATGGTGGGCCATGACAGAAGTCTTACCTGATCCCGAAAACGCAGTAACTATTCAAAATAATAGGGTAAAAATTAATTACATACATAATAATCTTGAGGCACACGATCGACTTGTTTATAGGTGGCTCGATACTTTAAAAGTTATTGAAAATAATCCGCTTTCAGTTTCAATAACTCAAACACCTGCGCACCCCAGAGGATTAGCACCCCTAAGCATAGTTGGCTATTCCTGTGGTACTTGCAAAATGGGAAATGACCCAAAAACTTCAGTTGTTAATAAAAATGGGAAGTGTCATGACATTGATAATCTATATATTTCTGATGCAAGTATTTTCCCAAGTTGCCCAAGCATTGGACACGGTTTAACCGTTATTGCTTTGTCACTCAAATTAGGAGATTATCTTACCTCTGGAAATCTTTATAAACCTTTAATATGCAGGCCTTAATAATCTAATAAAAACTAATTTTTTGAACAAATTTAATAATAAACTGCAAGCTAAATATTAAAAATATAAATTTTAAATAGATCCAGCTAATATTAACAAAAAACCTAAGAATACAGATAATCCCATCATAGTAACCATTTTATAAAACCAATTTGGGATTTTATCATTATAAAAATTCCAATATTCACTATTGGTATCCATTATTTTTTCCATCCTCATAAGATTTTCTAGGATTTCAAAAATATCTTGGTAAGGTTTTAATGCTGTATAAATAAAATATTTTATAACCATAAAACAGAATAATTTATTATTAATCTAACTGAGTATTTATACTCTTGAGATTTTATGTATTCTTTTCACAATCTGATGTTTAAATTTTATTATTTAATATCAAAAATTAACCATGAAGTAATAAAAAATTCTTTTAAAAAGTGTTTAAATGTTTGATTCCGTAATGTATGCCTTTATGCAAGAACCTTAAGTCCAAGCTTAATTTTTAATCACCTGCGAATTTCTTTATAAAAACCAGAACAAGATCTGTAATCCCATTCAATTGAAAAAATTCCATTTTTGCCTTCAAATAGGCATTTATGTATTAATGGATTTTAAGCATTAACATCTCGATGAGAAGTTAGATGTTCAACTTCATAATTTTTCCCTAAATCATAATAAGTCTTACACCTGTAGAGGCAATTGCAATTAACACAAATGCACATTTTTATATAATTAAATAAAGTTAATTTTAAAAATTATTAAATTTTTTATTTATAAATGCAGATTCAGTTTGAGATTTTATTTTATTCAAATAGTTTTGCTGAAATTTATTATTCCCTGTACATTGCATCCCAAAAAGCAGATTAATATCTATTTCATTAAATAAATTTTTATTTATTTGTCTATTAATTCTTTCTGTCATAAAGGTAATTTTTATAATGAATTACCAGCATGCCAAAGTGTTTTAATACTTTAAAGAGTAAAAATACTTATGTGTTAAATAAGTATTAATTAAGGTATATTCTGTATAATTCCAAAAAATCATTTTACATATATAACTATTTAATTTGATAATTTTAAAACAATAATTTTTAATAGTTTATAGATATTAATTAAATCAAATTTTAAATATTTTTTCTAATTTTTCTTTAAAAGATGGTTCTGATAATTTATAAAGTTTCTTAAAAAATTTATAAACTTTATATCCAGCGAAGGGAATAAATATAGTTAATAAAATTACTCTAAAAGTTTCTGATTCCATTAGCGGTTCATCATAAAGATTGCAAACCCAGCGAAGCTAACTAATTTAGTAACTATAAAAAATGGAACTAACTTCTGAACTTTTAAACCGAAAGGTAGGATTTTATTAATGGCTTCCATTGCTTTTTAATTGTTTGATCAAAACCCTAACAAATCATTCCAACAATTTTGATCTTGGTATAAATCAACTACTCAAAATGGTGACCTTGATCACTAAAATAATATTTTTGCAGCGGTATTCATTATTTATTTTTTGCAATTTATCCTCAGATTATATTTGATACTGGAAATTGGATTAACTTGTTTTTTTATTTCTTTTAAACCATTTGTTACTTTTAAATAAAAGAATAAATAGACCAATTAAAATTAAAAAGGCAAATCCATCTAAAAATATAATTAATTGTTCAGGTTCTCTCAAAAGATTTAAAAGTTTAGATTTCTTATATAACTCTCATAAGAAGAAGGTTTGCTATAGATTTTTTCTAAAAATTCTTTAGCATTATCTCTTTTCGAGACCAAGTTTCGATTGAAAAATAATATATATTTGAAAAGTTGAGAAATAAATCCAACTATTGCAAGATTTAGAAAAATGATTTGACAACTTTCCATCTTTATCAAGGTATTCTCATAACTAAATTTATAAATATTTTTTTTATCTGAAAAGTACAAATGATTCAAATTATTTCAAAGCCCTTACTTTTTTTATTGATATTTGATTCTCTATTTCATATTACAAATAAGTATAATTACTTAAAAAATGAAAATTTATGAAAGAGCGCAAATAGGGTCAAACGTTCAAATTAAAATTAATTTAGCCAAAAAAAGATTGGGGAAAGAAAGTATAAAAGCAATTGAGATTTCATCAATATGTCAAATAATTGATTTCAAAATCACCGATGGTAAAGGTATTGGCGTTATTTTAAAACTCTCTAATGGAAAAGAGGAGTGGTTTTTTGAAGAAGAGATAGACATACTCAATGAAAACGGAGAAATTTTAGAAAATGCAGAAATAGAAGAGGAAATTGATTTACTGTTTGAAATTTTTAATTTCATTAAAGTAGTTTCTTGGACTTTATTAGCACTAATTATTCCTACAGAATACAAATTAAAATCTAAAATAAGAGATCTTTTAAATCCTCTTAACTTTTTTAGTTGGTTATTAAATGCATTTAAAGATATTCAATAATATATTTTATGCTCTTTTACATTTTCTGAAAAAGCTTATAAAGTTTTAGATAAAAAAGAACTTTTATCTTTAATTTATATCAACTGTCAATCATATATTTTATCTTAATCTAAAATCTCTGTTTTTTTCTCACTAAGTTCATCATTGTATTGAAAATCTTGAATTATTTTTACTATTTAATCGATAGCTTTTTCTTCATCATTTGAGGATTTCATCATCGAAAAGATTTGATTTTGAATTAGATTAAGTGTCCCAAGAATACAATCATTATTAGCTTAAAACAATGTCATAACTCATCTTAAAAAGTAAATAATTCCACCAACAAAAGTACTACCTACAAATAGCAAAACTATAAGAAGAGCAATTAATTTAGGTAAACTTCCAATCATTTTTTAGAGGTCATTTTGAATGTTAAATACGCAAAGCCACCTAGTAATAAAAAACTAACAACCGCATAAGTAATTGCTATTCCATACATAATTATTCCTCCGAGTTATATCTCAATATGGTTGCGATTGAACTCTTATCGCTTGGTGAGAGCTCTTTATCTTTATATTTCCACTCAAACCAAGTAATACATTCATTTAACTTTGGATTTTCATTATAAGTTGTTTTCCAGTTTTGTATCCACTTAGCTAATGCATTAGCCTCATCGGTATTTAACATAGTGGTGCAAGTAGTACGATTTTCATTTATTTCACCATAAAATAATTGGCTATGAAATGGTATAAATTTGGCTTGATTAGAAATTAGATTTATTTTAATGTCCTACAAATTAATAATTAAAAATGTTTGCAACAAATCAAGCTAAACAACCAGTTGTAGAACTGAAAAACAATACAAAAATTATTGACCCTTTTACGATATGGCTTATTAGGATTGCATGTTTATTGATAATTATTGTTTTTAGTGTTCTTTTATTAGGTGTTCCTTTGGCAATATCAATTGGTCAGTCTTTATTTAATGACACACTTTTAAACGCTAAAGAAGTCTTGAGAAACATTATTGAAACATCACTTGCCTGATTAACTGCATAGGTTAGAAGTACATAAAGCTAGAGAAGATAGAAATAGGAGTAGAAAGCATTTCATTTTTCTTATTTTATGCCTAAATATCTCTCGCAGTAATAGTTAGCTAACTCGCGATTATTATAATTTTTTATTTCCTTGAGATTAAGCTTCTTCATCGCTTCATCGCCTGTAATTTGGAAGCTTGAATTTAATTTTGCGCAGGTATCCTTTACTTTTGCTTCCTTATGAAAAGGGTTCCCTAAATAAAAAGCAAAAATGGATAAGAACAAACCAAAGGTTACGACCCTTCGATGATTTCTCCACCATTCATAAGAGTTTAAGTTAAAAACTTTTTTTAATTCTTTTTTAGCCATACAAAAAGAGGTTTTATCCCTCCAATTTTAGATCGACTGTCAATCTTTAAAAACTTACTTACCCATTGCTCTTCTAAGCTTTGCAGCTTCATCTAAACCTTCCATAATTGTAAACGTTGAATTTTCAGTAGCTTCTTTCCTTAGTTTTGAAAGCTCTTTATATTCTTCAGATTCATAAGCCTCAACGGCTGCCCTCATTGATGGAAATTCGCAAATAACGGCTAGGTTGGCATCTTCCGTTTTTTCTTTTCCTTGTGGCTCTGTATCTTTAGCAAAGACTTCTCCATTAACTTCTTTTAGCCATGGAATAACTTTGCTTACATATTCATCAAATAATTGCTGATTTACTATTTTTGCCGTAGAAAGCCAGTAACCTTTAGCTCCTCTTTTATCCATTTAAAGTCCTAAATCTACCCATTAAATATATTAATGTTGTTGTTACTTTGTAAACCTATTTTGAGCGGTTATACATAGCCTTTTGATTAGTTAACCAAAATATTAAATAGAAAAAAAAAGCTGTTACTCCTACACCAATTAATGAACTAAAAAAAAATTTAGTATCAATATTATTTTCTGTAAACGCAAAAAATAAATGCATAACTATCAAATAAAAAGAAATCTACACCTATATAATTTTAATTTCTTTCTTTTTTATACCAATGTAATATCGTTTTTTACCAAAACATAGATAAAAAATAAAAAGTGATTTAGAAATGAGCGAATATAGGAACATAAAAACTATAAAAATATAATTTAAAGTAAACCTTCTTTAACTTTTTATATTTCTTCAAAACCAGCTAATTTCATAAGAACTTTTTACATTACTTTCAACACTTATTGCTTCAAGAGAGAGGAGCATAACTAGTTAGTCACAATAGATTAAACAATATGGATTAGTTGGATGTTCTTCGCATTCTCTAGTTCAGTAGTTAACCTTATTTTTCTTAGCATAATCAATGTCTCTTAAATTCTTTTTTAGGATTGTGAATTGATTGAATAGTTTTATTTAGACCTCCTAGATCTATTCCTATATTGTCCTCCTAATTTCTTGAAATTCATAGGGCGGTTTGATGACCTTTTAGGTTCGGAAAGAGGACCAAATTTTGAGACTAATATTAAATTGCCAGTCCTAGGACTAATACATGGTTGTCATGAGACAGTTGCAGGGATACAACTGAAGCCAACCATAAATTATAAGAGATCAAGTCAAGATATAAAACACACTCAACTATTATCTAATCTAAACAGTTGTAATACTTTGCCAAGCCATCCCAAGGTTCAATAATGCCCCAGTTTCTTTGATATGCAAATTCTTGAAATTCATCACTAATGATTTTCCAGTTTTTAACACGTCTATAAAATACAGCAGCAAAGTTAAAAACTAAATTTGATAACTACGAGATGATTTAGTCCTTTGATTAAAGATTTAATTAATGATGATTAAATCATTCTTAAGGATTCATGCAAAATATTTGTGACCGCTTACTTTATTTATACGACAGTTCTGGTAATCGACTCGACCAAGGTTGACCAACTAGATCTTCACTAATCCATGGTCTGCAATACCAAGGTAAATTAACTTATCTAACCTTTACGGAAAGAAAGTTAAGTGATCAGAAATTAAACTTCCGGGATTAATTCTGAACTATCTTAAAAATAAAGTCGTTTGTAAAGCATGAAGAAGTGAGTAATCACTTTTACTTTCAAAACTAATTTCTAAGAAAATTCTTAATCTGATTATTAAATAGATCTCCTTTCTGTCGTCACCATTTAAAAAAGACCTGTAAAAGGGTCTTTTTTTTATGTCTTAAATTTTATTTATTGACTGTTAATCCACAAATAATTAAATATTTTTATCTCGCTCTTTCGCGATCAGTTAATGCTTTTTCAAAAGTAAAAAAGAAAGTACAAATACTATTCAATGCAACCAACAAAAGAACTACTGATCTTCCATGTTGATTTAATTGAAGTGATCTTTGAGTCATACTCTTAATAATCTTCATTGTAATCGGATGGACTACCAGTTAAAGAACAAACAACTGATTCCTCTTTTTTCATTTCTTTTATTTCCATTATTGGTCTGCCCATTTTCTTAAGTACATCTATATCTTCTTTAGTCTGACAGCGAGCAATTATGTTTCCTTTTTGATCAAAGCAACTGTAGTAAGTCATTTTATTAAATGCAATTTAAAGTTTATGGTTGATTTTAGTTACAGCAACGCAACTATCTCATGACAACCATACTCCTAATTTAGGTCAGCCATAGATTTAAATGGCTAAAAAAACATACCTCTTTCCGTACCTAAATGTTCCTCAAACCGCACACATTAGATACGCAGTGTTTCAGTCAAATCAATTAGAACAAATAGGTAGTTAAACAAATATACAAAGGAGAATTTATGAGTGGAGATTTTGAGACTCTTGAAATTAATCAACCCAAAATTAAATATTTAAAACCAGAAGATAATACAGAATGGTTAGACAAATTAATTAATAATATTGAGGAGATGAAGAACAAGATATCAAAAGATTCTTAGAAATCTAAGAAAAAAACTTTTTTATTTGATCTTTAGTTTGAATGAAAAGAAATTCAAAAAAGAATTTGAATTTTGTATTTAAGGTAACCGCTTTTTTGTGAGCATTATTCAGAATAAGAGTCCGACTAATTTTTTATGCAAAAAAATTTAGATGAAAATTCTTATGAAAAAAGAATTGAAAATATAGAAAAAGGAAAATCTTATTTAAAAAGTAATGGATTTTTTAAATCAAAATCTAATCTATTCGAAGACATACAAAGATTTATCTATAAAAGATAATTAAAAAAATATTTTTTACTTTTGATTAATTAAATCTCTCCATAAGCAAGCCATCACATAAAAGAAAGAAAGACTTGAAAAGGTTAGGAGAAAAAAAGAATGGGTCAATTTTCTATAACTAAATTAGACCAAATAATCCTGCAGTAAAACCAACAGCCGAAAAGAATGTGAACTCAATCAAATCTCTTGGGGCAGAGTTCATAAATAAACTGATTTGAGTCATGATTTTATGACTTGAGAGAATCTTTTAAATCAAACTTTTCAGCTTTTTCAGTTTGACATTCAGTATCATCTTCAGCGCATTTGATTTCAGCTTTTTTGTTCATGTGGCTACTACAACCACCGGCTATAACTGGTAAAGCGGTTGTAGCCGTAAAACCAGTTAGACATGCAAAAGCGATATAAGGAAAAAGTCTTTTCATTTAATTGTTACTTTATGTAAACTTATTATGTTACATAAAAATCTCAACTGTGAGTAGCTGATAATTTACGGAATTTAATTAAGTCATATTTATGATTCGACTTACAGATCAAGCTACTTTTAATTGACAGTCGATCTACATTAGAGAGTAGGTAACCCTCTTTTTTATATGAGAAACAAATATAAAAGATCAGCTTTTTTTCGATATGTCTGATGATTTTTTCTATCGAATTTCATTAATAGGATTTTTAATTATTTTTAGCTCAATGGTATTTTTCCTAACGAAATATAGAGATAAAAAAGATAATACTATTAGTCAGACTTCTAATACTGAACTAATTAATTTTTTAAAGCTTTAATGCAACGATTTATAATTTCACCGTTATTTGCTTTATCTAGATTTTTTATTAATACTTACGGAATATTTTTAAAGTTTTTTCTTCAATTAAATGGTGGTTATTGGTCAAGAATTGGTTTAACCGAAAATATTACAGAGGAGAGAATTAAAAAAAGAAGATTATATATCTTACCTTTTTATATTCTTCTGGCTTTATTGTTTGGATTACTATCTGCTCTCTATTGGTATTTGGTGATTTTATATGTACCACTTTCGATAGAAAGATTTTTAAGTCCATTGAATAAGAATATTGCTCCAATAATTGCTTTTGCTACTTTCTTTGGCTGGCTTTATATTCTTTAGTAAAACAAAATAAACAAAGTATTATCTATCTGCTAAAGGCAAAAAGTACTTTATTTAAAATCTTCTTTTGTTTGATTATCATTTTCCCTTCCCCAAGAGTCCTCATTTATAATATTTCTTTTTTGATAATCTAATGCGTTCATATTCTTGTCGAGTATGGCAAAAGGAGAATTAGTAAATTTCATAGCATAGTACCTCTAAAAAATGGTTTATTAAATATCTAATAGATATGAGATTTATTTATCTCAAGTAACTAGATCCTCTATAAGTAAGCTTTATTGTTTTCTCTTCTTGGCTCTTGCAATATACGAAAGATTTGCCGTTAAAATACATGTTTACCATGATGCAGCTCCTGGGCTTGCTCAAGTCCCCGTCCTATGGCTTGAGTCGTACTGCGGTCTATCTAATGGTAGATCGGACGATTTGGTAGCATTAACTACACTTTATTTATAGAGTATTTATACTCAGCTGTCAACCCTTAAGATTGAAATTCTCAGTCGCAATAGACTAAACAATGCTGATTAGTTGGATGTTCTCTGCATTCCCTCTTCCAATAGTCTTCAAATAAATGGTTATCTCTATCAAGATTTCTTGTCGTTTCTTCCATTCTGTTTCCAGCATAATTAAACGCTTTTAGGTATCTTGGAAGGATAGTGAATTGATTGAATAGTTTCATTTAGACCTCCTAGATCTATACCTATATTGTCCTCCTAACTTCTTGAAATTTATAGGGCGGTTTGAGGAACTATTAGGTACGGGAAGAGGACCAAATTTTGAGACTATTATTAAATTGCCAGTCCTAGGACTAATACATGGTTGTCATGAGACAGTTGCAGGGATACAACTGAAGCCAACCATAATTTATTAGAAATAAAATTAGCGGATAACACACACTCATCGCAAATAGAAAATAAAAAAAGCTTGCCCATATTATTAAAAGCAAGCTCGTGATGATTTTATATAAGTAAATTATGCTTGCAATCTACAATCAAGTTCTATTATTCCTTCATCCATTAAGCGACCAATTTTTAAAACTAGTGCCATATCTAACCTTGAAAATTCTGATTGATGATTTGTAATCCAATCCAATTCAGATAAAGTTATTACTCCAGTTGTATTTAATTTGAGAAAGAGAATTCCTAAATTCATATTTTTTGGAAATTAAAATTAGTTTTGTGAATCTTATGGTTAGTATCGGCTTCAAGAAGAAATCGTTGAAATAAAAGATTTAAGTAAAATTAAAAAATTATTTAGATGATTCATAAGCCTTTAAAAGCTTTTCATAAAGTTCAAAAGAAATTGGTTTCATTTTCAAAAGATCCCAGGGATAATTTGCCCAGTTGAAACGTAAGCACCAACAGCTGCTACGAAGCCAAGCATTGCAGCCCATCCATTAAATCTTTCTGCTTTAGGAGTCATAATTTAAAATTAATAAATGCTAAGAAATATAACGGTAATATTAATCAATGTAAAGAGATTTATTGCATAAACCGCCATAAAGAGTAAAAAAGTACGCGTAACTGTTACATAAATGTATAATTCAATGTATTTAAGAAGATAATGGAATTATTTGCCTTTTCCTATTTGTCCAACCATATATATATCTCTATATACATGTATATAGTACTTTGGATAAGTTTTAGTTAAACTTTTAAGTCTCTCTTCAGTCATTTCCGTCCCTTCGGATAACTTAGCTACATAATGATGTACAACCGACCAAAAACTTAGTAGCTTATTGAAGCTATGGAAGTGATTGCAAAGTAGATTCTTTCACACTCATTAGAAATAAATACCTTATTAACAGTCAATCTTAATTAAAGGAGTAAACTTGATTTTTTTTTAGATATGAATATCAAAAAATAACAATGTAATTGATGAAAAATTATATTAATTTATTTGCATCAGTAATAACTATTTATGACTACTTATCAGGTATTTTGGGCTTTCCCTAATCAGGAAGCTAGCGTTAAATGTACGCCAGCTTTCGTTCAATATTTAACGGAGGGTAAGCAGGGTGACAAGTTTGAGGGATTTGAAATTAAATATAGAGTCTTAGATCCACAAAATGGAACTGGAAATTTTATTGTTGAAGCTGAAAGTCCACAAAAGATTTGGGAACATACCGCTCCATGGATTAAGGGATTTGGAGTGAAGGTTGAAATAAGAGCAATGATGACTGATGAAGAATTTCTTGAGACCGCTAAAAAATTAGAACTTGATAAAGTTTAAACTTATACAAATTAAAAGTTCATTAATATTGAAGGGATTACACCCTTCTTTTTTATGACTATTGAAACAACTGTTTTAGATTTCAAATTAAGCAATACTTTTGATGAATACGAGGCTCATATGAATGCGCCTGAACAACAAGCCATGTTTAAAGAGATGGGAGTAAAAACCTTTTATATTGGCAAATCATTAGAAGACCCCAAAAGAGCAACAGTTATGTTTCAAGGACCAGTAAATACTTGTTACGACATCTTTGTTAACCCAGAAACTAAGCCAATAGTTGAAGCATCTGGTCATATTTATGAAGGGACAATAATTAATCGTTGGATTTCCGAATGATGATTTCATGATCTACATTTCCAAATGTCCTCAAACTTTTCATTTAGAAATTATGTGGACTCATGAAAATCATGAAAGCTGACATCATGAAAGCACTTAAAAAAAGAACGCTTTATCAAGCAGCAATGACATTATTTAATCCTTAAGATGAAATAATGGAAACAGAACAAAAGCTTATAAAATTACTTTTCGATAAACCAAATTCAAAAGATATTTTATTATTAGCTACAAAACTTGAGAGCAATTCAAATTTCTTTCTTAGTAAAGATATTAAAAAATTACAGGGGATATGGGAGTTAAGGTGGAGTAGTTCTAATGCTCCATTTTTAAATTATTCTCCATTAGTAGATAATCTTCAAATCTTGGATCCTTTAAAGTCAAGTGCCTTGAACTTACTTAAACCAAGAGGTATTAATGCAATTGTTGGGACAGGTATCATAGCCAAGTTAAAACCCATCAATGATATTAGAGTTGGAGTTCAATTTACTCATGCTGGATTAATAGGTCCTCAAATAGGGTTCAATAAAGTTAAAGCATTAGCAGAAATAAAAAAAGAGCAAAAAGGCTGGCTAGATATTACCTATTTAAGTGAGGAGCTAAGAATATGCAGAGGAGATAAAGGGACATTATTTGTATTAAAGAAAAGAAGCGATGAAAGATTATTCAAAAGATTCCAAGGATTTATTGAAAAAATTTCAAAAAAAAAAAAAAAAGAACTTAGCATCAAATACTAAGGATAATTTTTAGAGCAATAAAAAATATTTTTAGTCAATCACAAATAATTTACGAGTTAAATGAGAAAAATTATTAATCAAAAAAATATTTAAAAGATTAATACGCTAACCCCATACTTCTAGAAGTTTCATCTCCAAGATAAACTCTAATACTTAAAAAATCAGTTGGGCATGCAGTTTCACATCTTTTACAACCAACACAATCTTCAGTTCTAGGAGAAGAAGCTATTTGACCTGCTTTACAACCATCCCAAGGAACCATTTCTAAAACATCAAGTGGACATGCTCTCACACATTGAGTGCATCCAATACAAGTATCATAGATTTTTACTGCGTGAGACAAAAAAAAACTAATGAAGTGAATTAAAACTAATTAATTTTTTTGTGAATCGAGATTATTAAATTTATTCATTTATATATATTAATAATTAATGTTTAATTATTTGCTATTGGATTTGTTTATTTCGTAAGAAATAAAAATATTTATAAAATTGGGAAAACAAATAATATGCTGAGAAAAATGAAATAATTAGATCCAGATGAATTATTAGACTAGGTACGTTGTTTAAATTATTCAGTAGGAAAGCGAAGTTATTGATAGATTTTTAAGTAATTAAAATAATACATTTAAAGTGTTTAAATTCACTCTGTTATTGATCATTATTTTCTACTTTTAGGTTTAATTAATTACATCATGAACATTCCTTGTCAGCTATAAATAAGTTAAAGATTAAATTACTATGACTCAATATATTTATGTTGATTTTATTTTAAGTATTTTTGGAGTTTGTTTATATATTTTAGGTTTAAAAAAAGTTTTGTTTAATGATCCCAAAAACCCTTCAGGAATTAAATAGAATGGTTAAGAAAAAAGGAATGTCAATTGATATTGGAATTAAAAGACTTTCTATTTTGAAGGAAAAAGAATTGATATCAGACGAAATTTTCAATGATTCTAAAGAACTGTTATTAAAAAGTGAAATGGAAATTTTTAAGGAAAAAAGCTCTTGATTCGACGAATTTCTAAATAAACTATTTCATAGCTATTAGGATTAAAGAAAGAAATAAATTTTTTAACTTTTTAAGAAATATTTATGTCAATTTTAAAAAACTTTGGGAGGATAATTTTGAAGGAGCAATAAATGAGTATAAAAAAGCATTAAAGATAGACTCTGAAGATTGGACTATTTGGTATAACCTTGGGGTTAGTTATGGAAGAAAAGGAGAAGCTGAGTTAGCAATCTCCATATATAAAAAAGTAATAAAGCTAAATCCTGAAAGTGGAGCTTCTTATTACAACAGGGCGGTTCAATATTTAACTAAAAATGAGTTTGATAAAGCATGTGAAGATTTTCATTGTGCGCAAAGACTAGGCATTGATCAAGCAAGTTTTGCTATAGAAAAATATTGTGCGTTTAAGGAATAAAAAAAGCTAGGACTGTTTGCATGACAGTACACCCACTAATTAATGAGACTGGCCAACCTATTCCCAATGCTTTTAGCGTCTTAGACTGAGACCAGGTTTTAGAAAATAACCAATATTTCGTCCAACAATTTCAAAAGCCATGTCCAAGACCGATGAGACATACTAAAACTTACAATTTCGGTGATAGGATTTGTTAGCTTTTTTTTCAGCAGCTTCTATTGTTATTCGGTGCATTAAATTTAAACTTCCAATTGCTGCACTTAATTGGTTAGATTCCAGAGCTTTTAAATATACCCGTTCAGTCTGTGTAATAAGCCATGCCATCAGGTCTTTACGTTCATACTTATCTAAGTTCTTTACTATTTGAGCACTAGCCCAATTAATATCCAGATTCGCACTTCTTCGAGTAATTCCGTAGTCCCTAACAAGAGTTCTGTTCACTTAAGACACTCCCATTCCTGAGTTTAATCTCTCGAGAGCGACACATCTGCGTCTTTTCCTTTCAGCTCTACTGACTAAAGCCATAAATAAGTATGGATAGTTTTATTTCTTAGAATGTAATTGATTGGTTTTGACTATATTTTTAGTCAACTTTTATGTACTAATATCTACAGGTAAACTAATTAAAATATGAAGCGATATTACTAGATATACAGCCAATTTTCTTGCTTTTACCTTATTTTTTCGTAAGTATGCGTTTATAAGCTTTTACATAGGAGTTGACGATTATGAAAATTCCAATCGAAATGTTGAAAGAAATTAGAGAAAGTGGATACGATAAACAGCTTGTATATAACTACATAAGAACGCTATTAGACAGCGAGAAAAAAAAATTTCCTAGAGAAAATAATAATTTAGAGCTTTTAGACAATTACTTATTAGAAAAAAATATACAAGAACCTGATCCTGAGATAGTGATTGCAGCAGAGCTTATAGACGAATACTTAAAAGATAAAAGATTTATGAGAGAGCTTGAAGATGAAGAATATGATGCTGCTTAATAACTAAAAATCTGCTCCTTTGGTCATCGCATTATTAACCTCTTTAACTTGTTTTTTATTAAATCTAAAATATTCAGTTTATTGTTGTTGCTGTTGTTGTTGGTCTAATAAATTTAATGTCTGCAAAACATCTTGCTTGTCATATCCCTTTTGATAAGTGGCTGTATGAATAGCCTCTGAATGACCCATAAATTTTGATGCTGATGCTGTATTGATATTCATATTTGCAGTGCGATAACCATAAGCGTGTCTTAGATCATAAGCTTGGAATGAATGATTGGTCTTTTTTGCTAACCATTTAGTAAATCTTCTATTTAATGACTTTAAAAATGCAGAGTCATAATCATCAGTTTTATCAATACTAAATTCCTTATGTACATTCAAAATATCTAAAGTTCTTGCCCATTCCTGTTTTAATGCTGGAGTGACTCTCCATTCTGATGGCTCTTCACTCTTGGGAACTGTCAAAACTTCAGCCATAATCTTTCCAGATTCTTCAAATGGTTTGATACTCCATATTTCTGAAGTCCTAGTACCGAATACAAATTGAGCGGCTAATGCCCACCCCCAAGCTGGGTCATCTCTCAACAAACGAACATGATATAAATATTCCTCATCTTTCAATCTTTTTCTGGATCTCTTCTTTGCATCATCTTTATAAGCCTTTTGAGTGGCTGTTGACCACTCCTGAAGTTTCTTCAAATTGGGTATTTCTGCAAACTTAGCTAATCGCAAAAAATGTTTTGCAGTATCCGCCTTCTTCTTTGATCCAGCTGGTGCTTTATTGGCAAGTTCAACAATATTTTCATAATTAAGAATTTTATGTTTTTCCATCTTTAATAAATAACCTTCAATCTGTTTCCACCCAGCCATGTTCTGGTTATTATTTTTGTCCTTATCTTCAGCACTCCAGAAATCCTTTTCAAATCTTTTAATAATATCTCCTACTTTTCTACTTTCTTTGACTAACTCAACAGGCTCTTCATTTTTTTTCTCCCAATCACTCCATTTAAATAATCCAGCCCTTTTCTCCTCTCCTAATTTTTCAGATAACCTTACTGCTTCTTTGATATTTTTCTGGTCAGCTTTTAATCCAATGGATACCCATTGCTGAATATTCTGATTAGATTGACCATCTTTTGAGGGTAGTGAAGCCCTAAGAGCAAAAGCATCTTTCTTAATATATATAGTTACTCCAACTTTTTTTCTTTTTAATACGTCATTGGTTGCTGAAACTTTTGCCTTTAAAAGTTCAAACGGATTAGCCATTGTTCGGATGGTTTTTATTGGAGGACTAACCTCGGTGGACTAATTCTAACTATTATGTACTAATCTGTGCAAGTACACCTATATTCTGTCAACCAAAAAAAGTTTTCATTTTATAACTCCTGAGAACCCCTGCAATTAGGTAAATTACTTGACTATGACTGACTTCTTATGATATATATTAATGGTTCGGATACAACTGAATAACCCCTTGGAGGGGTGGTCGAGTGGTTTAAGGCTCTAGTCTTGAAAACTAGCGTGTCTGCAAGGGCACCGTGGGTTCGAATCCCACCCCCTCCGTATAAAATTCGTCTCTGAGAGTCCCATATATACCCATAAAGTCCTTATATAAGGCATATTCCTACTTTACTCTGTATTTAAATTCAACACATCTTTTAATTAGTGTTGGGTGAAATGTTGGGTGAAAATAAAAAGTGTTGGGTGAATGAGATACGTTTTCAACGATTAACTTTCAGATATTAAGTTACATAATAAACAGAAATCTTACTAGAAAATATTGAATTAGTAGTTTAAAATTTTTAATTTGATTCATTAACAAAATTAGTAACCTTTTCTTCCTTTCTCCCCAACCATTGCCATCCATTTAAATTCTCCAGAGAATTTATTTTTTCTTTCGTAAGTAATCCTTTTTTATATTTTAGTCGTTGTCTCCCTAACCATTTACCTAGATAAGAAGCATTAATTTTTGGATATTGGTTTTCATGTTCACTCAAATATTTTTCTAATTCATTTAAGTAATCTGCCCATTCAAGTTTTCCTTTCCATTTCCATCCCTTTATATTTTCAAGCAACTTTATCTTTTCTTGTGGGAGTGTATTTTTGAAATAATTTAACCTTTGAGATGAAATCCATTGATTTAGCATTGCCGATTCTTTCTTAGTGGGACTTCCATGACCAAATTCTGCTTCATATTCCTTTAATTTTTTAAACTTTTGTTGCCAATCTTCTTCAAAGGCATCCCATACAAAATTCATGTCATTTAGGAGTTTTATTCTTTCTAGTGATAATTTCCCTCTTTTATAATTTGACCGTTGAGAGACTATCCATTTCCAAATAGAAGAATCTACGGGAACATCAAAATGACCATTATCTCGGAAAAATTTTCTTAACTCTTGAAACTTTAAGTTCCATTTATATTCATCAGGGTTCCAAACAAAATTTAATTCATTTAAAAGGTCTTTTTTAGTTTGAGAAAGAGGAGTTCTCTTTTTGTTGTATTTAGACCTTAAAGTTACGCACCAACTAAATAGAGGATGATCTGTCGGAGGACTGGAATGCCCATTATTTTGGAAATATGTTTTTAATTCTTGGAATCTTTTATTCCAATTTTCCTCAAAGTAATCCCAAATAAAATTAATTTCGTTAAGTCTTCTAATATAATCTTCCGGTAATTCGCCATTATTAAATCTTCTTCTTTGACTTTTAACCCAACTTCCTAAGGATTTATTAGTACTTCTTGTGGGATATGAATAATTATTTTTTAATAAATACTGCTTAAATTCATAATATTTTTCATTCCATTCTGCTTCCAAAACATCCCAACAAAAATTGATCTGATTCATAAGAATAACTCGATCTATATTTAATTTGCCTTTTTTAAACGCTACCCTCTGGGAATTAACCCATCTCCCAAGAGAAGGATGATTTATAGGTGGATTAGAATTTCCATTTTTTTTAAAAAATTCTTTTAACTCTCCAAATCTCTCTAACCAATCATCAGATGTATTACGTATTAAAATCGTATTAAATTTTTCTACAAAACTTGAATCAATTTTTTCAGGTAAATCAAGAATTATTTTTCTCAACCCTCCTCCTCCTCCTCCTCCAATTACTTTTTTTCCATAACTGATACGAAGAGAATCTATTTCCTCCATTAAAGAATCATCTTGGGATTTCAAAGCGAGAATTATCTTCCAAACAGATGAAAATTTACTGGCAAGCACTTGATCATCGATATTTCCAGAGATTTCAGGAAGATAAACGGGAATTACTATTGTTCCAAAAGTTTTATTTTTGCTCTTTCTTATCGCCCTTCCCACTGCCTGAATTATGTCTACTTGACTTTGTCTTGGATCAATAAATGCTATTCCATCAAGAGTAGGAACATCCACTCCTTCAGCAAGACATCTTGCGTTAGTCAGAATTCCTCTTTGCAATTCTCCAAGATTTTTTAAATTATTGATTTTTTGGTTCCTTTCTGCGCTGCTCATATTCCCGGATACATGAGCAGAGCAAATATCTTTTTTAAATTTTTCTTCATCAACAATCCATCGATTTACTTTCAAATAATCTTTGGCAAATTTTTTAGCACCTTTTACAAGTCCATGAAAAGTGATAACTCTCTTTAAGTCATGTTCACGTGTTGCTTTTAATAAAGCGATATGAGAAGCAAGAGTTTCAGCGTCAATTTCTAATTCACTGCTTTCAACAAATAAAATATCCCTATTAATAATTTGATTTCTAACCATTTCATCATCTACCCCTACAACAACTACTTGATAATCAGAGAGCAGATCATTTTCAATCGCTTCGGAAAACTTTAATTGGTACAAAATTCTGCCAAAAACTGAGTAGTCATCCATTGAAACTACATCAATTTCCTTTTCAATAGCATTTTTTTTCAATCTTGAAGAAAGAATTCTTGGAGTTGCTGTGAAGAATAATCTTTTTGATGCCTTAATCTTGTACTCATCTAATACAGATCCAAAAGCATCAGAAATTTTTCCAGCACATCTATGCGCCTCATCAGCAATAACTAAATCAAATTCATCAGTATCATGATGTGATTGCGCTTCAACAATAAGGGCGGATGATTGATAAGTTGAAAAAACTACTTTTGATCCACTCTCATCTAAAAATTTTTTGATTTCTAAAATTTCATTTGTTACTGG
>CACASR010000003.1 GCA_902535175.1 uncultured Prochlorococcus sp.
ATATATGCAGCGAATCCAAGAAATGACAAATTTAATCAAATAATTTGTTGGATTGAAGAGATTAATAAAAAGCTTAATTCGAAAAATGTGATTGAATTTCTTTATGATATTTCTAAAGAGGATCTTTTATTAAAATATTTTTATAATGAAAATATATCTAAAGAAATTAAAAAACATAACCTAAAATTAGATTTTAGTAAATTTAATTTATTACAAGATAAAATTTATAAAATAAAAGAGGGTTTCTACACTGAATTTGTAAGAATATTTACCCAATTAGCTTATATAAAATTAATTGAATTAAAGGAAAGTTTTTCTATTTTCAACTTTAATGACCTTATAAAGACTATAGAAAATAAATTTCTAGATTCAGAAATGAGCAATAGTATTACTCTATCTAAAATTCAAAAAAGATTTAAATGTGTCTTAGTAGATGAATTTCAAGATACTGATAATACTCAATGGAATTTAATAAAAAAATTCTTTAATACTAAAAATCATTTTTTACTTTGTGTAGGTGATCCAAAACAAGCGATCTATAAATTTAGAGGTGGAGATATTGAAACTTACTTAGATGCAAGATCTAATGCAATCGAAGTTTTTAGTCTTACAGATAACTATAGATCCTCAAACAAGTTAATGGATGTCCTTAATGAACTTTATAAAAATGGACTCAAACAATCAAAACTAAACTATAGGAAATTAAACTCTAGAATTAATGAAAATATTAATTCTGAGTTTAAATATGAAAGTGTATTTGAAATTGTAGAATTTTCAAAAAAAGAGACTGATATTGAAGCTCTTGTAATTAATTATATAGTTAACTTTATTTTAAATAATAAAGGAATTGATATTAATAAAATTGCGATCCTTACATTAAATAATTCGCAATGCTTTAATTTGAAAAACAAATTAAATCAATTTAACCTCCCATGCAAAATTCAAAATAAACAAAATATTTTTGATACAGAAGCAAGTTCTCTATTATTTTTATTAATTGAATGTTTATTAAATCCTTGGAATTTTAAAAATATAACTTTGCTTGCCTCTTCAAAGTTAATAGAAATTGAATCAGAAGAATTACTTGCTGATAGAATTAGTAATAATTTAGAAATTCTAATTAATAAATGTATTACTTGGTCCCAGGAATTAAGAGAAAAAGGTTTTTTAAATGTTGTTAATGAAGTTCTTTTAAATTACAGTTCATACTCGATTATTCAAGATTCTGATTTAAATGCGAATTTATTTCAACTTTCAGAAATTGTTGAAATAGAATTAATGAATAATGATTTTAATCTCAACAAAGTTTTTAATTGGTATAAAAATCAATTAAATCATTCATTAAGAATTTGTACTGGAGAAGATTTTTTGACGAAAGATTTTAACCTGCAAAATGGAATAAATCTTTCTACCATTCATAGTAGTAAAGGCTTGGAATTTGATATGGTCCTATGTCCATATCTCTCTTTTATTTCTAATAATTCTAATAAAATTAAAGGACCTATTTGGAAATCAAATATTGATAGAAATATATATATTAATGTTTCTAATAATTATGAGAAGGTTAAAAAATTTAAATTAATAGAAGAAGAAGATTTATTTAAAGAGAGTGAGAGGTTGATTTATGTAGCACTTACAAGGAGCAAATATAAACTTATAGTTTTTAATGATTTAGAAGATACAAATAATATTTTAAATAATGATTTACTTAATAATTTGGAAAATATAAATATTTATAAGTCTACTTTTGAAGACAGGATAGAAAAAGAGAAAATAAAAGATATTTTTTCTAATTTCCAAAGCAACCGATTTATTAATAATATTTGGAAAATCGGTAAATTTAATAAAAAAATATCTAAGGAATTTAATTCTGATCAACTTATTTCTTATTCGAGTTATTCTTCTTGGATAAGTAATAATAAAAATATTCATTCAGTTATGAATCAATATAAGGATTATGAAGATAATATATCAATTATCAAAGAGTCTAATCTTAGGAAATCAAAGAATTATCCTAATTATTTTTCCTATCCAAATCCCTTAAGTGAATTTCCAAAAGGAACTATTGCTGGGACTTGCTTGCATAAAATAATAGAAAGATTTGAATTTAGAAATGATGCTAATCAAGAATTAATTGATTTAATTATTGAGGAATTGAAATTTCATCAAATAGATACTTCATTGGCTTTTAAAGTAAAAGATGCGATTTTGAGAATTATAAATTTATCTTTAGGAAGTGAATTAGAAAACAAGAAACTAGTTGATATTCCAAATCAAAACTTTATTAAGGAGCTTAAATATGATTTAACTCTATCTTATGAAGGTAGAAATATTAATTCTCATGATATATCAAAATGCTTTCTTTTAGATCAGGAATATGAATTTGGTGAAGAATATGCAAACAAAATAAATGATCTTCAAATTATGAATAAAGGCTTTCATTCAGGATGTATTGATTGTGTTTTTCCTCTAGGTAATAAATTAGAAGATAGTAAATGGTGGGTAATTGATTGGAAAAGTAATTTGATTTCTGGAAGTGATAATAGTGATTGTTTACCAAGAAACTATAACTATGAAAATATGAGAAATGAAATGATTAAACATCATTATCCACTGCAATCTCATCTTTATTTATTAGCATTGCATAGATTATTAAAGTGGCGAATTAAAAATTATCAACCACATAAACATTTAGGCGGATATATTTATTTGTTTTTAAAGGGATTGCCAGATTTTGAATTATTTGAAAAATCTAAGTTCAAAGATATATCTCCAGGTATTTTTATTGGCAAAGCCCCTTTAAAAAGAATTAATTATTTAGATAACCTTTTTTAAAAATGAAAAAAACCTCTAATGATATTGAAAAGTACCAATATGATCATATATTTAATTTAATCTTGGTTATTTTCAAATTTAATGAAAAAAAATATGGAAATTTCGTAAAAGATACAATAAGAATTTTATTAGAATTTGAAAAAAATGGTGAAACTATTATTGATTTAGATAATAGTTTAATAATCTTTGAATTATTAGAAGATGGCTGGCCCGATAAACATATAGATGTTCTAAAAAATATAGGTTTGATAGGCTCCCTTAATTCTCCATTCGTATTATTAGATAGAAAATTATCGCTTTCAAAATGGTCAAAAAAGATAGAAAGAGTTATGAATTTATTTTTAAAAAAAATAGATAAAGATAATTTATTGAACTGCTTTATTAATAAAGATGATAATAAAATTGATCAAATTAAAAATATATTTAAATATTCAAACTTAGTTTTCCTTCAAGGTGGACCAGGTACAGGTAAAACCACTTTAATAATAAACTTGATAATAGAACTCCTTAGAATTGATAACTTTTTAAATATTGGTTTGTCTGCTCCAACGGGTAAAGCTACAGCTCGTCTAAAAGAAGCTTTTAATGAAAAAAAAAATATTTCCTTTAGCAAATTTCTAGACCAAATAGAATTTCAAACTTTACATAGATGGATTTTAAATTATCAAAATAAATCTCTTAAGTTGAAATTTAAACTAAAAGAACTTGATATTTTCATAATTGATGAAATGTCAATGGTTAATATTGATTTGATTGAATCAGTTTTAAGTTTACTAGCAAAGGACTGTAAAATTATTTTAGTTGGAGATAAAAATCAATTATCTCCAGTAAATAACTGTTCTATCTGGAATTATTTGTTTGAATATGGAGAAAATAGTTCAATTAAATCTGCAGTAGTAAATTTAGAAAAAACTTATAGAAATATTGGAGATATAGCATTAATCAGTAGTTTAATATTTAATAATGATTTTTCTATATTTAATCAAAAGATAAAAGAATTAGAAAAAGATAACAATTCAAAAGAAGTTACTATTTCAAAAAGTAGAGAGAAAGATATTCCCAAAGATCTATTTTTTGCGATTAAAAGTCATTTAAATAAGTTAAATCTTTCAACTTCAAATTTAAGTAAAAAAAAATATATATTTGATGAGGATATTCATAATTTGTTGCTTAATGAAAAAGATTTAGTAGATAAGGTATTTCTGGATTTGCAAAGTCACTTGATTTTATGTGAAAAAAATTCTGGAATATGGAGTGTTGAATATTTAAATGAAATTATTCTTGGTCAAAAAAAACCATATGACCTTAAAAATCTTAACGAGGGTGTTCCGATAATGTGTACAAAAAATAATAATGAACTTGGATTGTCAAATGGGGATATCGGAGTAATTATAGGTTTAAAAAATAAAAGAAAATATCTTTTTAGAAAATTTAATGATAATAACGAAGAAATTGTCGCATTAGTTGATCCATCTAATTTAGAAAATGTTGTGCCAGCAATAGCCATTACTATACATAAATCTCAAGGAAGCGAATCTGAGAAAGTAAGCATTTTGTGGTCACAAAAATATAGAAGAAATCAATATTCCGTAAAAGAAAAAAAAGATAGTGAAAATATCTTTTGCAGAGATAATTTTGAAAGAAGGTTATTTTATACCGCTGTTACAAGAGCAAAAAAATTTCTAAATGTATATTATTTAAATTAAATCTTATTTTTGAGAAATTAGTAAGATCTTAACCTCAAGATGTTAGATTAGTAATCCGGCTCTGTAAGGCTAGTCAACAATCCAAGTCAATTTAGATATTTGTTGAATGCCTAATCAGAAGATTATTAGGCATTTAAAATGGCTTTAAAAAAAGATAGTAACTCTATTGATAGTGAGCAGGAAAAATATCAGTATGAAGATACTTCCCTGCTTGAGTTAAAGAACTTAGAGAACAAAAAAGAAATTGAATCTCAACAATTGGAAGTATCAAATGATAATGAGAATGGATTTCTCGATTTTGGGTTTAATCAATCGATCTTAAATTCGTTAAGAAATAAAGGATATAAAAATCCAACTCCCATTCAAAAAGCTGCAATTCCGGAACTAATGTTAGGCAGAGATTTACTAGGCCAAGCACAAACAGGGACAGGAAAGACTGCAGCTTTCGCATTACCATTAATAGAAAAACTTTCTAATAATAATGAATTAAATGCCAAGGTTTTAGTTATGACTCCTACAAGAGAATTAGCAACTCAAGTGGCAGAATCTTTTAAAAGTTATAGTTCTGAATCTAGTAATTTTAAGACGGTTGCAATATATGGAGGTACCGACTATCGATATCAAATTTCTGCATTGAAAAGAAAAGTTGACGTAGTAGTTGGGACCCCTGGCAGAATAATGGATCATATCAGGCAGGGAACTTTTAAAATTAAAGACATAATTTGTCTTGTTTTAGATGAAGCAGATGAAATGTTAAATATGGGTTTTCTTGAAGATATTGAATGGATAATAGATCAACTTCCAGAAAATAAGCAAATGGTATTGTTTTCAGCAACAATGCCTAGTGAGATAAGAAATATAGCAAAAAAATATCTAAATGATCCCGCCGAAATATTAATCAAAAGTGTCAAAAAAGAAACTCAATTAATTTCGCAAAAATTTCTATATGTACAAAGGCATCATAAGTTAGATGCTTTAAAAAGAATATTAGAACTCAATAAAGAGGGAGTAATAATTTTTGTTAGGACAAAACTACTTACTACTTCAATAGCTGAAGCTTTAGAGAATTCAGGTCATACTGTGGCAGTACTTAATGGAGATATACCTCAAAATCAAAGAGAAAATACTGTAGATAGATTAAAAAAAGGATTTATTAATATCCTTGTTGCGACTGATGTCGCAGCTAGAGGATTAGATGTTGAGAGGATAAAACTAGTTGTTAATTATGATTTTCCTTTTGATAATGAAACATATACTCATAGAATTGGAAGAACTGGAAGGGCAGGTAGATCAGGAGAAGCAATTTTATTTGTTAATCATAGAGAAAAACATTTTCTAAGAAACTTAGAAAACTCAACAAGAACTAAGATTGAAGAAATTAATATACCAAGTAATAAAATAATAAATGAAAAAAGGATGGAGAAACTTATAGAGAATGTTAATGAGAGTTCTTTAGCTAAAGATGAAAATGAAGAAAATAAAGCTTTGATTATTGATGTACTAGATAATTTAAAAGAAAAATACTCCATGAATGACTCAAATATTGCAATGGCGGCGATTAATCTAGTAATAGGTAATAAATCATTTTTTGTTAATGAAGATGATTCTTGGATTCATAAACAAAATAATACTGATCGAAATAGATCAAATAGAAATAGTAATAATCGTATGAGAAATTCAAATAGAAGAAATAATTATCAAAATGATTCTTTTGAAACCTACAAATTTAACTTTGGTAAATTTGATGGAGTTAGAGTTGCCAATATTATATCCTCAATCTGTAATTCAACTAATATAAATGGTAGATCCATAGGCAAGATTCAGATTTTTAATGATTACAGTTTGGTAGATTTACCTAGAGATCTTCATAGAGAAACTAAAAATAAATTAAAAAAAATTAAAGTCAGAAACTAGGTATAGAGAATGAAAGCTAGCAAATATAAATTCTTTATTTTTGTGAATCTGATAATCCTATTTAACTATTTTAATAGTTACTATCTAGCTCAAACAAAAAGCAATTCAATCATAAAATTATTTTGTCTTCAGAGTGTCAAAGAGGAGATGTTGAAATCAGAAATGGTATATAGTGAAGAAATTGCGAATGAAACTTGTGATTGTTACTACGAAGAATTTACACAAACTTCAAGTCACCAAGATGCTAAAACAAAATGTAAATTAGAAATTAAAGAGAATTTAAATCATAATAAAAAAATTTAATTATTATTTTATGAGGTCCAAGAATAATCAAAATCCAATTATTAGACTTTATTTAAATCTGATAGAAGAAAGAAGGTTACTTTTTTTTGCTTTTCTTAGTTCCATAATTAATAAAATATTAGACTTAGCTCCCCCTGTAATAATTGGTCTTGCAGTTGATATTGTTGTAAAGGAACAGGATTCATGGATTGCTGGTTTTGGGATAAAAGAAGTCCCATCACAATTGATTTTTCTTGCATTTGCTTCAGGAATAGTTTGGTCTGCTGAATCCTCCTTTGAATATTTATATTCGATTTTATGGAGAAATTTGGCTCAGCTATCGCAACATAAATTAAGAATTAAAGCTTATGAGCATATCCAGGAATTAGATATGGATTTTTTCGAAAATGATAATACCGGAAGATTATTATCTATTCTGAATGATGATATAAATCAACTCGAGAGATTTCTAGACCAAGGGGCTAATCAGATTATTCAGTTATTTATAACTGTCTTAATAATTGGGGGGACTATGATTTTTGTCGCTCCCAAAATCGCTTTATTTGCTTTCTTTCCTATTCCAATCATATTTTTAGGATCAATTAAATTTCAAAGGAA
Organism: uncultured Prochlorococcus sp.; assembly: GCA_902535175.1. Taxonomy (GTDB): domain Bacteria; phylum Cyanobacteriota; class Cyanobacteriia; order PCC-6307; family Cyanobiaceae; genus Prochlorococcus_A. The sequence continues at coordinate 7,356 of CACASR010000003.1, forward strand.
GCTTGCTCCAAAATATAGAGATGTTAGAAATAAAGCTGGACTGTTGGCATCAAGACTTAATAATAATTTAAGTGGAATTCTAACCATTAAAAGTTTTACTAAAGAAAAATGGGAACTAAATAGATTAAATAAAGAAAGTCTCGATTATCAAAGAAGTAATAAGGCTGCAATTAAATTATCTTCTGCTTTTATCCCTCTTATAAGATTTGCAATCTTATTTGCTTTTATAGCGATTCTATTAGTTGGAGGTTTCCAAACTTGGAATAAAACACTTGATGTAGGAACTTATAGTTTTTTAGTTTTTATTACACAAAGACTATTATGGCCTTTAACTACTTTGGGACATGTTTTAGATGATTTTCAGAGGTCTATGGCTTCAATAGATAGAGTAATTGATCTCATAGATACGCCTATTAAGATAAAAGATGGAAAAATAAAAATTGAACCTAAAGAAATTAAAGGAGAAATTATTTTTAATAATGTAAATTTTAATTATCCTGGACGAGATTTAACTTTAAAAAACATAAATTTTAAAATTGAAAATAACTCAACTTTAGGAATTGTTGGTTTAACAGGTTCTGGAAAAAGTACAATAATAAAATTACTACTTAGGATTTATGATAGTAATAATGGGTTAATAACCTTGGATGGCATTTCTATAAAAGAAATAAATTTGAGGGATTTAAGAAAGTGTATTTCTTTAGTAAGTCAAGAAACTTATTTATTTCATGGCAGTGTACTAGAAAATATTGCTTATGGCTCAATCAATCCAAGTCTAAAAGATATCATTAAAGCTACAAAGATTGCGGAAGCTCATAAATTTATTGAACAATTACCAGATGGTTATAAAACTATAGTGGGCGAAAGGGGCCAAAGGCTCTCAGGCGGACAACGTCAAAGAATTGCCTTGGCGAGAGCTGTTTTAAAGGATGCTCCAATATTAATATTAGATGAAGCTACAGCCTCAGTTGATAATGAAACAGAGGCTTTAATTCAAAAATCATTATCTAAAATCACAAAAGAAAGAACAACTATTGTAATAGCTCATAGATTAAGCACCATAAAAAGCGCTGATAATATTGTTGTTATTGATAAAGGTAAAATAGTTGAAAGTGGAAAACATGAAAAACTATTAGATCAGAACAAAATATATGCTGATTTGTGGAATGTTCAAGTAGGAATCTAGTATTGAATATTTCAGCTATATCAAGAAGTTGAATGATTCAATTACATTACTAAAAATACCGTCAACTTTATTCCATCTCTCTTCATTTGTTCCCACAGCGAAAGTGTAAAGTGTACCTCTATCTATTACGACAGTAGCTAATTCGTGTCTGGCCTGTTCATTTAAATTTAATTGATATTCTAAATCATAAAAAATATGATTGGATGCCTCCCTCTTGTTGGCATTTATAAGTTTTACCTCTCTACCTGAACCTTCGGGAGCAATAACTTTATCAATTAATGTTTGACCTACTTCACTTGGGCTTCCTAATTGCTCTAATTTAACCTCTTTATTTACATCAGAAATAACTAAACTTAAGGTCTCATTACTATTTATTAAATCATGATAAATAATTTCAGGCCCACCATCGACTTTTACTCTTGTCCATCCTGTTGGATACAAAAATGCATATCTTCCATCTGGACTTTGATAAGCTTCTAATCCCGCATTGAGTCCGCCACTACAGGCACTCAGTGTTAAACACAAAAAAATCAAAAATAAATATTTGAAAGGGCTAAATTTAATATTTTTCATTTTGTTTGAAATTACTAATTAAAAACATAATAAGACATTAAAAGCAAACAATTATGGCAATTCAGAATTTTGCGTCTAAATTATCCCTAGAAATAGTTTAATTTTGATTACTTATACCAAACCGCTTTCAAAATTAATTGGTCATTTTGAAAAATTCCCAGGGATTGGTCCAAGAACAGCGCAACGATTAGCCCTGTTTATTTTAAAACAACCTGAAAGTACAATTAGAGAATTTTCAAAGGCTCTGTTAGAAGCACATAGTAATGTTGGTCGTTGCAAAAAATGTTTCAATTTGACTTCAGAAGATGAATGTGAAATTTGTAAAAATACTGAAAGAAATCAAAAACTAATCTGTGTAGTGGCAGAAACTAAAGATTTGCTTGCTTTGGAGCGAGCCAGAGAATTTAAAGGTGTTTACCATGTTATTGGTGGTTTAATATCACCAATGGATTCTGTGGGCCCCGAACTCTTAGAAATAAGAAGCTTGGTAGAAAGAGTTAGTAAGTCTGAAATAGATGAGATCATATTGGCATTGACCCCCAGTGTTGAGGGAGATACAACAAGTCTTTATATTGGAAAATTGTTAGCCCCTTTTACTAAAGTTACTAGGATTGCATATGGCCTCCCAATGGGCAGTGAACTTGAATATGTGGATGAAGTTACACTTGCGAGGGCGTTAGAAGGAAGAACAAAACTAAATTAGACAATGAGAGACAATAATCTAATCAAGAAAGAAAAAATCTTAAGACTTCCCTCTTGGATTAAATTTCCCATTAGTAAAGCTTCAGAATTCGAAAAAATACAAACACTCATAAAAAAATCAAATATTCATACTATTTGTGAAGAAGCAAGATGTCCAAATAGAGCAGAATGCTATGCCTCTGGAACAGCCACTTTCTTACTGGGCGGATCGATATGTTCTCGTTCATGTGCTTTTTGTCAGGTAAATAAAGGTAGACCTAGTTCTATCAATATTGATGAATGTATTCAAGTCGCTGAAGCAGTGAAAGCACTAAATTTAAAATATGTTGTTTTGACATCTGTAGCTAGAGACGATCTCCCTGATCATGGTGCAAATTTATTTATATCTACAATTGATGAGATTAGAAAAATTGATTCCTCAATTAAAATAGAGGTTTTAACTCCTGATTTATGGGGTGGGGGCAAAAATTTTGATGAAACTAATAACCTTCAGACTGAGAGATTGAAGATGATTTTAGAAAAAGATCCAATATGCTTTAATCATAATCTTGAAACTGTTGAAAGACTGCAAAAAGAAGTTAGGAGAGGTGCAAATTACAAAAAATCCCTTACTTTACTAAAAAAGTCAAAAGATATTGCTCCTCATATTCAAACAAAATCAGGCATTATGTTAGGTCTTGGGGAAACATTGGATGAAATAAAAAATACAATTTATGATCTTAAAAAAATAAATTGTGATCAAATTACAATTGGTCAATATTTAAGGCCTTCATTCAATCATTTGGCAGTTAAGAAATATTGGGATCCATCAGAGTTTAAATATCTATATCGCTTTTCTAAGGAATTAGGATTCAAAAAAGTATCTTCTGGACCTTTAGTTAGAAGTAGTTATCATGCTGGTTAACTTTCTTTAATTAAAGAGAGTTTCTTTTCAAGTTTTTTCAATATGGAAATACATTCACCGTTCATAAGTGTACCTGCTCCTCCCCAAACCAATCTTAATAAAAGATCTACTGGGCTAGAACCTACTTCTTTTACAATTTTGAATCCTATTAACTTGAAATATCTTACAAGTTTTTTACTATATCCTTCACTATCAAAAATAGCTAAAAGTCTTACTTTGTTGCTTGATTTTTTTTCAATTGCCCAAGCCATAGTTGTTGCCCATATTAATTCAGAAACAAAAGCAGGAGCTTTACTAAGGATTCTTAATGTATCAAGCTGAATACCTTGTTTATTTAAATAAGTCCAACCTTTCATTTCGGCCCAAATCTTAATTATGTTATCTTTCTGTTCTGCTATAACGATTCTAAAGAAACATAATCCGAGAGTTTCCCTAACTTGAATTTTAATTACTAATCCAATAGTACCTGCTAATTTTTCTAATTCTTCAACATTCATGATTTTGAAAATTAGGTCTTTTGGATTTTATGATTTTCCACTTTGAATCTATCGATTTGTTTTTGTCTTTCTTCAAACCTTTTCCTATCATCATCGCTGAATTGGTCTATGCAGAAATGACATTGGATACCCTTTCTATATTCTTTTCTTTCTTGATCTTGAATTGAAACTGGCATTCCACATGCATGACAAATCGAGTAAGAGCCTTTTTCTAATTCTTGATCTAAAGAAACTCTTTTATCAAAAACATAACATTCACCTTCAAATAAGTTTTTTTCTTTTGGTATGTCATCAAGGTATTGAAGTATGCCTCCTTGTAGGTGATAAATATTTTTATAACCTTTCTTTTTCAGCAAACTAGTAGCTTTTTCACATCTTATTCCTCCGGTACAAAACATTGCTATATTTGCAGACTCTTTGTTTTCTAAATGGGTATCTAAATGATCATCTACCCACTTGGGAAATTCGCTAAAGTTTTTTGTATTTGGGTTTATGGAGTTCAGAAATGTACCTAAAGAAACCTCATAATGATTTCTGGTATCAATGACAATTGTATTTTGATTTTTAATTAACTTATTCCAATCAGCTGAGTCAACATAGGTCCCATTATTTTCTGAGGGGTTAATTTCAGGGACACCCATGGTAACTATTTCTTTCTTGATTTTTATTTTTAATTTTTTGAAGACTTTCTTTTTTGAAAAATTTACTTTAATGTTTAAATTTCTATTATCTGCATATTTTTTAAGTAAGTTGATAACAATATCAATTACATTATTCTCGGCACAAATTGTTCCATTAATACCCTCACTTGCAAAAATTAATAAACCTGAAACATCATTTTCACTTTCGATTTCTAATAATTTATTTTTTAGATCAATAATTAAGTTTTCTGGAAATGGGAAGAAAGAGTAAAGAGAAACTATTTTATAATTTTTGCCTTTCATAAAGAAGATAATGTTTTTTCACGGGTTTCAAAATCTTTGTTAAATGATACTCCTACCTCTTTAAGAAGTTTTCTGTCTGATTGAAAAGATGGATTTGAAGTTGTGAGTAATTCATCTCCATAAAAAATTGAATTTGCCCCACATTGAAAACATAAAATTTGAGCTTCTTTTGAAAGATTTTCTCGCCCTGCACTTAATCTTATTTTACTTTTAGGCATAAGAATTCTTGCTGTAGCTATCATCCTTATCATTTCAATGGAATCAATTTCTTGATTATCTTCTAAACCAGTACCTTCAATAGCTACTAATGAATTTATAGGAACACTTTCAGGGTGTGGATTCATGTTTGAAAGCACTTTCAAAAGAGATGCTCTATCGCCATTTGTTTCACCCAAACCTATTATTCCTCCGCAACAAACGTTTATTCCTGCGTTCCTTACTCTTTTGATAGTATCTAGTCTGTCTTGATAAGTTCTTGTCGTAATAATATTTTTGTAATGCTCAGGACTAGTATCAAGATTGTGGTTATAAGCGGTTAAACCTGCTTCAGCTAGTCTGGAAGCTTGTTCTTCTGTAAGCATACCAGCAGTAACGCATGCCTCCATCCCTAAATCTCTTACACCGCTAACCATCTCTAACATTGCATTAAAAGATTTCCCATCTCTAATTTCTCTCCACGCCCAACCCATACAAAACCTATCTGCACCCTCATTTTTTGCTATTCGAGCTCTTGCTAAAACCTCTTCAACTTGAAATTGTGGATGACTTTTGATTTCGCTAGCACTATAAATTGATTGGCTACAGTACGAACAATTTTCCTCACATCCCCCAGTTTTTACGCTGAACAATGATGCTAATTGAATGTCATATTTGTTAAATTTCCTATGAATGGTTTGTGCTTCCCACATTAAATCAATAAGAGGCATATTAAGTATTTCCAATATCTCCTCTTTATTCCAATCGAACCTAATTTCTTTTAATAACTGATTATTCGAACTAGCCATTTTTATTAGGAAAAATTTTGAGAATCTTTAAAAGATTCATTTGGTAATGATTCTATACCGCCAAAACGTCTATTTCTTGATTGGTAATCAATTATTGCTTTAAGAAATTCATGCTCATTGAACTCTGGCCAAAGTACGTCAGATATATAAATTTCTGAATATGCTAATTGCCATAATAAAAAATTACTTATCCTTTTTTCGCCACTAGTTCTTATTAGTAACTCTGGGTCCTTAATCCCTCCAGTTAATAGCTCTGAATTAAATAATGCTTCATTAATTTCACTTGGTTTTATTTCCCCAGCAGATGATTTTAATGCTAGTTCTTTCGCAACTTTTACTATTTCTTGTCTGCCTCCGTAATTAACACAAACATTGAATAAAAATTTATTGTTGTTTTTAGTAAGTGATTCTGCACTAGAGATTATTTCTTTTAAATTTTTTGGGAAAGGTGTTAAATCTCCAATAAATTTTATTTTTGTTGATTCTTCATGTATCTCTTTGATTTCGTTTTTTAAAACTTCACTAAAAAGATTTATGAGGAAATTAACTTCTTTTGTTGGTCTTGTCCAATTCTCAGTTGAAAAAGCATAAACAGTAATTACTTTACAACCTAAATTTTTTGCAGCTTTGAGAACTTTTTTTAATACATTAACGCCCTGTTTATGTCCAAATGATCGGGGTAAACCTTTTCTAGTCGCCCATCTTCCATTACCATCCATAATTATTGCTACATGTTTGGGCAATTTTTGCTTATCTATTTTCATTAATAAGTCGCTAAATTTGTTCTCTATTACATTTTCTAAACTCATTAGCTAATCCTTTTTGTTAATAAAAATTTCTGATTTTTCTGACTCTATTTTTTTAATATCACTGATAATATTATCACCAGAGTCTGTCTTTTGGGATAAGACATTTTTACTTAAAGATGCTTTATTTGCTCCCATAGAGTTTTGATTACCAATCAAATTTGCAAGAAGTTCTTGCAACCTGCTGCTGGTTATTGGCCTTTCGAGTTTGCCTTGGTTTGCTAATGATAACGTACCTGTTTCTTCTGAAACAACAATGCAAATACATCTGTCAAATCTTTCTGTAATTCCTAATGCTGCTAAATGTCTTGTGCCATATCTACTTATTCCTTGTCTTGAAAGAGGAAGTATTACGCCAGCAGAAATTATTTTATTCCCTTTCACAAGAACTGCTCCATCATGTAGAGGTGTATCTGTTGCAAAAAGATTTATTAAAAGGTCAGTTGATAATTGTGCCTCAATTTTGGTACCTGAATATAAAAAATCTTCAGGTCTTAAATCACTTCCCAAATCTACAACGATTAAAGCGCCTCTTCTATTTTGAGAGAGTTTACCAGCAGTATCAACTAACTGAGTAATGGTAGTTGAAGTTGCTCTAAATTCTTTTGGTGGATTCCCAAGTAATACAGCTAGCCTTCCAGTGCCTAGTAGTTCCATTAATCTTCTTAACTCTCCTTGCCAAAGGATCGCTAATGAAAGAGAACAAGCGAGGACAACGGCATCAATTAATTTTGACGTTAGTGGTAAGAATGCATATCTTTGAATAAACCATGCGGATGATACCAAAAACAAATAGCCTCTTAGAAGCCATAATGTTCGTTGTTCTTTTACTCTAGAGAATAATAAAAGTCCGAAACCAACAGCAAATAGGACATCTAATAAAAGCTTAAAATTTATAATTCCCCAGAAATTCACACTAAAAACAAAATTAATTTAAATTTACCTAATTTTATTTAATAAAGCGATCAGGCAAAACATCATATTTCAAAAGATCAAATGGACTTTCTCTTTTTTGAATAATCTCTGCTTCTCCATTACAAACTAAAAGTGCTGCGGGTCTTGGAATTCTGTTATAATTAGAACTCATAGAATTATTGTAAGCACCAGTACCGAAAACACATATTAGATCTCCTGTTTCGCAATTTGCTAGTTCTATTTCCTTAAACAATACATCTCCGGATTCGCAGTGTTTGCCTGCAATTGTATATTTATTTTTTGAGTTAATATTAAAGGGGTTTTTTACCAAACATGCGGAATAATTTGACTGATATGTTATTGGCCTTGGATTATCACTCATCCCTCCATCAACAGACAAATAAGTTCTGATTCCAGGAATCTCTTTAAAAGCTCCAATTTTGTAAATTGTTATGCCTGCTGTAGATACGATAGATCTTCCAGGTTCACACATCAATTTTGGTAGATCTAAATTGTGTTTTCTACAAGCTTTAATAACTGAGTTGGAAATTGTTTTTACCCATTCATCGATAGAAGGCGGATCGTCATTAATTGTATATTTAATGCCTAAACCTCCACCAACATTAAGTTCTTTAATATTATGGCCAAATTTCTTGGCGTCTAAAATAACCTTTACCATTATTTCACCTAGATCCTTATGGGGGTCTAGTTCAAAAATCTGGGAACCAATATGAGCATGTATCCCTTTTAATTTTAGATGTTTAGTTTCGCTTATGTTTGCAAATAAATTATTCAAATATTCAATTCCAAAACCAAATTTGCTATCAAATGAACCTGTTCTTATGTATTCATGTGTATGGCATTCGATTCCAGGAGTAAAACGTATCATTATTTCTAAATCATGATTTAATGAATTTGATACTTCCTCTAATCTTTTTAAGTCATAGTCATTATCTACAATTATTTTGATGTTATTTCTAATTGCAAAATCAATTTCTTTGTCAGATTTGTTATTACCATGAAAAACAATTTTTTCATTTGGGACCCCACCCTTTAGAGCAGTTAATAATTCTCCCTCTGACACTGCATCAAGTCCTAACCCTTCCGAGGAAACAAGATTACTCATAAATATAGAGCTATTTGCCTTGGAAGCGTATATAGGGAGAGATTCCCCTGGGTAATATTTTTCTAATGCTTTTTTATAAGCTCTACAAGACTTTCTTAAAGTAATTTCATCTAATATATAAAGAGGAGAATCATATTTTTTAACTAACTCTTCAATAGAACAGCTACCAACTGCCAACTTCCCATCTCGTCCAATAGATGTAGTAATTGGTACTATGTTTTTATTAGGACTATCCAAGTCAATTTTCTGTTTTAAAAAAGATTGTTTTTCTTCCATGGGAGAACTTTAAATAAAGTTTTGCCAAAACTGTCATATTTTATAATGACTCTAGATTTGCACTTTTTAAATATACATACATTTTAAGATGATATCTATTAAACAAATAAATGAGAAAGATATTGATTTATGTTATGAATTAGATTCAAGTACGATTTCCCTATGGAGCAAGAAACAATGGGCTAACGAATTCAAAAAAGAAGGTACAAAAATCTTTGGATTACTGATTACAAATTTAGTCATTGGAATATGTGTTTTTCAGATTGTTCTTGATGAAGCTCAAATAAATTATTTTGTTGTAAATAAGAGATTTAGGGAAAAGGGTTTTGGATCATATTTTTTGAATTATTTAATAAAAAAATGTGAAAAATTAAATCTAAAAAAAATACTTTTGGAGGTTTCTCAGAGTAATGTTACTGCTGAAAGATTTTACAGTCGCTTTGATTTTTACACTGTAGGGATAAGAAGAAATTATTATAAGGATGGTTCACATGCTCTTTTAAAAGAAAAAAAATTAACAACAGAATAATGTAAAAATTTAATTGTTCGGATAACCAGAATCCTTGAAATTACTATAATTTCTTGTTATATCACTAAAAAAGTTCAATTAAATTTCATAAATTATACTTTTAGGTATTCACAAAAGCTCATTCTGAACACAAAATTGACATATTACTGGTAGGTTATTAGTAGGAATTTAATCTTCTAATGTTTGAAAGATTTACAGAAAAGGCTATAAAAGTCATTATGCTTGCTCAAGAGGAAGCTAGAAGACTTGGTCATAATTTTGTTGGAACTGAACAAATTCTTTTGGGGTTAATTGGAGAAGGGACTGGGGTAGCAGCGAAAGTACTTAAATCACTTGGAGTTAATTTAAAAGATTCAAGGATAGAGGTGGAAAAGATAATTGGTAGAGGTTCAGGGTTTGTAGCTGTAGAAATACCTTTTACTCCAAGGGCTAAAAGAGTTTTAGAACTATCTTTAGAAGAGGCTCGTCAACTTGGCCACAATTACATAGGCACAGAACATTTATTATTAGGTCTAATAAGAGAAGGTGAGGGAGTGGCAGCAAGAGTTCTTGAAAATCTTAATATTGACCTTACAAAAGTTAGAACTCAGGTTATCAGGATGCTAGGCGAAACAGCTGAAGTTGGTACAGGGGCCAGTACAAATAAGGGCAACTTAAAAACTGCTACTCTTGATGAATTTGGAACAAATTTAACAAAATTAGCAAGTGAATCAAAATTAGATCCAGTTGTTGGTCGCCATTCAGAAATAGATCGTGTAGTTCAAATACTAGGTAGGAGGACAAAAAATAATCCAGTTCTTATTGGGGAGCCAGGTGTAGGTAAAACAGCTATCGCAGAAGGTTTAGCTCAAAGAATACAAACTGGTGATATTCCAGACATACTCGAAGATAAAAGAGTTTTGACTCTTGATATAGGTCTTTTGGTAGCAGGAACAAAATATAGAGGTGAATTTGAAGAAAGGTTAAAAAAAATAATGGAAGAAATTAAATCAGCAGGTAACGTCATACTTGTCATAGATGAAGTGCATACTTTAATTGGTGCAGGAGCTGCGGAGGGGGCTATAGATGCAGCAAATATACTTAAGCCAGCATTAGCTAGAGGGGAACTCCAATGTATTGGAGCAACAACTCTAGATGAATATAGGAAGCATATTGAAAGAGATGCTGCTCTAGAAAGAAGATTCCAGCCTGTAATGGTAGGAGAGCCATCTATAGAAGATACAATCGAAATTTTAAAAGGTCTTAGAGAGCGTTACGAACAACATCATCGTCTAAAAATTACAGATGATGCGCTAGAAGCCGCTGCGCATTTAGGGGATCGTTATATATCTGATAGATTTTTGCCTGATAAGGCTATTGACCTAATCGACGAGGCTGGAAGTAGAGTACGTTTAATAAACTCTAAACTTCCGCCTGAAGCAAAACAAATAGATAGAGAATTAAGACAAATCCAAAAACAGAAGGAAGAATCTGTAAGAGATCAAAATTTCGATCAAGCTGGCCAATTACGTGAAAAAGAGATGGAATTGTCTGCGAAAATTAAAGAGGTATTGGACAATAAAAAAGAATCCACAGCTTTAGATCAATCTGATGCTGATAATTCTGTAAAAAGTGATTCAAAACTTTTACAAAGTCCCCTTGTTAGTGAAGAGGATGTAGCTCATATTGTTGCTTCATGGACAGGTGTTCCTGTTCAAAAATTAACAGAAACTGAATCAGTCAAGCTTCTTAATATGGAGGAAACGCTACACCAAAGGCTAATTGGACAAGATGAAGCTGTAAAGGCTGTCTCAAGAGCTATAAGAAGAGCAAGAGTTGGATTAAAAAATCCTAATAGGCCCATTGCAAGTTTTATCTTCTCTGGTCCTACTGGTGTTGGTAAAACTGAATTGACTAAATCTTTAGCTTCATATTTCTTCGGTAGTGAAGAAGCAATGATCAGATTAGATATGTCAGAATTTATGGAAAGACATACAGTAAGTAAACTTATTGGCTCGCCTCCTGGTTATGTTGGTTTTAATGAAGGTGGCCAGCTCACTGAAGCGGTCAGAAGACGTCCTTACACAGTCGTTTTATTTGATGAAGTTGAAAAGGCACATCCAGATGTTTTCAACTTATTATTGCAACTACTTGAAGACGGAAGATTAACTGATTCCAAAGGTAGAACAGTAGATTTTAAAAATACATTATTAATAATGACCTCTAACATAGGTTCAAAAGTAATCGAGAAAGGAGGAGGAGGACTAGGATTCGAATTCTCAGGTGATTCAGTTGAAGATAGCCAATATAATAGAATTAAATCATTAGTCAATGAAGAACTTAAACAATACTTTAGGCCTGAATTTTTAAATAGACTTGATGAAATAATTGTATTCAGACAACTAACTAAAAATGAAGTTAAGGAAATTGCTGAAATAATGTTGCAAGAAGTTTTTGTCCGATTAAAAGATAAAGGCATTAAATTAAATGTCACTGACGCTTTCAAAGAAAGACTTGTTGAAGAAGGTTATAATCCTTCATACGGAGCAAGACCTTTGAGAAGAGCAGTTATGCGTTTACTCGAAGATAGTTTGGCTGAAGAAGTTCTTTCTGGGAGAATAAAAGATGGAGACAATGCTTTAGTGGATATAGATGATAATAAAAAAGTTACAATAAATATCTCTTCTGAAGAATCTTCTCAAGAGCTAGCAGGTGCTAATTTCTAATCATTCAAATTAAATATGCAGTCAATCTCTCCAGAAACTATATTTAGGGGAAATTTTGCTTGGGAAGAATCTTTACCTCAAATTACTAAATTAACTAAAAGTCCTTTAATTCTAGGTAGAGGGATTCAAACGAATAATTTGAGAAATAATATATTTAATGATTTAAAAAATCAAAACCTTAATGTTAATTCTGCTAATTTACAATTTGATTGTTGTTACGAAGATATTTCAAGAGTTAAGAATATCATTTCAAATAATAAAAATGATTCTGTCATCGCAGCTGGAGGTGGTAAAGTTCTAGACTCTGGAAAATATATAGCCGAGTCTCTTGATATTCCTTGTATTACAGTCCCCCTTAGCGCCTCTACATGTGCAGGTTGGACAGCCTTATCAAATATATATACAAAGGATGGTCAATTCATAAAGGATGTCGCATTAAGATCTTGTCCTAAAATACTAGTTTATGATCATAAATTTATTCAAACAGCCCCATCTAGAACACTTGCAAGTGGTATAGCAGATGCCTTGGCAAAATGGTACGAATCCTCAATAACAAGTTCAAGGATAGATGACGGTCTTGTTCAACAAGCAATTCAGATATCAAGAGTTTTAAGAGATCAATTATTAATAGATGGAGAAAAAGCGTTTAAGGGGCAATTTGAAAATTATCATTCCTGGCAAAATACTGTAGAAGCATGTGGACTTACAGCAGGACTAGTTGGTGGCATTGGTGGAGAAAAGTGTAGGACTGCAGCAGCACATGCTATTCATAATGCAATTACTCAGATAATCACCCCTAATAAATTCTTACATGGTGAGATTGTTGGGGTTGGATTATTATTGCAATTAAGATTAGAAGAAATGAAAAATAATAATAAATTAGCTAATCAATCAATTAAACAATTATTTGTTCTCATGAAAGAATTGAATTTGCCAACTACTATTGGTCAACTTGGAATAAATGTTTTTGAAAATAATAATTTAGAGAAAATTGCTGATTTTACTTGTCGAGATAAATCTGAGATTCACTTTTTGCCTTTTGAAATTAATAAACGGGACATAATAGAGGTCATTTCAAATTTTGAACAACAAAAAATTAAAATATAAACATTTTTGTGACTAAAAACAATTTTGAACAATTAAGTGATTCAAATGCGAAATTTTTTGAAAGTGCCAAATTGTCATTGTTAGACCCTTTAGGTCTTTATTTGGCAAATGATGTTAAGTGGATAAAACTCAACCAAAACTGGAACTCTTTAAAATTCCCAGTAGTTATGGGAGGTAAAGGTCAACCTATACTTCTTCTACATGGTTTTGATAGTTGTTTTTTAGAATTCAGGAGAATATATAAATCACTAAAAAAAAATTTTCAAGTTATTGTTCCTGATCTGCTGGGTTTTGGTTTTAGTCCCAGGTGCGCAACAAATGAATACAATTCCTCGAAAATAATTTCACATCTAATTGATCTCCTTAAGACCTTAAAGATAGCCAAGAATTTAAAAATTATTGGTGCCTCAATGGGAGGCTCAACAGCCTTAAAACTTGCTTTTGAAATTCCTGATTCTATTGATAAAATTATCCTTTTGTCCCCCGCCGGATTGTTTGGAGAACCTAAGAGTATCCCTTTCCCTCTTAATCAAATTGGCGCTTCATTTCTTGGATTGCCTCAGGTCAGGAAAAGTCTTTGTAGGCAGGCATTTGCTTTCCCAGATGAATGCGTTGGCAAAATGGAAGAGCAAATTGCTTCAATCCATTTAGGTTGCCAAGGATGGAGGAATTCACTTGCATCTTTTGCAAAAAGTGGTGGGTTCGCAGGAACTCAAAAATATATCCAAAATATCCCAATTAAAACATTATGTGGAGAAAATGATCGAATTCTTGGGAAAAAAGAGATTAAAAATATAAGAAGTATTGAAAAATTAAATTTTGTAGGGTTACAAAATTGTGGTCATCTTCCACATATAGATCTACCATCATTATCTAGTAAAATTATTCAAGATTATTTTTTGGAATAAAAGATTTTTAATTAGTTTAGATACTTGAAAATTATAAAAATATAATACAAAACAGATGGAGTAAAGATGTAACTGTCAATTCTGTCAAGAATTCCTCCATGTCCCGGTAAAAAAGTTCCGGAATCTTTTATTTTTGCATCTCTCTTCATCATAGATTCAATTAAATCTCCAACTAATGCCATAAGAGAAATTGAAATTCCATATATTATTCCAACAAATAATGGATTTTCCCAATTCAATAAAAATGCGAAAAATATTGCTAGTAAAGTTGAACAGGATATTCCTCCAATTAAACCTTCTATAGTTTTGCTCGGAGATATTGGAGATAGAGATGTTTTACCAAATGACTTCCCAATAAAATAAGAACCAATATCACTAGCTACAATTAAAAAACAAGAAGTTAAAGTTAAATGAAGACCTGTAGTGTTTGATAAGTTCTCAAACGACATAATACCCTTATTTGAACTTATTATCACTGAATCTAATCCCCTTAACTTAATCCAGTAACTAGGTAAAAAGCCTAAATAGAATAAACCAAAAATAGAGGCTGCTATATCTGAAATTGTCCCAGGTTTTGGTTGCAAAAGTAACCAAGTGCATATCCCAACTGAACAGATTGGCAAAATTGAATTTGAAATTTCTCCTTCAAGTGCACCAATAGTCTCAAGATAAGTAGAAACTATAATAATGAAAGATGAAAATAATGTGGTTTTTGTAGCTGGTCTTATTCCTTTAAATTCTGCCATTCTAAAAAATTCTAATAATGCTAGATATGTAAGCAGAGCAGTTGCCAATGTAAAAAACCATCCCCCCATTAAAACAACAATTAAACCAAAAATCCCTATAAGTAACCCGCTTCTTAATCTCATATGAAATTTGCTATGTTTCTAAGACTCTTATATTAAAATTTACCAGATCTTTGTTACATAAACTTTGATTATTTATCCAGTTAAACCTATCTATATCAATTTTTTCGCCAGGAATAAGTATAGGTATCCCAGGAGGATAAGGGCAAATAATATCTCCAGATATTTTATTTAATGATTGTGAAAAAGAAATACTCCGAGTTTTACTTCTCCAAGCAATTCCAATTTCGATTTCGGGAGCTTGCACTAATTTAAAGGGCGATCTGAGTACTTCTAAATTTTTTGATGTTTTGGAATTCAATAGTAATTTTTTCCATAACTTTTCAAATAAATTAAGAAAATCTTTTTGATTCCCAAATCCTAAGCAAAAAGTGAGAGTCATCATTTCTGGTAATTCGGCAATAAGTCCATTCCTATAAAAAAAATTATCAGCAGTAAACCCATCAATCCCAGCCTTAGAGGTATTTACTACAATTTTTAAGGGGTCTTGAGTTTCTATGAGAGGAATATTTTTTTGAATTAATTTTTTATAAATACTTTTTGCCTCTAAAATTCTTTTTTGATATTTTGATAAACTTTTTTTGTTAAGCCAGTCCCTAATAGACTCTTCACAAGAAGAAAGTAATAAGGAACTTGGACTGGTAGTTTGCAGTAAATTAATACTTTTGATTAAACTATCTTCATTTATTAGATTCCCTTTGTACCAAAGTACCGCCGTTTGAGTTAATCCATTGAGTGACTTATGCAATGAATTAACCACTAAATCAGCGTTTGATGATAAGGCCGGTTTTGGCAAATTAAGGTTTTCACAAAAAAGGAAATATGAACCATGGGCTTCATCAACTAAAACAGGTAAATTTTTTTGATGGCAACAATCTATTAAAGGCTCTAAATCTGCGGCATAGCCTTGATAAGAGGGATTTACAAGAATAACTCCTGCAATTTTATTCTCATCAAAATTTAATTTTTTAAATACATTTTCGAACCAAAGTTTTGTGATTGGTTTGTAATGCCCCGTTACAGTTGAAAATTCTAGGTCAAAAAATATTGGATTTATATTCTGCATCGCACAGATTTTTATAACACTTATATGAACATTTCTAGGCATCAGGATATGTTCACCTGGATTTGCCATCGCAATTACCGCTGATTGTATTAATCCTGAAGCTCCATTAACTCCAAAAAAGCATCTTTTGGCCCCAAATTTGTCGGATAATTCTTTTTGGGATTTAGCAATTAATCCGCTTTGGGATACTGGGGAGCCTATTTCTGGTAGTTCGGGCAGGTCCCAATACCCGGGTGGATATTTTAATAACTGCACTAATTTTTTTGGCAAAGCTGCCCCTCTGTTATGAGCTGGAAAGAATAAAGACTTTAAAAACTTTTTAGTTAGAAAAGATGAAATGCTCATAAAGTATTATTGACATATATAGAATGGTTTAAGTAGTAATCTTTTTTGATATTTTTTAACTTTAATGAAAAAATCTTATTCGAAATATTCAGCAAAAGATGATTTACTTTGGTTGATTTTGAGACCATGGATTTTTATCCCAAGAGTTTTATATATCCTTTTAACTTTTATTTTTCTTTTTTTAAGAATACTTTTTCAAGGTAACAGTAAAAATAAAAATGTACAAAAAAATCTCTCTAAGTATCTATTTGATGTAATAACGGATTTAGGCCCTTGTTTTATCAAATTAGGTCAAGCACTCTCAACTAGACCAGATCTTGTTAGACAAGATTGGCTTACAGAACTTACAAAATTGCAAGATAATCTCCCTGCATTTGAACACAAAATTGCTTTAAAAATCATTGAAGAGGAACTTGGATCCCCTGCTAATGAATTATTTGAAGAGTTTCCAGATAGTCCAATTGCTTCAGCAAGCTTAGGTCAAGTTTATAAAGCAAAAATAAATAATTCGTATCTAGCTGTGAAAGTACAACGGCCAAATTTATACTTTCTCATAAGAAGGGATGTTGTAATCTTACGGTATTTAGCAACTTTTTTATCCCCACTCTTACCTTTAAATATAGGTGTTGGAATTGGAGAAATAATAGATGAATTCGGCAAGGCACTTTTTGATGAAATTGACTATCAAAAAGAGGCCGAAAATGCTTTGAGGTTTGCAAATTTATTCAAAGAAAATCCAAATATTTTTATCCCTAAATTAGAAAAACAGTTCTCATCCAAAAGGGTAATCACAACTTCTTGGATTGATGGAGTTAAGTTAAGAGATCGAGCTTTACTAGAGGAAAATAACTTAATACCTGCTTCGTTTATAAAAACATGTGTCATTAGTGGACTGCAGCAATTATTTGAATTTGGATATTTTCATGCAGACCCACATCCAGGAAATATGTTTGCTCTCAAAGGAGGAAATTCAGATTGTGGGAATTTAGCTTATGTTGATTTCGGAATGATGGATACTATTACAAATTCAGATAGACTTACTCTTATTAAAGCAATTGTTCACATAATTAACGAAGAATATTATCTTCTAGCAGAAGATTTCCAGAAATTAGGTTTTTTAACTAAAGAACAAGATCTTCAAAAACTTGTTGAACCACTAAAAGAAGTTCTAGGAGGATCTTTTGGCGCAGAGGTTGGTAATTTTAATCTTAAAAATGTAACCGACAAATTCTCAAAACTAATGTATTCCTATCCTTTTAGAGTTCCCAGTAGGTTTGCCTTAATAATAAGAGCCGTTGTTAGTCAAGAAGGTTTAGCACTAAGGTTAGATCCTGAATTTAAAATTTTAAAAATAGCTTATCCATATATTGCTAAAAAACTACTGACCGATAATTCTGAAGAGATTTTAGAAATACTTTTAGAAGTTGTTTTTGATAAAAAAGGTCAAATCCAAATTGAAAAAGTTGAAAGTTTATTAAACATTTTATTTAAAGATTCAGAGAACATTAATTCAGATCTCATACCTGTTGCGAACGCTGGATTGAAATTATTTGTCAGTAAAAAAGGATCCGAAGTTAGGAAGAATCTTCTTTTAAGTCTTATAAAAGATGAAAAATTAGAATTTAGTGACGCAAAAAAACTCTTAGCTTTAATTAGGGATACTTTTAGCCCTCTGAATATTGCAAAAAGTGCAGTTCAAAATATTATTTCTACAGTTTAGTTTTTATATTTACATCTAATTAACTTACTTATGATTTTAATTCGATTAGAATTGGTTGTAACGTTTTAAACATGAAAAGTAAAAAAGATTATTTTTTTGGAAATTAAATGAATATTTTGAAAAATCTCTTTTTACTTAACAAAAAATCTGAAAAAAATAAAGACTTAAGTTCTGGATTGGTTGACCAATATATTGAAATTTCAAAGTTACTAAAAGAAGCAAGAATACAACAAAACCTTACAGTTAAAGAATTGTCATACATTTCAAGAATTCCTGAACGAATAATAAAATCTATTGAAGATAATAATAAAAATATTAGGCCAGAGTATCCTTTTATAAGATCTATATTAATTAAATTAGAGGAATGCTTAGTATTAAAAAAAAATACATTATTAAAGTTAGCAGTTAAAGAAAGAAAAATTTTAAAGAAAGAGGGAAAGGATTTTCTATTAAGGAAATTTGATCTTATCAATACATGGCAAGGAAGTTTTTTGTATTTTTTTATATTAGTTCTAACTATATTTATATTAAAAAGATATTTTATTTTAAATGTAAATGTTATAGAGATTCAAAATATTGAAAATCAAATTGTTGATAAATAATTTTTAATTAATTCTAATTAAGAGTTCTCCCAAAATTATTTCCAAGCTCACTAAACATTCTTATATTATCTTCTATTTCTTCTAAAGGACGATTTAACATCCATTTCCAATTATTTTTTGTGGTGCCAGGTTTGTTTAATCTACTTGAATCGTCTAGAGATAATAGATCTTGTAATGGAGCGATAAAAAGATTAGCATTCGTTTTCATGCCAATTTCTATCAAATCCCAAGAAGGATTTTCTGAAAATTTATACTCATCTTTTATTCTTTTTTGGGATTCATAATCTAAATATTTCCACCATGAAACAGAAGTAGAGTTGTCATGAGTACCTGTATAAACAACCCAATTTTCTCCTTCAATATTTCTAGGTAAATAAGGATTATCTTCATTGCCATCAAAAGCGAATTGTAATATTTTCATGCCAGGAAGTTCGAAGTTTTTCCTTAATTTCTCTACATCTGGAGTTATTACTCCCAGATCCTCCGCAATAATTGGTAGATAGTTACCTCCTAGATCCTTTTTTACTTTATTTAGGAGTGTTTTGCCTGGAGACTTTATCCATTTACCAATAATTGCCGTTTTAGAATTGCCATTAACTCTCCAGTAACCTGCTAAACCCCTGAAATGATCAAATCTCAATATGTCCACAAGTTCAAATTGTCTTTGAAATCTTTTTCTCCACCAATTGAAATTAGTCCTTTTATGCTTTGACCAAAAGTAAGTTGGGGTACCCCATAATTGTCCTGTTGATGAAAAATAATCAGGTGGGACACCACTTTGAAAGATTAAATCTCCATTTTTAAAAATTGAAAACAATGATTTATTACTCCATACGTCGGCGCTGTCTCTGGAGACATAAAAAGGTAAATCTCCTATCAGCTTAATATTTCTTGATTTTGCAAATTTTTTAATGACACTCCATTGCTCATCAAGATGCCATTGTATTAATTTTTTAATGAGGATCTCTTCACTTTTTTTCTTAATCCACGATTTTAAGAACTTGTTATTTTTTATTTTAAATTCTTGAGGCCAATCCCACCAAGGCAACATATTAAATTCCTCTCTGATAACAACAAATGTTGCATAATCTTCAACCCAAGAATGCCTACTAACCCATTTGTTAAAATTAATTTTTCTTTCTTCAGATTGTGAACTCCAACCTTGCAAAAGGAGGAGGCCTATTTTTTCTGTTAAGTCATCTGCAATATCAAAATCAAAATGATTATTCTTATTTATTGGACCTAGATTTTCTTTATTTGAAATGGTGATAAAACCTTTTTCGATTAAATCCTCTATATCCAAAAACCATGGGTTTAGTGCAAAACTAGATGGGGAACTATATGGAGAACCTGTAGAGTCAGTAGGTGTAAGAGGCAAAAATTGCCAGTATTCAATTCCATGCTTATGAAGTTTTTTTATCCACTCTTTAGCTCCTCTCCCAAAAGTTCCACATACTCTTCCTCCGGGAATACATGTTGGATGCATAAGTACACCTAATGATTTTCTTGCAATAATTGAATCTATAGGCATGTTTTCAATATATTTTGATTCTTTACACTTAACGTGTTTTTAATTGTCTAAATTAAACCTTATACAAATTTTTTTTAATTGACAAATATTATTGTTGGTTTTTAAGTCTGGATAAATAAAAATTCTGATTTTGAATCAACAATTTTTTGCTTAATTGAGGTAACTTTTGAAAACATCTAGTCATTATCTTTTGCGAAATTCACATTAACGACTACGATAAGAATATAGTTTTATGGTGCACATTTCGTGACAAGTTTTATCACGGCAATGCAGAGTAAAGAATCGAACTTTAATCTAACTAATAGTAGATTAAGGTTAGTAAGTGGGACAACAAACCCTAAATTAGCTGAAGAAATTGCATCATACTTAGGGATTGAAAATGTACCTTTAATATCTAAAAGATTTGCAGATGGAGAACTTTATGTTCAGATTCAGCAATCTATTAGAGGTTGTGATGTATTCCTCATACAACCTACATGCGCTCCTGTAAACGATAGTTTAATGGAGCTAATGATCATGGTTGACGCGTGTAAAAGAGCGTCTGCAAGACAAATAACGGCTGTAATTCCGTATTTTGGATATGCAAGGGCAGATAGGAAGACCTCAGGAAGAGAGTCTATTACTGCAAAATTAACTGCTAATTTACTAGAGAAATCAGGAGTTGATAGAGTTTTAGCGATGGACTTACACTCGGCTCAAATACAAGGTTACTTTGATATACCATGTGATCATATTTACGGTTCACCTGTATTAATTGATTATTTAGAAACTTTAGATTTAGAAGAAATAGTTGTGGTCTCTCCTGATGTAGGCGGGGTGGCGAGAGCAAGAGCATTCGCGAAATTAATGAAGGATGCGCCGTTGGCTATCATTGATAAAAGGAGATCTGCGCATAATATCGCTGAAAGTCTAACAGTTATCGGTGAAGTCAAAGGTAAAACGGCTATTCTTATAGACGACATGATAGACACGGGAGGTACAATTTGTTCTGGAGCAAATTTACTAAAAAAAGAAGGAGCTAATAGAATATTTGCATGTGCCTCACATGCTGTATTTTCGCCTCCTTCTTATGAAAGATTAAGTTCTAAAAATCTTTTCGAACAAGTTATTGTGACTAACAGCATACCAGTTATTCATAAAGATAATTTTCCACAGTTAAAAGTTCTTTCTGTCGCAAATATGCTGGGGGAAGCTATTTGGAGAATTCACGAAGAAAGTTCTGTTAGTTCTATGTTTAGATAAATGAAACTATTTTTTACAACCCTTGTAATTTCTTGAGTCTTTCAGTTTCAATCTTAAATTGTTTTTCGATCTTTTCAGGAACATTATCTGGACACACTTGAAGAGCTGATTCAACTAATTGAAGAGATGCAATAAATTGTAATTGTTTCATATCAACTGTTTGTTCTTTCTTTTTCTCTATTATTTTCCCTCCATGTTTTTGTGATACTACTGATGCGAACGTAGCTGAGGCAACGTTTAATGTTTTTGGGAAATCCAAATCAAATCCTTTTCTTGTCGCATTACATAGAAATGAAACACCCATCCCATGATATAAATCTAAATCATTTTTATTGGCAGGCGAATTTTTAACATTTGCATTTACTTTATTAAATTCATTATTTGTATCAAATAAAAAGGATGAAAAAATTAAAGGGATTGCAAAAAATCTAGATATTTTAAAACTCATATTTGATTTATTTTTAATTCATATTATTAAAATAACATTTTTTATTTTTTAAATTAAATCTGCTTACAAAATTTATTTAATAATTTTAATTTCGTGATGATTCTCTACTATTTTAAGCATATCTTTGTTCCATGAATATATAACCCTAAATCTATAATTGTCAGAATCTACAAGTCTTGTATGTTCAAGAATATACCAATCTTTGTAAGAAGATTCAAAAATCATTTCGTGTTCGTCGACTTGCTTAATATTTGAAATACCTTCATCATTACTTAAATAAAAATTTTCCCTCTTAAGTTGATGGCCTTTTAAAAATGCATGCATTTCTCCTCGTTCTTTATATTGGGGATTTTCTTCAAAGAAATTATATTTTTTTTCTGGATACCAAGTAAATTTATAATGCGATTCCCATTCGGATTTACTCTCGAGAGTTTGAATATCTATATTCATACTTAAATTATAAGTTTTTTGTGCTTCATCAAGAAAATATGTTCTATTAGATTTCCATAATCCAATATTCCTGGAAAACCACCTTTTTAAATTACTATTTAAGTTGATTTCAGGAGGGTTTTCACCAAAATGTAAATTTTTCTTAGGATTAATAGCAACCATTTATAAAAAAGTCCTATTTATTTAATAGCCTATCTGTAAAATAAAAAAAAATATCTTAAGGTGTTTATAAGGATTAACAGCTTTTCAACACTTCAGAGGAATTCATTTGAATGATAAAAAAGAGCTAAAACTAATACTTGTGGCAGCTAGAAATCAACTTTCTAGTAATGACATTAAGTCCTTAATAGCTTATTTAGAATCAGATGATTGTGAATTTAAGATATCTCTTCAGATCTCTGAACCCACAGAGCAGCCAGAATTACTTGAATTACATAGATTAGTCGCAATTCCTGCTCTTATAAAGGTTTCCCCAGCTCCAAAGCAAATTTTTGCTGGAAGTAATATTTTCACTCAGTTGCAAAAATGGTTACCAAGGTGGTCACAGGAAGGCTTAACAAAAAATCTTGGCATTAATTTGCAGCCATCCAAAATTGATTCAACAAGAACTCAAAAAGAATTTCTATTGGAAGACGAACTTCTTGTTTTAAGGCAAGAAAATGAGACATTAACAAAAAGAATAGAATCTCAGGAAAGATTATTAAGAATGGTCGCACATGAACTAAGAACACCTTTAACTGCTGCTACTTTGGCTGTTCAAAGTCAAAAACTCGGACAAATAGATATTTCAAAATTGCAGGAGGTAATTAAAAGACGTCTTGAAGAAATTGAACTCTTATCTCAGGATCTTTTGGAGGTCGGAACAACTAAATGGGAAGCTTTATTTAATCCTCAGAAAATTGATTTAGGTAATATTAGTGCTGAGGTAATACTCGAATTAGAAAAATTCTGGAGATTAAGGAATATTGAAATTGATACTGATATTCCATCTGATTTGCCAAGTGTATTTGCAGATCAAAGAAGAATGAGGCAAGTATTTTTAAATCTAATCGAAAATGCTATTAAATTTTCTAAAGACTCTGGATCTATAAAAATCACTATGATTCATAAGACAAATCAATGGGTAGAAATAACAATTTGTGACAAAGGTGCAGGTATTCCTTTAAGCGAACAAAAAAGAATTTTTCTTGATAGGGTTAGACTTCCTCAGACCTCTGAAGGAACTTCAGGATTTGGCATTGGGTTATCAGTGTGTAGGAGAATAGTACAAGTCCACGGAGGAAGAATATGGGTCGTATCTGAACTTGGTGTAGGTTCTTGCTTCCATTTCACAGTTCCTGTGTGGCAAGGACAAAACAAAGAGCAACAATACTTGACGAAAGGCTAGCCTTACTCTTAGTTTTTAATAAGCTGTCATGCTAATTTCCTGGCCCCATCGTCTAGAGGCCTAGGACACCTCCCTTTCACGGAGGCGACAGGGGTTCGAATCCCCTTGGGGCTATTACATAAAATTTCAAAATATTTCTGATGTTTTGGCTTGCTTATCTACGGCAATTAAATTTTCGGAAAGATCTTTTTTTAATCTTTTCTCTATCATGCCTATTGGCATCCACTGACAACCTTGAACAGTAAGATCATAAATTAGTGAATTTTTTGAGGTATTTTTAATGCTTTGAATTTTCCAACTACCCTCAAATTTTCTGAAATCCCCTTTTATTAAATTGAATTTTAATAAGCCAAGGTCTTTATCTTCAAATAAGTCGATAGTTACTTCGGCTGAAAATTTCATACCAAGGAAATCTTGAGCCCCAACTTGTTTAAGATGGACATTATTTTCCTTCTGAAATATTTTTTTGCTTGATAAAAGATTTGGTATATAGAGATTTAGTCGATCATAATCTGTTAGAACACTCCACAAAGAATCGAAACTTGCAGAAGTTGTAAGTTGAGCTGCTAGTCGTCTTGTTCCGCCAGAAAGCTTTTCCATAGTCTGCTCAATTGTCCTATAGTCATCTTTTCTTGAATGATCTAGTGATTCTTGAGGATTAACCATAAATGAATTTTTTAATAGATAAAAAATTTATTTCTGTGTAACTATACAAATAAAAACAACAAATACTGAAAAATAAAAATAATTTCTTAAATATATTCCGATCTCAAAACGTAACCATTTTTGTGAAATCACTACAAATTAAACTACAAATTGATAATCTCATATATAAATAAGTTTACAAAATGGTTTACTCTCAAGCAAAAGTTATCGCTGGTGGATTAGCTCATATCCCTATTGTGATCGGTGTTTTTTACTTCATCATGACTTTCTTTAATAAAAGAGCTATAGAATATGCTGAGGCAAATAAGCCAAAGAAGGTTGAAAAAAAAGTTGAAAAACCAGAAATAAAAGCGGAAAGTTCAGCGCCGAAAAAAGTTGAATCAAAAGTAGAGGTTAAAAAAACCACTTCAAATAATTCCGAAATAAAAACAGAATCACCAAAAAATGATGAGATTACTAATATTGAGAAAAAACCTATGAAGAAAAAGCACGCTGATGTTCCAGTTAATATTTATAGACCAAAGACACCTTATGAAGGAACAGTAATAGAAAATTATAGTCTTCTAAAAGAGGGAGCTATCGGTAGAGTAAATCATATTACTTTTGATTTAAAAGATAGTGATCCTTTCTTAAATTATGTTGAGGGTCAAAGTATAGGTATTATGCCTGCTGGTGAAGATTCCAATGGTAAGCCCCATAAGTTAAGACTATATTCAATTGCAAGCACCAGGCATGGAGATAATTTTGAGGGTAATACTGTCTCATTATGTGTAAGACAGCTTCAGTACGAAAAAGATGGAGAAACAATTAATGGTGTTTGCTCCACTTACTTATGCGATATTAAGCCTGGAGATAAAGTAAAAATAACAGGTCCTGTTGGAAAAGAAATGCTTCTCCCTGATGAAGAGGACGCAAACGTTGTTATGTTGGCCACTGGAACTGGAATAGCACCAATGAGGGCTTATTTAAGAAGAATGTTCGAGCCAACTGAAAAAGAAAAAAATAAATGGAATTTCAAGGGTAAAGCTTGGCTATTTATGGGAGCGCCAAAATCAGCTAATTTGTTATACGAGGAAGATCTTCAAAGATACCTTACCGATAATCCAGATAATTTTAAATATACTAAAGCTATTAGTCGTGAGCAGCAAAATACAAAAGGTGGAAGGATGTACATTCAAGATAGAGTTTTAGAGTCGGCCAATGAACTTTTCAATATGATTGAAGATGAAAAGACACACATATATCTTTGTGGATTAAAGGGTATGGAACCTGGAATAGATGAAGCAATGACAAAGGCAGCAGAAGAAAAAGGGTTGAACTGGTCAGAATTAAGACCTCAATTAAAAAAAGCAGGAAGATGGCACGTAGAAACTTATTAAAATTTTTATGTTTAGATTTAAGTTTCACTCACTAAATACTTTTTGGTTTAGACACAATATGTAGCTAATATTTGAAAAAAAGAGGATTTTAAATAAAGAATACTAAAAATATGCCTTCAATTTTAAGTAATCCTTTAAGGTTAGGTTTACGGCAGGAAAGAGTTATTTCTCCACAATGCTTAGTAATATTTGGTGCTAGTGGAGATCTTACTCATAGAAAATTAATACCAGCCTTATTTGAACTCTTTTTGCAAAGAAGAATTCCAAGTGAATTTGGAATAGTTGGTTGTGCGAGAAGACCTTGGACTGATAAAGAGTTTAGAGAAAAGATGAAAGTAAAGCTATCAAATCAAATATCCGGTAAAGAAAGGGAGTGGGAACAATTTTCTAATTATCTTTTTTATGAACCTGTTGACTTACAACAAAGTGATCATGTCGTAAAGCTTTCTAGAAGATTAAGTGAAATTGATAAAATACAAGCTACTCATGGGGATAGAACATTTTATTTATCAGTATCTCCGAATTTCTATGCAAGTGGATGTAAAGCTCTCAAAGCAGCTGGGCTTTTAGATGACCCTAAGAAAAGTCGTTTAGTGATTGAAAAACCTTTTGGAAGAGATTATTCAAGTGCAAAAAAATTGAACAAGATCGTTCAAAGTTGTGCTGAAGAAAGTCAGATTTATAGGATTGATCATTATTTAGGTAAAGAGACAGTTCAGAATATTCTTGTTTTGAGGTTTGCTAACACTATTTTTGAACCAATCTGGAATAGAAATTATATATCAAGCGTTCAAATTACTTCATCTGAAACAGTGGGTGTTGAAGATAGGGCAGGTTATTACGAAAGCTCTGGTGCTTTAAGGGATATGCTTCAAAATCATATGACTCAAATGCTTGCTGTTACTACAATGGAACCTCCTGGAAAGTTTGAACCAGAAGCAATAAGAAATGAAAAAGCTAAGGTTCTTCAAGCTTCAAAACTTGCTGACGAAAATGAGCCGTGGAATTGTTGCATAAGAGGTCAATATGGAGAGGGAGGAAATATTTCAAATCGACTCAAAGGATATAGGCAGGAAGATGGTGTTAACTGTAATAGCACAACAGAAACTTATATTGCGACAAAAGTTTTTGTTGATAACTGGCGTTGGCAAGGGGTTCCTTTTTATTTGAGAACAGGTAAAAGATTACCTAAAAGACTTGGCGAAATAGTCTTGACTTTTAAAGACGTTCCAGTTCATTTATTTGAATCAACAATAATAAATCCTGCCCCAAATCAACTTATCCTTAGAATTCAGCCAAATGAAGGTGCTACCTTCAAATTTGAGGTAAAATCTCCAGGTTCTGGAATGAAGTCAAGACCTGTTGAGATGGAATTTTCTTATGATGAATCATTTGGGGAACCCTCAGATGAGGGCTATGTAAGATTATTAGCTGATGCAATGCTTTCTGACCCAACCTTATTTACTCGAAGTGATGAAGTAGAGGCAGCCTGGAAACTTTATACGCCATTAATAGAATTGATGGATAACTCTCCTTGGAAGTTACCTATTTATAATTATGAATCCATGACGTGGGGCCCTCCTGAGTCTGATCAATTAATTTCAAAAGATAATATTTTCTGGCGTAGACCCTAAAAATGAAACCTCAACTAACACTCCAAACACCGTTAGAGCTGCCTTATCAGGAAATTTCTAATTACCTTAATAAATTATGGATTTCAGAAGATAAAGATAATAGTGGAGCTAACACTTTTACATTAATGGTCTGGCAGCCTGCTTGGCTAGAACAATGTTTGGTTCAAAAAGGATTAGTAAATGGACCAATTACTGGGAATTTAAGTCCAGAGATAATTGAAGTTGCTAAAAAATTTATATTAGATCAAGGACTTCCTATCACTACTTCTATTAATAGTGAAGAATTATTGACTTCGTTGAAGGAAAATTTATCTAATAAAGAATTTGAAGATTTTAGAGGACAATTTTTTGAATCAACAATAAGTAAATTGAATCCAAGAAGATTAATAACTCTAGCTCCAACATTAAATAAAAATTCAGATATCAAAACTTTTGTATCCGCTTATTGTCCATTAAGTGATACTCCAGCTATGCAATCAATATGTGGGGATTTAGTTGTTATTAGGGGGGACTCGGCCTCCATATCTAATAAAGGATTAAAAATAATTGATGAATTATCTATTGATGAATTACCGTCATGGTTGTGGTGGAATGGAAGTTTGGATGAATCACCTGAGATCTTCGAATATTTTACTAATTATGGCTTACGTTTAATAATTGATACTGCTCTGGGATCGCCTCAAAGATGTTTAAAAGTTTTAGATCAATTAAATAATTCAATTAAAGCTATTAATGATTTGAATTGGGTTAGATTGAAAAATTGGAGGGAATCATTGGCAATGATTTTTGATCCGCCTTCGAGGAGACCAATTTTAGATCACATTACTGATATTGATATTGATATTGCAGGAGATCATATTATTCAAGCTTTGTTTTTGATTTCATGGATTAGCGATAAACTTGGTTGGTCTTTTCTAAGAGCTGAAAGGGATACAGAATCAACAAAAATAGAATTTGAAAGAATTAATGGCGAAATAATATCTGCTTCTATTAATCCTTTATCTTTGGGAAATCCAAGTATTCATTTAGGACAAGTCATTGGATTGAGGCTGATTTCAAAAATTAGTGAGGTTCAAAAAAATAACACTTGTGTAATACTTGGCTGCGAATCAGTGGAATGTATGAGACTTGAGGCAGGGGGAATGGCTAATATGGAATTAATTGAACAAGTTGTTCCAAATTCTTTCTCTACATCAGAGTATGATGTAAGTAAACTATTGGGAAGTAGTAGGGGTAATACCAGTCCCCTTTTTGAAAATTCTATTAAAATTTCTCTTCAAATTTTTAATGGTTTTAATAACTAATAGATGCCTTGTGTAATATCTTCTCCTTCAACTGATAGTGGGAAAACTACCTTATCGCTTTTGCTATCTTGTTGGGCTTTCTCAAAAGGTATAAAGATACAAACTTTTAAGGTTGGCCCAGATTATCTTGATCAACAACAACTTAGTTCAATTGGCCAACCTATTTGTAGGAATTTAGATATTTTTTTAAGTGGAGAGGAATGGGTTCAAGAAAGTTTTTATAAACATTCTTTGAAATATGAATTCTCATTAATTGAAGGAGCAATGGGTCTGTTTGATGGATTAGGGTCAACAACATATTCCAGTACAGCAAATATCTCTAAACTTCTTAATGCTCCAATACTTTTTATTGTTAATGCTAGAGGTCAAGTAGCTTCTCTTTTAGCGACTATTCGAGGTTTTAGAGATTTCGATAGTGAGTTGTCAATAGCTGGAATTATATTTAACAACGTTAATTCAGATAGACATAAAAAATTAATCAAAGAAGTTTTTAAAAATGAAGAAATCGAAATTCTTGGTTTTTTACCATCTGATTCAAAAATAACTTTAAACAAAGCTAATTTAGGTTTGATATCTCCAATGGATAATGGAAAAGAAATTGATGTTGAGTATTTTGCAAATTTTGCAGAAAGAAATCTTGATGTGTTTTCTATTATAAAATTTCTGAAATCTCCTCAAAAGAAAATACCTAATTCTGTCAATTTTAAAGATTTTAAAATAGACAAAAGTAAACCTATCGCAGTTGCTGAAGATAAAATCTTTCATTTTCAATACCCTGAAACTAAGGAGTTTTTGAGTGAAATAGGCATACCACTGATTTCATGGAGTATTTATGATGATGAAGAAATACCTAATGAGGCTTCTTCTTTAATTATTCCTGGGGGTTTCCCTGAAAAATATGCTGATCATATAAGTAACTCTACAAAAAGCTTAAATTCGTTAAGGAAATTCCGCAAAAATGGATTTATATATGCTGAGTGTGGAGGGATGATGATTTTAGGAGACTTTATAAAAGATGAAAATGGCAATAATCATAAAATGAGTGGCATTCTGCCTTTTAGATCCAAAAAAAGTAAACTTTCAGTAGGTTATAGATATATTGAGGGTTTAAAAGATACTCCAATCATTAAACAAAATCAATTAATTAGAGGACATGAATTTCATTATTGGGAAATTGAAAATAATTTATCTGAACTTGATTATGGAAAAGCTGAGTATCAGAAAAAACTTCCTTCCCCATGGAAAATTAAATCTTGGAAAACAGAATACAAAAATGAAGGCTTTTTTGATGAAAAATTACATGCAAGTTGGATTCACTTACATTTGGCAAGTTCTCCAGAAGTAGCAAAAAACTTTATAGATGCCACCCAAATTAATTTTTCAAAGCATTCTTAATTTATTATTAAATCCAATATTTTAAGAGGAGAACCTAAAAAAAACATTCCAGGCAAAGTAATTAATGGTCCTAAAAAACTCCCCACCATGACTTCAATTTTAGTATGACCAAGGGTTTCTTTTAACAGCAATTCAGATTGAGAGTCAAGTTTTTTTGATAGTTTATTAATCTCTGCAGCTTGAATCCCAGCTGATTTTCGAACACCACTAGCGTCATACATCACTATTAGTGCTATAGCAACTGATAATGCGAATATTGAACTATCAAATCCTAATTCATATCCTATACCAGATGTAGCACCAGTTATTAAGGCGGAATGACTTGAAGGCATACCGCCCGTCTCGAACATAATTCCAAATCTTATCTCTCCAGTTGAAACGAAATTGAATACAATTTTAAAAAATTGAGCTAGCAAACAGGATAATAAGCTCCAGAAAAGAACTGAATTATTAAAAAAGGTAAAAAACTCAGACATAAATTAAGAATAATTAACTGTCTCTATTTGTAATAAAGTCGGCTAGCGATATTAAATACTTTGCATCTGCACCCCAAGGTTCAATTGCTTTTTTTGCTTTTTCAACTAAATCAAATGCTCTTTTCTTTGACTCCTCCATTCCAAGTAATTTAGGGTAAGTAGTTTTGTCAGCTAAAAGATCTTTGCCGGCAGTTTTACCAAGCTTTTCACTGCTTGAAGTTAAATCAAGAATATCATCTATTATTTGGAAGGCTAAACCAATTCCCTCTGCATATGTAGTCAGAGCTTGTAATAGTTTTTCGTTAGCTCCTGCGATCATCGCGCCTGTTCTTACGCAGGCCTTTAACAAAGCTCCAGTCTTATGAAGATGAATATATTCGAGAGTATTAAGGTCGACTTCTTTGCCTTCGCATTCCAAATCAACAACTTGTCCCCCGACTAGGCCTGGTGCGCCAGCAACTAGAGATAATTCTCCAACTACATTTAATAATCTATTTGGATCGACTCCAGGGCTTCTTAAAGAGACCATTTCAAAGGCTCTTGTTAATAAAGCATCGCCTGCAAGAATAGCTATTGCATCTCCATATACTTTATGATTTGTGGGCCTTCCTCTCCTCAAGTCATCATTATCCATGGCGGGCAGATCATCATGAATCAAGGACATTGTATGGATCATTTCTATTGCTACCGCAGTAGGAACTGCAAGAGAGGGTTCTCCTCCAGCCAGTGCGCAAGATGCTAAACATAAAATTGGACGTATTCTTTTCCCTCCAGCTAAGAGGGAATATCTCATTGATTCTCTTAATATCTCTGGATTCTCAGGGCCCAAGGAAAAATCGAGTGCTTCTTCTACAACCTTTTTAGTGTTTTTAAGATATTTTTCAAAATCAGAAATACTATTTATAACTTCAGTCATTTTATACCTTTAGTAAAAAAAAATTTCATCTTGGAGTTTATGGCATAAGGTCATTAAGGGTTGATGATAGACCAAATTGTTTTTGCCAGCTAAAAATAGTATTTACAAGTAACATTGTTACTGTCATTGGTCCAACACCTCCTGGTACAGGTGTGTAAGCAAATACTTTAGAAATTACATCTTCTAATAATACATCGCCACATAATCTGGTTTGATTTTTGTCGGAACTTTTTAATCTATGTATTCCAACATCAATAATTACTGCTCCTTCTTTCACAAAACTCGAATCTACAAGATTAGGTTTTCCTGCAGCCGCAATTAGAATGTCGGCTTCTCTACAAACTTTATTCAAATTTAATGTTTTAGAGTGAGTAATTGTTACTGTGCCATTCAGATTCAAAAACATAAGCGATAGGGGCTTCCCAACAAGCAAACTTCTTCCTATGATTACAATTTTCTTACCTTCAATTGTAATATTTTGGGATCTTAATAAATTAATAATTCCTGCTGGTGTGCATGATCTCATCGCACGCTCATTTTTCACTAGTTTGCCGATGTTTATCTCGTTTAATCCATCTACATCTTTGCTTGGATTAATTTGGCTGATCAGTTTTTGCTCGTCAAACTTCTTTGGGATGGGAAGTTGTAGTAACATTCCATCAATATCCTTATCAGAATTAAGTTTGATTATTAATTGTTCAACTTCTTTTTGCTCTACGCTATCTTTTAGATGAAAGATAAAGCTCTTTATTCCAATCCTTGAACATGCTTTTTCTTTGTTACTTACGTAAACACCACTCGCGGGGTCTTCACCCAGTCTTATTACAGCTAAACCGGGAGCTCTTTTCGCAATTTTTTTATTACTAGAGATATAGTCAGTTAATCTTTCTTCAATTTCAAGAGATAATTTTTTACCGTCTAATTTTAATGACATTCAGAAAAACATCTCCTTTTTATACCTAGCATGCCTATAATTTTAAATTATTCAAATAGATTTATCTATATTCTGTGCAAAACATCACAACCACCTTTAAGAAATTGTTTTATTTATGGAGGCGAAGTCAAGTCCCAGAAAAACAACCAATTAAAATTTCAAGAATAGATAATCTCATAATTTTTTTAGTATGCATTTTAATTTCAATAATTTCTTCTTATAAACTACTTCTTATCTCGCCTTTAAATATCGCAAATATTTTTTCTTGGCTTTTGATCTTTACTGAAATACTTATTAGTTCCGGAGTTTTGATATTAGTTTCAAAAAAAGAGAATCCCACAATTTCTTCAAGACAGATCTTTTTGATCATTACTCTTCTTTTAGCAGTACAAGTTACGAAATTATCCTTAGCTTCAGCCATAAGTCCATTATCTATGATAATTCCACCGGCATTAATAATATCCCAAGGAATGGGAAGCATAACAGCTTTAGCTTGGGTATCAATAGCTGTTCTTTTTTGGCCTGACCCAGAAATTGTTATCAATAACAACTTATTTTTTATTTTATTAGTTTGTGCTTCAACAGTATCTCTTCTTGGAGGCAGAATAAGAAGTAGAGCTCAGTTACTTCAACTATCAATTTTTGTCCCTATAGGATCGTTCTTGAGTCAATGGATATTGATAGGTAAAGATAAAATATCTCTTGTTAATAAGCAAGATTTTGTCTTAGCTAATGGTGATATATTTTCTGATTCTTTGCTTTTAGCAATAGCTATGCTTTTTACGATTTTATTTATTCCTATTTTTGAGTCCATATTCGGATTATTAACTAAAGCAAGATTACTCGAATTGGCTGATAAGGAGAAACCTCTAATTAGAAGATTATCTTTAGAAGCTCCTGGTACTTTTGAACATACCTTACTTATATGTGGTCTAGCAGAGGAAGCAACAAGAATGATTGGTGGTGATATTGATCTAATTAAAACCGGAGCGTTATATCATGATGTTGGCAAATTACATGCCCCTAATTGGTTTATTGAAAATCAGGATGGTTCAAAAAATCCTCATGACGAATTAGATGATCCGATTAAAAGTGCAGAAGTATTACAGGCTCACGTTGATGAAGGATTGAAATTTGCGAGAAAAAATCGACTACCTAAACTGATAGCTAATTTTATTCCTGAACATCAAGGTACCCTTAAAATGGGATACTTTTTTCAAAAAGCTAAAGAAAAAAATCTCGACATTAATGAATATTATTTTAGATACAAAGGCCCTATTCCTCAGTCCAAAGAAACAGCTATTTTAATGCTCGCGGATGGATGTGAAGCAGCACTCAGAGCTATGAATATTAATGCATCTGATAAAGAAGCTTTGGAAACAATTTCTAATATTATCTACTCGCGCAAAAAAGATGGGCAATTAGATGATAGTAATTTGTCGAAGGGAGAAATTTTTCTTATAAAAAGGGCATTCTTGAATGTGTGGAAAAGAATTAGACACAGAAGAATTCAGTATCCAACAAGCAAGAATAATACTTTTTCTTGATTTTCAATTTTATAACCTAATACTTCTTCGATGTTTCGGATTACACCAATAAAGAAGAGCTAACGTACTTAATAATGTTGTTAAAAGAGTAAACCCACCAACTCCATAAATGTCTTGAAGAGTTATGAGCCTTACAACTGAATAAGGACCCATACCAGAAATTACCATTGATAAAGATACCAGAGTTAAAGTTACTCCCCATTTTCTTTCTGCTAAAAGAGCTGCTGAAGAAACTATCCCAACAATTGCAGCAGGCCATCCAATACTTATGGCAAGAGTTATATTCGCAACTTTTAGTGGAGGCCCATAACTTATTATTAATGCGATTATTGGAAGTGCAATTATGTTGCCGATTAAGCCAACCCACGAGAGTGCCCAATATCCAAGTACCCTTTCTCTCATTATTTACTACTTAAACTATTAGTTTAATCTACAGTATTAGGAGACTATTTTTTAATGCTACTTAATAATCCTAAGAAAATAATTTAATTTGCAGGATTGGATAGCAATTTATTATCAGAATTCTCTAAATTATCAAATTGTGGATGAATTGAATTTTTTTTCTCAGAAAATACAAGTCTATTTAAAGCATTAACGTAAGCATTCGCTGCAGCAACTACAACGTCTGTATCTGCAGAATGACCAGAATATATTTTATTATTCCTCCTTATTCTTATTGTTACTTCTCCCAAAGCATCAATTCCTTCTGTAACCGACTTAACAGAAAATTCAATTAATTCATTAGGAACTTTAGCTAATTTATTTAAAGCCTCGCATACAGCATCAACGGGTCCGGTCCCTATTGATACAGCAGTATCCTCGCTATTATCTTCCGTGTTTAGAAGCGAAATGGTGGCAGTAGGTTTAGAGGCATTACCACAACTTACTTGTACAAGACTTAGTTGAAATTTAGCTTCTGGGAGCTGAACTTGTTCACTAACAATTGCTTCTAAGTCTCTATCAGTAATTTCTCTTTTCCTGTCAGCTAAATCCTTAAAACGCGCAAAAGCATCATTTAAATCTTCTCGACTCAAGTCATATCCCATCTCTTCTAATCTTGCTCTTACTGCACTTCTTCCACTAAGTTTCCCTAAAGAAATTTTGTTGTCACTCAAGCCAACAGTTTTTGCATCAATAATTTCGTAAGTTAGTCTATTTTTTAAAACCCCGTCCTGATGAATGCCTGACTCATGTGCAAAAGCGTTGGCTCCCACAATTGCTTTATTTGGTTGTACAGTCATTCCAGTTAAGTTAGAGACAAGTCTAGAGGTTTTTGTTATTTCTTCTGTTCTTATTGCTGTAAGAGGAGTTGGGGAATCTGGATTTCTTTTGAAAAAACTATTAAAGAAACTTTTCCTAACATGAAGTGCCATTACTAATTCTTCTAGTGAAGCATTCCCGGCTCTTTCACCAATTCCATTAATGGTACATTCTAGTTGCCTTGCTCCATTTTTAACTGCCTCAAGAAAATTGGCAACTGCTAAACCTAAATCATTATGACCATGAACCGAGATTACTGCCTCATCAATATTTGGAACATTTTTATTTATATCGGCAATTAGTTTGCCAAATTCACTAGGAGTTGTAAAGCCAACAGTATCAGGGATATTTATTGTTGTCGCTCCTTCAGAAATTGCTAATTGAATCACTTCGTATAAAAAGTCAGGATCACTCCTTGAGGCATCTTCACAAGAAAACTCAATATCATCTACTAATGATTTTGCATAATTAACCATTTCTGGAACTATTTGAAGAACATCTTTTCTGGATTTTTTAAGTTTATGTTTAAGATGAATATCACTTGTAGCAATAAAAGTATGTATTCTTTTCTTGGGAGCTGGACTTACTGCTTCGTAACATGCTTTTATATCTCCTTTAGACGCTCTAGCTAAACCGCATATTACAGGGCCATTTTCTTTCCCTACTGCATTTGCAATTTTATTAACAGCTTTAAAATCTCCTGGACTTGCGAACGGGAATCCAGCTTCAATAACATCTACTCCTAATCTTGCTAATTGATGGGCGATAGCAAGTTTTTCTTCGAGATTTAAACTTGCACCAGGAGATTGCTCTCCATCTCGAAGAGTTGTATCGAATATCAAAATTCTTCCAGGATCTTTTGACATCAGAAGGAATAAACTAAACTTATATTAAGCTAATTAAAAAAATTTGACTAGATTTAGTTCAATAATAATTTGCTGAAAGTTTTTAACTTAAATAATATTGGTTAAAATTCTGAAAAAAAAAATCAAATACTTAAATTTTTAAAGTATTGTTTTAAGATTAAAGCCTTTTTTTTAAAAAATTTCGATTTTTAATAGAAATATAGGCATAAATTACAAAAGTATGAATGGGCAATACTCTAAAAATAATTTTTTAGGCCAGTTAGCGATAGTTTTTCATGCTCATCTACCTTATGTCAGAAAAAATGAAAAAAACTCCTTAGAAGAGGATTGGTTATTTCAGGCGATACTGGAATGTTATATACCACTACTTCAATCAATAGAATCTTCCAAAAATGAAAATCATGAAAATACAAAACTTACTATTAGTTTGTCTCCAACATTATTATCACTTCTAAATAATAAACAAATTCAAGAGACTTTCCCAAGCTGGATTAAAACAAGGAATGATTTCCTAAGCGAACTGCCACCAGAAGAAAAAAATGCCTCTGCATTTTTAAAAAATAATCTTAATGATAAATACTTATACTGGCAAAATTGTTCTGGAAATTTAATTGAGAAGTTTAGGGTTTTAAATAACTCTGGAAATTTGGATATTCTTACTTGTGCTGCTACTCATGGATATTTGCCAATTTTAAGGGAGAATCCTGAAACTGTAAAAGGACAAATCAATACAGCCATTAGGAGCCATGAAAATATTTTTGAAACAAAGCCTTTAGGTATTTGGTTACCTGAATGCGCATATTATGAGGGTTTAGATGAAATACTATTTAACTCGGGAATTAGATATACAATCCTTGACGGACACGGGATTCTAAACTCCACACCAAGGCCTAGGTATGGAGTATATGCTCCAATATGCTCAAAAAAAGGAGTGGCATTTTTCGGGAGAGATAGTGAGTCAACCTTGCCCGTTTGGTCCGCTAAGGATGGGTTCCCGGGCGACAAAGTCTATAGAGAATTTCACAAAGATTTGGGGTGGGAATTGCCTCTCTCAAAGCTCCAAAAGAAGGGTATTTCATCAAAAAGACCTTTGGGATTAAAGTTTCATAAAATTACAGATGAAAACATTTCTTTAGGGGAAAAAGAGTTTTACCTTGAAAATGAAGCCAAAAATAAGGCTGCAGAACATGCTGATACCTATCTTCTAGCGAGATCCAAACAACTAGAAAAATTGACTTTATCCTCTTCCTTTAAGCCTTTATTGGTAGCTCCATTTGATGCAGAGTTATTTGGTCATTGGTGGTATGAGGGACCTTTTTTTATTGAAAATATACTAAAGAACTGTAGTAAATATTCAATTAAGCTTACAAATTTAAAAGAATTTTTAGTGCAAAAACCAAATCTACAGATTTGTGATCCATCGCCATCAAGCTGGGGGCAAGGTGGTTACCATAATTACTGGATTAATGATGCAAATGCTTGGATCGTTCCAGAAATCACAAAGGCAGGCTCAACATTTGTAGATTTGAGCTTGGAAAATTTTAGTAATGATTTATCTCTAAGACTCTTCAAGCAAGCGGCAAGAGAACTACTTCTTTCTGAGTCTTCTGATTGGAGTTTTATTCTAAGAGCTGGAACCACAACTGAACTCGCAAAAGAGAGAATAGAAAGACACTTATTCAGGTTCTGGAAATTAGTTGAAATGATTAAAAATCATTCTGATATTAATTTAAAATTTCTTGAAGATATTGAGGAAGAGGATAAAGTCTTCGAAAATATTAATATTGATGATTGGCGAAAATAAAAATACTAATTTAACTTGAGCATTCCTAGTTTTACTTTTAGAGGTGAATTTATAAACATCTTACTCATAACGTAAATTAATTTTGGAAGTGGAAGTGTATTAGTAAGAAAACCTACCCATTCATTGGTTGATAATCTAAAGAAATTTGAGAAAAAGCTTCTTAATCTACTTTCGTCAAAACTCATCAATCTTCTTAGACCATATTGGTAAAGTTTATGCCTTTGTGTTAACTCGTAAGGCCATAAGATTTCCCAACCTTTTGAAGCTAACTCAAGTGAACTTAGATGAGGTTCTTTTAAAAAGATTGCTAATTTTTGTGCAAGTAGTGGAGCCCTTCTTAATAAAGATCCAACCATGTATCCTGATGCAGGATGAACCATACTTGCAGCCCCTCCGAAACCAAGTACAAATTGTTTTTTAAATGGGAGGGGTAAATTCATAGGGAAAAGGCAATTTTCTTCATGGAAAATTTCACTTACCTCAATACCCTTACAATTAAGTCTTTTATAAAGTCTTTTTTTAAGATTTTCTTGGGATAATGCAGGATAACTAGCTAATGAAGTTTCTTCAACAAAAAAAGTCTCGTTGCCAAGATCCATTGCATAAAGAAAGGAAGGAGATGATAACTTTTCTTCATCGTTTAAATGATTTGGACGAAAATCCATTAAAACAAACTGTTCCTTATTGACTGGTGGCGATGAAAATTTGCCGACAATTCCATAAGCAGCTTGTTGAGCGATCTCATTTTGGACTGGCCTTTTTACAAAATTACTTTTATGACCACTTGCGTCAATGACTAACCTTGCCTTTATCCTTAGTCCTGAAAAACAAATTACCTCAGATATTTTATTTTTCTCTTTAATATCTTTTGCTGTTTCGTTCAACCATTCAATTCCTTTACACTTTTTTAAAAGTTCGTTTTGAAAGGCTTCTTGATTTATTAAACCATAATCGTAATTATGTTTTGTTGGATTATCTCCTTTTTTATTTTCCCCATTTCCAAAAAAACTTACTGTTTTACACCATCGATGAGATAACAAAGACTCTAATCCTAATTCTTCTAATTCAGAAGCCCAAATACCATATGTATTCTCCCATTTTTCATTTGGAGATTTAGTTGATATCCCCTTTATATTAAGATCTTGCTTGGCTAATTCTGAAGCCAAGCATAGTGCAGCAGGCCCGGAACCTAGAATTAAAATATCAAGTATTTCCATATGATCTAATAAACCATCATCTTTTAATTTTCTGTGCCTGCACTGAATTGGTCGGCTTCCTCTGCTTGTGCATGAGGAACTAAGACAACTTCTGATAAATGATCACCCTCGTCCAACCTTTGTAATTTTACTCCAGTAGCGGCTCTAGATTGTTGGGAAATTTTGTCTGCATTTGTTCTTACTATCACCCCCTTTTCGGTCACAAAAAGTAATTCTTCACCTTCCCCAAGGACCTTTAAACAAACCAACACATCATCTTTAATTCTGAATTTTATTGCTTTCAAACCCATGCCTGCTCTTTTTTGTAATCTAAACTGAGTTACGGGAACTCTTTTACCTAGTCCAAATGCACTGGCTATTAGTACCCAAGGACCTTCTGAAGAGTTAACTTCATGATTTTCCTCAAATTCCTTAGTAAGATCTCCATTTTTTGCTAATTGATCAACTAAATCAGATGTCAAAACATCCATAGATACGAGATTGTCTCCTTTTCTCAGGTTCATAGATTTAACACCCCTTGCTGTCCTGCCAAGTGGCCTTAATTCGTTAATATCTAATCTGAAATGAATTGCCATTCCTGTTCTTGATCCAATCAAAACACTATCACCTTCTCTTGATAATCTAACCCAAGTTAAAGCGTCTCCATCCTCAAGATTTATTGCGATTAGTCCATTTGATCGAATTTTTGAGAATGCAGAAAGTGAAGTTCTTTTGATAAATCCAGCCTTGGTTAGCATTAATAGATAACAATCGTTATCAAAAGAATCTACTGCAACCAGTGAAGTTATCTTTTCTTCTCTTGGGATTGGGAGAAGTTGGACTGATGGAGTCCCTTTAGCTGTTCTGCTACTCATAGGAACCCTATATGCTGGGAGAGCATAAGATACGCCTCTATCACTGAAAAGCAAAAGAGTATCATGATCATTACAGCTTATAAATAGTTTTACTTCATCATCTTCTTGAGTCTTTGTTCCAGCCTTACCTCTTGACCCACGACTTGTAGATTCGAATTCATTAACAGGCATTCTCTTTAAATAACCTGCTTCAGTTAATAAAACTACAGATCTGTCATTAGCGATAAGATCGATATCATCTAGACCACCTCCTAAATCAAGTATTTCTGTTTTTCTTGGCGAGGAAAATCTTTCATCGATTTTATTAAGTTCTTCAAGAATAATTTCAAAAATTCTCTCTTTACTATTCAATATTTGCTGATATTGGTTGATTTTTCGGGTTAACTCATTATGTTCATCTTTGATTTTATCTGCTTCTAGGGCTGTTAATCTTCTTAACTGCATTTGTAAGATTGCTTCTGCCTGAGTGGCAGATAACTCATGATCAGTTTGTAATTTTTCTCTAGCTGAAGCTGTATCTTTTGCGGATCTTATTAGATTGATAATTTCATCCATAGAACCCAACGCTAATAAAAGACCTTTTACAATGTGATCCCTTTCTTCAGCCTTTTTTAATAAAAATCCTGTTCTTCGTCTTATTGTCTCCACTCTGAAATCTAGAAATACATCTAACATTTTTCTTAGTGAAAGTGTTGTGGGCTCTCCTTTTACTAAAGCTAGGATATTCGCACTAAAGTTATTTTGTAGAGGTGTTAACTTAAATAAATTATTTAAAACTACTTGTGGGTAGGCATCTCTTTTTAGTTCAATAACAATCCTCATCCCATCTCGATCACTCTCATCTCTAATATCAGAAATACCTTCTAATTTTTTTTCATTAACTAAGTCAGCAATTCTCTCAATCAATGCCGCTTTATTAGTTTGAAATGGAAGCTCTGTAATAATTACTGCATCTTTCTCTGCCCTGCCAGGAGATTTAATTTGCTCAATATTTGCTACACCTCTCATAGTTATTGAACCCCTTCCTGTCTTGAAAGTTTCTCTGATACCATCTCTGCCTAAGATTTGACCGCCTGTTGGGAAATCAGGCCCCTTAATTATTTCAAAAAGTTCTCTATCTTCAATCGAAGGGTTTTTGATTATTGATTTAAGACCATTAATTAATTCCCCTAAGTTGTGAGGTGGAATATTAGTTGCCATTCCTACTGCTATTCCAGATGATCCATTTAGAAGTAGTTGAGGGATTCTAGCAGGTAAAACTGTTGGCTCTTGTTGGGATCCATCAAAGTTATCAGCGAAATCTACAGTTTCTGATTCGATATCCTCTAGTAAACTTTCATCTGTAAGAGACTGTAAACGAGATTCTGTATATCTCATTGCAGCTGGAGGGTCGTTATCTACAGAACCAAAGTTTCCATGGCCATCTATGAGTGGCATCCTCATTGAAAAATCCTGTGCCATTCTAACCAAAGCATCATAAACAGCTGTATCGCCATGCGGGTGGTATTTACCAAGTACTTCTCCAACAACTCTTGCACATTTTCTGTATGGTCTACCGCTAGTCAAACCAAGTTCATACATTGCATAAAGAATTCTTCTATGAACAGGTTTTAATCCATCTCTTGCATCTGGAAGAGCACGACCAACTATGACGCTCATTGCATACTCAAGATAAGAGCGTGACATCTCATTTCTTAAGTCAGTTTGAATAATTCGGTCGTTATCTTCGCTTAACCCTGAGTTATCAGAATCTAAAATATCAGACATATAAAAATCCTTTCTTCAATAATAATCGCTGATTGTCATAATGAATAAAAAAAAAGATTTATTTAATTCCCAAATACTTACATTTACACACAAATCAAAATAAAACCTGTTGTTTTTGAATAAACCTTGGCTTATTACCCCTTTAGTTGTTAATTTAATCAGAATAAATGAAAAATTCCGTGAATATTGAACTTGGTTTAAATAAAAAAGTCAAAAGGGCTTATGGTATTGATGAAATAGCTTTAGTACCCGGTAATAGAACCCTTGATTACGATTTAACTGATCCCTCTTGGACAATAGGTGATTTCACAAGAGAAGTTCCGATTGTCGCTAGCGCTATGGACAGTGTTGTTGATGTCAATACTGCTGTAGAACTTACAAAATTAGGATCTCTTGGGGTTATTAATATGGAGGGCATACAAACACGATATGAAAATCCTGATGCAATATTGAGTCAAATTGCATCAGTTGGGAAGAATGATTTTGTTACATTAATGCAGGAGATATACAGTGAACCCGTTAAGGAGGCATTGATCTTACAAAGAATAAATGAGGTCAAAGAAAGAGGAGGTATCGCAGCCTTTAGTGGAACTCCTCAAGCTGCTATTAAGTTTAAGGAAGCACTTAATAATTCCAAAATAGATTTATTTTTCCTTCAAGGAACAGTTGTTTCAACTGAACATCTTGGTAAGGATGGTAAGGAAACTTTAAATATAAAGGATCTCTGCCAATCCATGAAAGTCCCAGTTGTAGCGGGTAATTGTGTCACTTACGAAGTAGCAAAACTTCTAATGGATGCTGGAGTAGCAGGATTAATGGTTGGAATAGGCCCTGGAGCAGCATGTACATCAAGAGGAGTATTAGGAATTGGAATCCCTCAAGCAACTGCAATTGCTGATTGTAGTACGGCTAGAAATGATTACTTTAAAGAAAATGGTCGTTACATTCCTATTATTGGTGATGGAGGAATTGTGACGGGCGGAGATATTTGTAAATGTTTAGCATGTGGTGCAGATGCTGTAATGATTGGATCCCCAATAGCTAAATCATCAAATGCTCCAGGTAAAGGATTTCATTGGGGTATGGCTACTCCAAGCCCTGTATTGCCAAGGGGCACAAGAATTGAAGTAGGGTCAACAGGATCCTTAGAAAGGATAATTAAAGGCCCTGCAACACTTGACGATGGGACACATAACTTATTAGGGGCCATTAGAACATCAATGAGTACTCTTGGGGCAAAAAATATTAAAGAAATGCAAGAAGTTGAAATAGTTATTGCACCATCGCTTCTTACAGAGGGTAAGGTTTATCAAAAAGCTCAGCAGCTAGGGATGGGTAAGTAGTTCATTTAGAGAAAGTTATAAAACACTAGTGAATTAGGCATTAAATTGAACAATCTTCGTGTTAGGAGTTATTATGAAATCATGGGGGAAACCCCATACTCCTCACACACTAAATCGCCCGATTAATCGGGCTTTTTTTAGATATTTTGTTACTTATCTTATTTTATCTGTAATGAAATCATCACTTAAAAGAATTGCCTGCTAAATTTTCAAAAGGAATACTTAAATTATGTCATCAGCTCCAGCCGTAACTGATTCTTCGTTTGACAAGGATGTACTGCAAAGTGATCTACCCGTTTTGGTTGATTTTTGGGCACCATGGTGCGGTCCATGCAGGATGGTAGCGCCAGTTGTAGAAGAAATCTCAAAAGACTTTGAAGGGAAAATTAAAGTTTTTAAATTAAATACTGATGAGAATCCAAATGTTGCCAGTCAATACGGAATTAGAAGTATTCCTACATTAATGATCTTTAAAGGTGGTCAAAAGGTTGATACCGTCGTTGGTGCAGTACCAAAAGCAACTCTTTCGAGTACTTTAACTAAG
Source organism: uncultured Prochlorococcus sp. (assembly GCA_902535175.1). Taxonomy (GTDB): domain Bacteria; phylum Cyanobacteriota; class Cyanobacteriia; order PCC-6307; family Cyanobiaceae; genus Prochlorococcus_A. Next base: position 51,101 of record CACASR010000003.1, read on the forward strand.
CATTTATAAATATAAAAGCTTTGCATAAAATTGGACTTATAGATTATGGAATGGGTAACATTCATTCTGTAACAAAATCTCTAGAAAGTCTTGGAGAAGAAATAATATTAATTAATGACTTTAATGATTCTAAGCTTTGTAAGGCGATAATACTCCCAGGAGTTGGTTCATTCGATCCTGCAATGAATAATCTTATTAACACGGATTTGATAAATGATTTGAAAAATTGGATTAAAAGTGGGAAGTCATTTTTGGGGATTTGTTTAGGTCTACAACTCCTTTTTGAATCTAGCGATGAAGGGAAAGTCCAAGGACTGGGAATTTTAAAAGGAAAAATACAAAAAATACCAAATATTGTTAATCAAAAAATCCCACATATGGGTTGGTGCCAACTCTTACAAACAAAACCAAATACTTTATTAGAGCCTGGAGAATTAAATAATTGGGTATATTTTGTACATTCCTATCATGCAATCCCAATTGACTTAAATATTATTGCAGCTCAGGTTAATTATGGTTCCAAAAAATTAACTGCAATGATTGAGAATGATAATTTAATTGCCTGTCAATTTCACCCAGAAAAATCTGGCAAAACTGGAGAAAAACTTTTGAGAAGGTGGCTTAGTAATATTCAATAACAGATGATTGCGGATGAAGACTAACTTAAGATTAATAGGTGGTAAAAAACTCCAAAGTCCAAATAATATTTATACGAGGCCTACAACTTTGAGAGTTAGAGAGGCCGTATTTAATATTTTGAATAATAGAGTTGAAAATAGTAACTGGTTAGATTTATTTAGTGGAACAGGAGCCATATCTTGTGAAGCATATAATCATGGGGCAAGAAAAATAATTGCAATTGAAAAAAACAAAATCAACTCAAAAATTTGTTTAGAAAATTTACTCTCATTGGATAATATAGAAAATAGGAGAAATGATATTGATGTTATTTGTAAAGACGTTTTGAAATGGACAAAACCACGTTATGAGAGAAACTTATCATCAAGGAATATGGAATTAAACAAAATAAAATTTGATTTTGTTTATCTAGATCCTCCATACGATGTGGATTTCCATGAATTAGTTTTAAATCAATTGTTCAATTGTAATTTTTTAAAAAAAGATTCAATAGTTATTTGTGAACATTCTCCAAATTTATCTATTAAAAAAAGTACCTTATGGGAAACTATAGATGTTAGAAACTATGGGCAGTCAAGATTAACATTTTTAATCAATGTCAAGCATCCCTGAACCTCTTCTGTATTGATTCCATGCACTTACAAATAATCCAAGAAGAGTTATTGGGACTAAACCTAAAACAATTCCACAAAGAAGAGGCTCGATCATTTTTTCCTTTTTTGAATTTCTTATCCACAATTGTTACATAGAGATTATTTTTTGTGTCAACATCTTCATCAACTGCAGCAGAAAGAGACTTTAAAAGAGAATTCTTGAAAATTGTTTTTATTGTATTTGGAATTTTATTGATTTGCTTTTCAATATTTTTCGTAAATCATTATGAAAAGAACAAATTTATTATTGAAACTCTTGAGCTTAATGGTTCTGTTGAAGAAGGAGATGCTTTATTTAAGATAAATTGTGTTGGATGTCATGGAATTACAGCAAGAGGATTAGTGGGCCCAGATTTACACTCAATAACTCAACGTTTGAATGATAAAGATATAATAAAACAAGTTACTGGAGGCCTAACTCCTCCTATGCCTAGTTTTGAAATTGACCCTGTAAATATGTCCAATTTATTAAAATATCTTCATAGTCTTGAATGATTTTGGGAAAAAATTTTTCTAATTTAAAAGTAATTTTAGTTGAACCAAATGGCCCTTTGAATGTAGGAAGTGTTGCTAGATTATGCAGTAATTTTGAAGTTGACGAATTAAGAATTGTTTCTCCGAAATGCGATATATTTTCTTTAGAAGCAAAGAAAATGGCTCTTAAAGGTCAAAAATTTCTTGAACAATGTAAAATTTTTGATGATCTTCAAAAAGCAATTTTTGATTGTGATTTAGTCCTAGCATCTTGTGGAAGAATTGATGTAAATAAAGATTCATTATTTGAATCTTCAGAAGATATATTCGAATGGACTTTATCCTTTAAAAAGATAAATAATTTAGCAATTATATTTGGAAGAGAAGATAGAGGTTTAACTAACAGTGAATTGCTTCTGGCAAATAAAACTTTTAGTATCCCAACTTCTCATAATAATCCTTCATTAAATCTTTCTCACGCTGTTTCAATAGTTTTGTATGAATTAAATAAATCTTCTAAAAAGAATTTTAATAATGAATTAAAAGTTTTTAACTTGGCATCATCGAAAGAAGTACATGATACATTTGTGGAGATAGAGGAAATGCTTTTTCGAGTTGGATATCTCTTAAAACATACTTCGAAGGTAAAAATCAGTAAATTCAAGAATTTTATTTTGAGGGCAAATACATCAATACACGAAATAAATGTTCTAAGAGGTATTGTGCATCAAATAAACTGGTTTTTGAATAAATCAGAAAAAATAAGTAAGCATAAATTTGATTAGTTATTATTTTCTGTAGTTTTAATTTGATAGGGATATTTACTAAAAACATTTTCTGAAGTAACATCTATTGATTATTTGAATATTTAAGAAAACTAAAACTGTGCCTACAACAAAGAAAAGAAGAGTTTTTCCTTTTACAGCTGTAATTGGCCAAGAAGAAATGAAATTGGCTCTTTTGTTAAATGTTATTGATCCAAGAATTGGAGGAGTTATGATAATGGGTGATAGAGGGACTGGAAAGTCTACTACAATCAGAGCCTTAGCTGATTTGTTGCCTGCAATCGATGTTGTTAAAGACGATCCATATAATAGTTCATTAGTTGATCCTGATTTACAAAGTAAAGAAGTTTTGGAAAAAATTACTCAAGGAGAAAATCTAGAGAGTATCCAAAAACAAGTACCTATGGTTGACTTGCCTTTAGGGGCTACTGAAGACAGGCTTTGTGGAACCATTGATATAGAGAAGGCTTTGAGTGAAGGTGTTAAGGCATTCGAACCTGGATTGTTGGCTAAAGCTAATAGGGGTTTACTGTACGTTGATGAAGTGAATTTGCTTGATGATCATTTAGTTGATGTACTTCTAGATTCGGCTGCTTCCGGATGGAATACAGTTGAAAGGGAGGGAGTTTCAGTTCGCCATCCTGCGAGGTTTGTCCTCATTGGTTCAGGCAATCCAGAAGAAGGTGAATTAAGGCCTCAACTATTGGATAGATTTGGAATGAGTGTTGAGGTTAAGACAGTTAGAGATGCTGAATTAAGAGTTCAAGTAGTAGATCAAAGAACTTCTTTTGACGATGATCCTGATGAGTTTTCATTAAGTGTTGAGAAACAACAGGATGAACTTCAACAAAAAGTTATTAGAGCACAAGAAATATTAAATTCTGTTCAAATGGACGATGACTTAAGATTGAATATTTCTGCAATCTGCGGAGAACTAGATGTGGATGGTTTACGTGGAGATATTGTTACAAATCGATCAGCAAGGGCAATTGCAGCATTTGAGGGTAGAACTGAAGTTCAAGAAGATGACATAGCAAGGGTTATTTCTTGTTCTTTAAGACATAGACTTAGAAAAGATCCCTTGGAACAAGTTGATTCAGGTGAAAAAGTTATTCAAGCTTTTTGTAAAGTATTTGATTTAGATGAAAAAGAAAATCTTTCAAAATTTCAATTATCTGCTGAAGCATAATAACAGTGAGAATAATTGGGATTGACCCTGGATTGGCCAGAGTTGGTTATGGAATAATTGAGATAGAAAATGAAAGAAAGATATTATTAGATTGCGGTGTTATTGAGACAGGTAAAGATAAAAAAGAAGAAGATAGACTTTATGAGATATTCCAAGATCTTAATGAATTAATAAATCATTGGAACCCAACTGCAGCGGCAGTAGAAAAATTTTTCTTTTACAGGTCAAGCACTACCATTAGTGTTGTGCAGGCCAGAGGTGTGATTATGATGGTATTGGCCTCTAAAAAAATTGATGTTAGTGAGTACTCACCTGCGCAGATAAAATTAACAATTGCTGGGTCTGGAAAGGCATCTAAGAAAGATATTCTTGATGCTGTTATGTATAACTTAGATCTTGAAAAACCTCCAAAACCTGATGATTCAGCAGATGCATTGGCTATAGCACTCACAAAACTAAATGAGGAGGGCTTTAACTGAAAATTTAAAATGACGATCTTTGAAAATAAGAAATTGGAGAGGGATAGGTTTAGAAAACTAAGAGATGGGATTTCTCTTAATCAAAAAGAAAATGTAGAAAAAAATGTAAAATTATATATTGATTCATTAATTAAGGGATATAAAAATATTGGTTATATAGCCATATATTGGCCTCTAAAAGATGAAGTTGATATAAGAAGTCTTAAGAAAAAATTTACTTTAGCTTTGCCTAGATGTGAAGGTAAAAAAGAGTTGTTATTTTACCCATGGGACGAAAAACCTCTTACCAAAGACTTTGAGGGGATACTAAGTCCAAATAACTCTTCCCCATTAAGTCATTTGCAGATAAGCATGATATTTGTACCCTGTCTTTCCGTTGATAAAAATTTAACAAGATTAGGTTATGGAGGAGGTTATTTTGATAAATTAAGGAGAGATAATGATTGGAGAAATGTTCCATGCATTGGAGTATTAACTTCTAGTTGTGTAAGTAAGATCCCATTAACAAGAGCTGAGTGGGATATTCCTTTATCAGGCTTTATCACAGAAAAAGAAATATTTGTATAATAGAAAATTAATTGAGTGATTAATTTATACTTTAAAAAAATGGAAAAACAGGAAAAATACAATAATTTATCAAAATTAGTAGAAAAGTTGAAGAAATCAGATGATCCAAAAAGAAAATATGAATACATTTTGTGGTTAGGTAAAAAATTGAAAGAACCAGATAATGAAATACTTGTTGAAGAAAATAAAGTTAAGGGATGCGTTTCAGAAGTTTTTGTTAAGGCAAATATTAAAGGCGGTAAATTATTTTGGGAAGGATATTCTGATGCACTAATAACCAAGGGTTTATTAGCATTTTTAATTACTGGGTTAAATGAATTAACACCAAGTGAGGTTGTTAAAATAGATAAGAAATTTATTGAAGATACTGGTTTGAGATCAAGCTTAACTCCTTCTCGGTCAAATGGTTTTTTAAACATTTTGTTGAAAATGCAGTCTCAAGCAAATAAATTTTTGTAGGCCTAATAATATAAAATTAAACTCAAAGTTAAAGAGATAAAAAATGAGAAAATGCAAAATTGGAATTGTAGGTTTTGGAACTGTAGGTTCAGGGATTTATAAAATATTAAGTTCTGAAGTTGATTCTCATCCAATTCTAAAAGAAATAGAAATTGTAAAAATAGCAGTTAGAGATCTCAATAAAAAAAGGGATATTGAGCTAGATAAAAATTTATTAACTGATGATCCATTTAAATTAATTAATGACCCCTCTATAGATGTAATTGTTGAAGTAATGGGTGGGGTTGACTTAGCGAAGGATATTATTCTGCAATCATTAAAATTAGGTAAATCTGTTGTTACAGCAAATAAAGCAGTCATTGCAAGATATGGAGAAGAAATATATAAAACTGCATCTAAAGAAGGAGTTTATATATTGTCAGAGGCGGCAGTTTGCGGGGGTATTCCTATAATTGAACCCTTAAAAAGATCATTAAAAAGCAATAGCATTAAAAAAATGGTTGGAATAATAAATGGCACAACAAATTTTATTCTTTCAAAGATGACAAATGAAAAAGCTGATTACAAGGAGACCTTAAAATTGGCCCAAAGCCTTGGGTATGCAGAATTTGACCCAACTGCAGATGTTGAGGGAAATGATGCGGCTGATAAGATTTCAATTCTTAGTGAACTTGCATTTGGAGGGAAAATTAAAAGAGAGGAGATTCATTCTGAGGGCATTAGTAAAATTAATCTAAAGGATATCGAATATGCAAATAAATTAGGTTTTGAAATAAAACTTTTAGCGCTCTCCGAAAGGGGACAAATTAATAGTAATGATTCACTCGCTTTGAATATTTGGGTAGGACCTTCTTTGATTCCAAAATCTCATCCATTGTCAACAGTTAAGGGAGTTAATAATGCCTTATTGATAGAGGCTGATCCTCTTGGAGAAATAATGTTATATGGTCCAGGTGCAGGAAGTGGCCCAACTGCAGCATCAGTAGTATCAGATATATTAAACCTGCATGCTGCCTCAGTAAAAAATAATAATTCAATCGATCCATTGTTATCTTTTGATTTCTGGAGAAACTGCCATATTATAGGATCTTCACAAATAAATAAAAAAAATTACCTTAGAATTATTTGTCTTGATAGTCCAGGTGTCATAGGAAAGATTGGAGATATTTTTGGAAAGAATAATGTATCAATTGAATCAATTGTTCAACTTGATGCTAGTGAGGACAAAGCTGAAATTGTCGTAATTACTCATGAAGTGAATAATGGAGATTTTGAGAGATCGAAAGATGAAATAAGTTCGCTAAATGAAGTCAAAATTATTGCAAGTCAATTAAGTTGTATTTAAAAAAATAGTTTGCAAATTTCTCTATAGCTTGGTAAACCGAAGAAAGTAAGTGTTTGGTTTTAGCACCTTTAATGATTCATTCAAAACTATTAAATAATAATAATGAAAATAATAATTTAATTTTTTCTGAAAACCTTTATAAAGGTGCTTGTGTAAAAATTAAAAATAGTAATAAGACTTTTCAAGTAATTGGTTTAAATAGAGGTAAAGAAATTTGTTGGGTGAGAGAGTGGCCTTTTGCCTATAATTCTAAAAAAACATTTGCTTTAGAAATAAGTCAAATAACCTTACAAATTTTCTGCTCAAATAATTCTTCAGAATAATTAAGAACTAAGGAAAAATGAAAAAAAAAATTGTTTTATCAATATTTATAATTTTAATTTCTTTTTTACAGAATTCTTGCGGCTCCAAAAGAATATCTAAAAAAATCATAGTAGCAAGTTCTGGAAAAATTGAATCTTTAGATCCAGCTAGAGCAAATACTCTTAAAGCAATTCAATTAATTAGTTCTCTGGGAGACACATTATATGAATTAAATTCTAATGGGGAATTAATACCTGAATTGGCCTCGGGGATGCCAGTTATTTCAAAGGATAGACTTCAAATAACAATCAATTTAAGAAAGAATGTTTTTTTTCACGATGGAACTGCATTTAACTCAAATGCTATGAAGTTCACCTTTGATAGATTCAAAAGAATTGGAACGATGAACTATATTTTAGGAAATAAGATTAAATCAATAGAAACGCCAAGTGAATACTCAGTCATAATAAATTTGAATAAACCATCAAGTTCTTTAAATGGTTTACTCACATCAGTAAATTTAACACCAATATCTCCTACATTTTACAAACAATATTCTGATAAATTTCTAAATGAAAAATTTGTTGGTACCGGCAAGTATGTGCTGACCAGTTTTTCTAATGAAGTGCAATCAATTGATCCATATTTGAATTATTGGGGTGGAAAGCCCTTAAATAACGGCGTTAATTTTGTGGGATATTCAAATTCATCCTCTCTTTTTGGGGCTTTAAAAAGTAAACAAATTGACGTGCTTTTATCAAATTCAATTGATGATAGTCAGAGAAAAAACTTAAATGATCTAAGCAAAAATAAACAGTTTAATGAAGGTAATAGCCCTTTCACTGAATTAAGTTTTATAAGCCTCAAAACTAGTTCTTATCCCTTAAGCAATCTTAATTTAAGACTGGCTTTGGCAAAAAGTCTTAATAGAAAATTGATTAGTGAGAAAGTAAGTTATGGATTAAGGAAACCATCTAGATCAATTATTCCTCCGATATTAAAAAAAGATAATCAAGAACTGTGGCCCAAATATGATTATTTAGAAGCGAGAAGATTATTGCAAAAAGAAAATTATTGCAATGGAAATATTCTAAAAATACCCCTTACTTATAGATCGAATGTACCAGCTGACAAGCTTATTGCTCTGACATGGCAGGAAGAAATTAAAAATTCTTTGAAAGATTGTATTGATATTGAACTCAATGGGGTTGAATCTACAACAGTTTATAAGAATCTAAGTTTAGGAATTTATACGGCAGTTCTTCTCGATTGGACGGGAGCTTATTCAGATCCAGAAGCCTATCTCACTCCTCTTTTAAGTTGTAATGAAATAGTTAATGGCATATGTAAAAAAGGAGAATCAGTTTACAGCGGTAGTTTTTGGGGGTCTAATAAAGTGGAAAGTTTATTTCTTGAGAGTGAAAAAATAAGTGGAATTAAAAGATTAGAAAAACTTGTTGAAATTGAAAAAATAGCAGCAAGTTCAATACCTTATATTCCTATTTGGATCTCCTCTCAAAAAGCATGGTCACAAAATAAAATATCAAAACCTATTTTTAATGGCGCAGGAATAATTTCATTGAGTGATCTTGAGTTAATTAATGAGTAGAAATTTAAATAAACTAATAAATTATTCTTTGTTAAAAATTTCATTAATACCGATAATGTTATGGATAATTTCTTCATTAGTATTTATTTTATTGAGAGTTGCTCCCGGCGATCCTGTCGATGCCATACTTGGATCTGGTGCAGATGAGGTTTCTAGGGAATTTCTAAGAAATAAATTGGGGCTAAATGAACCTTTAATAAATCAATATTTTTCATATATTAAAAATATATTGCACTTAGATTTTGGCCAATCTCTTAGTACCCAAGAGCCAGTTCTAAATATTATTCTTAGGTCATTGCCTGCAAGTCTTGAGCTTGGATTCTTTTCAATATTAAGTGCTGTACTTATAGGATTCCCATTGGGATTAATTGGCTTAAGAAATAGAGGGAAAAAGACTGATTATATTGCGAGAATATTAGGAATTGCTACATATGCGATCCCTCCTTTTTGGGGCGCAATGTTAGCGCAATTATTATTTTCTGTATTTTTTAATATTTCCCCTATTGGGGGTAGATTTCCAATATTTCAGCTAGAACCTCAAATTACAGGTTTTCTAATTTTAGATAGTATTCTTTCAAATAATATTATTGCTTTGAAAGATAGTCTTTATCATCTCGCACTTCCTTCGATTACCTTAGGCTTTTTATTAAGTGGTATATTCAGCCGCTCATTAAGAGTAAATTTGGATAAGACATTAAAAAGTGATTATGTAAATGCTGCTATTTGTAGAGGAATATCAAGGAAAAACATATTTTTTAACCATGCATTGCCTAATGCTCTATTGCCAATTGTCACTATTTCTGGCCTGACTATGGCCTCATTAGCAGGAGGTGCTCTATTGTTCGAGGTGACTTTTTCATGGCCAGGTATAGCTTTAAGATTACATGAAGCGATTTCTCAAAGAGACTATACCTTGGTTCAAGGAATTGTAATTTTTACCTCTATGCTTATAGTCTCTTTAAATCTTTTCGTAGATATTTTAATCGCATATTTAGATCCACGAATAGAATACTAATTTTCGGAAATTTCTTTTATCGTTTCAAGATCTAAAAGATGGAAATCAAGTCCCAAATCTCTTTGGTTTTTAATTACTTTAGTGATCTTTTGTTCTTTATTATTTTTTAAAAATTCAACTATAATTTTAGCAGATAAATCTTGTACTAATATTGGCTCTGAACCAATAAAAGATTCACTTATTTTGAAGAGGTCATTATTTTCTTCATAGCTTTTATTAATTCTTATTGGAGAGAAATGACTTGCACCTTCAATAATTAGAAATCTATTTGATGGATTATTTAAAGCAGAAAAAACTCTAAATTGTTCATTCATTAATGGTGTAATAAGGTCATACGTACCACCTATTAAAAGAGTTGGTGTTTTAATGCCAGTACTATTTTCTTTTGGCCATACTAAACTTCCAAATGAATTAAAACCTATAATCGCACTGGCCTTATTAGTATTATTTTTCTTAGGGAATGGTATTTCGCTCAATTGACATTGAAGTAATTTAGATAAATTTGTTACCGCAAAGTCTTCTAATGCCGAATCACATTTGTCCTCTAGTTGATCAGAAGGTTTATTTCCTTCATATAAAAGTGCTATTAAGGCACCAAGTGAATGGCCCATTAAAATATAAGAATTATTAGGTAAATCAAATTCTCCATTTTCATGAGCTTTTAATACAGCATCTAAATCTTTAATTCTATATAAGAAAAAGTCTGCACTTCCTGGTATTGTGGCCTTACCTTCGAGTACTTCTTTAAAAGATTCTAAATTACTCCCTCTATGATCTATGAATAATATTGGCCAACCTCTTCTAGCCAATTCATTACTTATCCATTTGAAATTATTAATTTCGCCTCCAAGTCCTGGCATGAAAATTATCAATTCTTTCTCATCATTTGTTTTATTGCTTTTCCATATTTCAATCTCAAAAGGTTTCACTCGGTGAGGAGCATAAATTTTTTTAGAAATTTTTATTAGATCTTTTGTTGATATTTTTTTAGTACTTTTAAAGGCATTTTGTTTCGTTCTTTCAAGTTTATTTAATTTGGACAACAAGTCTTGTTGCATTGATAATTCATTTTTCCAAGATGAAATTATTAAAATTAAATTATCAATATCTAATGAAATTTCTTCTGATGGTAATGCCTTTATGATTTCTAAAGTTGAAACTTCTTTTTTTTGATTTAATAAATTTTCTATAGTGTTATATATTTCTGTTCCATTATTGTCATTTGGAACTTTAATACTTTTGCTTAATTCTGTGAGAATTTTACGCCCTATCCAACTTCTTAATATTTCTCTATTTAATCCCTCTTCTTTGAAAACTGGAAATTCTAAAAACTTCGATAATTCAAGAATTCTTATAAATCCATTTTTTTTTAACCAATCTATTAATTCTGTTGAATAATCTTTGTATTTTTCTAATTTTGATAATTGTTCTATAGTAAGAGGGATTTCCATCTCTTCAAACTTAATATTTATCTTTTCAGCAGCCCTTAAACCATTATTAAAAAATAAACCACAAAAACTAAAAAAAATTATAAAAATGTATTTCACTAGTGATTAGTCCAAATAATTTACAAATTAACAAAAATTGGTGGATTCAATTTCCATATCATTTGAGGTTAATAACAAAGATAAGATTTTTCGCTGCATTTGGAGCAGGAGGTGTTATTTATTTAACATCACTTATTTTTAATAACCTAGGATTATCGGCAACAGATATTGGTTTGGGATTTACCATTTCAGCAATAGTTGGAACTTTAACAAGACTTTTTACAGGTAATTATCTTAATAAAAAAGGGAAAATACAATTTCCAATAATTACTTCTTCAATACTAAGTATTGCAGCTAGCTTATGCCTCATTTTTTCAAGAGATACCTTTTTGTACATAATTGGACAATCACTTGTTGGGGCATCAGCAGGAATATATTGGCCCGCTGCCGAGTTTGGCGTACCTTATTTTTGCCATCCTATTGAAACTCGTAAAGCTTATGCTCTCGTAAGAAGTTCGGAGGCTTTAGGAATATTTCTAGGGGTATTATTAGGGGGGTATATGACGAATTTTTTGTATTCTAAATCAATTTTTATTAATGATATATTTTGCATGTTAGTTATTACATATTTAATATCTAGAAATAGTTCTTCTATTAAAAGAAACTTAGAAAATTTCCAAAAAAAATTTGTAGATCCAATTAATCAGGGACAATTAAAATGGAATAAAAATTCAATAATAATAATTTTATCTATTTTATTGATAACTACCTCTTTAGCTCTGATTCAAGTAACTTTGCCTCTGGATCTTGTTAAAGGTGGAGTATATCGCAATGCATTAAGCAAAGAAATTATTAGTCTTATAATTTCTATTCAGTTAATTTTATTGTTGTTTTTACAATGGCCTATTGGATCTTGGATATCAAAAAAAGGAAGATTATTTGGGTTGAAATTTAGTTTGATAAATTTCTCTTTCGCTTCTTTTTTATTATTTATTTCTAGTTATTTGAATATCCCAGCTTTTTATTTAATTTCTTTTTCATTGATATTAGTAAGTTTAGGGACTGCTTCATTTCTTCCAACATCAACAGATATAGTTTTCAGAATAGCACCTTCAAACAAAAAAGGTTTTGCACTTGCTTTATTATCACAATGTTTTGCTATGGGTTATTTTTTTGGACCACTTATTTCAGGACGTATATTAGATCTATTTGGTTATGCTTCAGTAATCTGGCTATCTATTTCATTTGCTTGCTTTATGGTTTTTGCAATCCTATTTAAGAGATTATTTTAATTAATCTTTTCTAATTCAATAATTCTTCTCTCTCTTAGAAATAAGAAAAAAGGTGCAGAGAATGCGAATGCTATAAGAAAAGTTCCAATATATACAACCCACATATTCTTTATGTCAAGTTTTTTTGATTCATTTACTATCCATATAAAAATAGCGCTTGCACCAACTAATAAGTCTCTAGAAATTGACTGAGCTGCAGGGTTTGCATTCGCTAAAGAAATGAAGTTATTTATATCAAAGCTGTTTCCATATTCCCTAGCAAATTCGAAATTTGCCATCATTGGAAGGACTGCACCACAAATTGATAGAAAAAGGTAAAGATAAGATAGTATCTGTTTATTATCTTTTAGAATGTTAAATGAATTCACTTGTCAAAAATATTTCTTTTAATAATAGTATTTAAAAGCTTATGGTTGTTGAAAAGAATAATAAAGTTGAAGACTATAAATATAAAAAAGGAAATTTAAATTTTGCTGTGGTTGGTCATGTTGAGTGGATAAATTTCTTAAAGGTCGATCAATTGCCTAAACCCGGAGTGATTTCTCATTCTGAAAAGTCCCTTGAGTATCCAGCTGGTGGTGGCTCTATTATCGCGAAAATACTTTCTGATTTAACTTTAAACCAAATTCATTTTTTTACGTCATTAGGTAATGATGATTATGGAGACAAATGTTTCAAGATTCTCTCAAATATGGGAATTAAGTTGCATGTAGCTTGGCGCGATAAACCAACAAGAAGAGGATTTAGTTTAATTGACTCTCAAGGTGAAAGGGCAATAACAGTTATTGGAGAAAGGTTAGCTCCCACTCATAAAGACAAGTTAGAATGGAACATTTTTAAAAAAATGGACGGAATTTTTATTACGGCATCTGATTCGGAGATTTTTAAAATGGCTAGATCAGCTTCAATATTGTGTACAACGCCAAGGGTAGGATTAAATACAATTAACAAATCAAATGTTCTTTTAGATGGATTAATAGGCAGTAATCTTGATCCCGGGGAAGTTTTTTCTTTTTCTGAATTATCGTTAAAACCAAAATATACTATTAAAACCGAGGGAGAGAGGGGAGGCATACTATTCCCAGGAGGCAGGTATAAGGCTCTTAAAAACAAAAAATTAAAGGTTGATTCCTATGGATGTGGAGATTCTTTTGCTGCTGGGATTCTTTATGGAATGGCATCTAAATGGGATATAGAAAAAAGTTTAAATCTTGCTAAAGTAATGGGAAGAGACGCCAGTGAATTTTTCGGCCCATATGCAAATAGTGATGATAAATAATTGATTTAAGACTTATATGAGCAATTTAGAAAATAAAAATCTACTTGTAGAAAATATTATTGTTTTCTTTTTATTTACTGTTTTTTTAGTTTTTAAATCTTTAAAAACTTTATCTAAAATTTTTACCTATGGAATCATAAAAAAAGAAATATTAACTACTAAAAGTAACTTAGGCGTAGATATAAAAATAAAAATTAAGTAATGAATATATTTTTAATTTTTCTAATTTTAGGAGTTATTTTTTTCGGCTACAAAAAAATTAGTTCTAAAAAACCAAAGAATTTAAAATTAAATAAATTTAAAAATAAACTTCAGAGCACACAAACAAATATTGACAGAATTTTTTTAAGAGAAGAAGAAAAAACCTTTTCAAATCCTAATTTAAATATTCATATTGGAATTTATGATGACGAGGATAATATAAATAGAAAATCCAATATACACAGAGCAAGACTTTCAAAATTTAAGAAATCCAAATTAAATGGTGAAATGATATTTCAAGATGATGAACAAAGAATTTATAAATTTAATAATGGTAAAAAAGTTTACTTATAATTTTAATTTCTAACTACACTCAAGACTTTCTCTTGTTGAAACGCCTGTTGTTGGATTTATTCCATCTGCTATTTCGCAAAGATTTCTTTGATCTTCGCTATCAAGAATAGCGTAAGAAAAATCTGCTCCTTCTATTTGAGCTCCTGCAAAACTGCTGCCTGATGCGATCATATTTATTAAAACGGCATTTCTAAGGTCTGTTTTTTGGAAATTAACCCGATCGGAAAGAGTATCGGTCAGGTCGATTCCATTTAAATTAGAACCTTTTAAATCAGATAGCGTTAAGGTTGTCCCATGTAAATCAACGTCACTAAAATCTGCGTCTCTTGCAACTGCTCCAGCTATAGAAGACAAATGAAGATCCTCTCCATGGAAATCAAATCCAGTAATATTAGATCTTACATAACTTGGAACTTCATCTCCCTCGCCTTTAACAGCTACGTTTGCTCCAGCAAAAACTGGAGAGGATAAAACTAAGAAAGAAAAAGTTATGCATAAAAAATATCTTAAGAACTTTAAAGATTTCATACTAAATAATTCGAATATTATTATTTTATATTAATTAGATAATTTTTTAAATTGGTATATAAATTTAGTACACCTTTTTAAGATTATTTAACAGTATAAATTTTAAATCTAGGTTCTAGATTAGTTATACAATCTAGAAGTTTTTTATTATCTTTGCTATTCGTTACCTTGAATTCAGATTCAACTGTACCCCTTTCATCTCTAATGGCTTGATTTAAAACAATGGAACCATTCTCGTCGGATACGGATCTATGAAAAGTTCCTCTAGGTATCCTTAAAATATATCCGCAAGATTCTAATCTAACTTTATAAAAAGGATAATCCCAACCAAAATTTACAAGGAAAAATGTTCTGCCCCCAGAGATAGCTAATAGATTATCTTCTTGATTGTGATGTATGTAAAATTGCCAATTATTAAAATCTTCATCATTTGGAGGACTAACCGCAGGACCACTGTGAATAACTAGATCTCTATAATTTGATTCATTAACACTAATATCAAAAAATCTGACATCTTTTGTATCGCGAAATTTTTCATAACTTATCAATTCAAACATTTTTGATTTATTTGATTTGATAACTGGAATTTCTAAACTTGAGTTCAATTTTCTTTAAAGATTAAACAAATGAAAACAGATATATATATCTAAGAACGTATCAATTAACACTAAAAAAGAAACATATTATTATTTATGTTTTTTGTTTATTTAAAAAGACTAAAAATTAAGTTTTTATTTAATTTCAAGAGGTTTGATTTCCCAGGATAAAGTATTTTCTAAATTATTTTTTCCTATAAAGTTTCCTGTAATTACAGAGGTTAAATTAGATTTTGAAGAGGATACCAATGTTAAATATCTATCATCTATTAATCCTTTTCCGCTGGGATCAAAACCTCTCCAACCAGCACCCGGAATATATAATTCAGCCCAAGCGTGTAAATCTAACTCAGAGGGTAAAGGATCTTCAAAATGATAACCACTTACAAACCTACTTGGGATACCTATAGACCTGCAAGCTTCAACCATCAGCATTGCTAAATCTCTGCATGAACCTATACGTTCTCTAAGTGTTCTGCTAGCCGGCCAAGCTGGACCTGTATGCCTTTTGGTATATTTAACTCGATCTTGAATAATCTCTATTAGCTGGTAGGTAAATGATAATGCGTTATTAATGCTTCCTGCTAAGGCTTCTTGGGCAAGTTCTACGGCAGAGGGATCGTGTTGTCCATTAGGCATCCATCCCTCTAATGCTCCTTGTAAATCTCTGTTAATAATGCTTCTACAAAAAGGTAATGTTAAATCTCTATTTTTCACTCCATCAATAATGTTTGGATGTTTAATAGTTTCAACTTCGCTAATTGATTCAATAATTAAATTATCTGTTAATCCATTGAATCTGATTCTATTAATCTCTTCTCCGCTAGCAGCAAGTAATGGATAAATAATTTCTGGTGCTGGAGTTATTTTTAATTCAAAATTCTTTAGCTTTTGGAATCCATTTGACCTTGGCTTTATACATAATCTATGCTCGCCTAATTGAACAGGGTCTTCGTATTTATATTCAAGTTTGTGAATGTATTTAATTCTCATTAATAAACTTATTAATTAATAAAATATTTTTCTTGAATGAGATCATTTAATTTATTTAAATCCATTTGAAATGAATCGATTGCCTCATGTAAACCATCTTTGATTATATCTTCAATTCTGATATAACTCCACTTTGCTTTAAGCAAACCTCTCATGCATTCTAATTCTGAAGGATTTTCAGTAGATGGAGAGGTATCTATTGTTTTAAGAGTATTGCTTATCCCATCAAGACAGTATCTTACTGATCTAGGAAAAATTGGATCAAGTAAAAGAAATCTCGCAACTGAATTAGGCTTTATAGAATTTTGCACTGCTTTCCTAAACATTTGATAAGCTCCTGCTGAACGTAATAGTGCAATCCATTGCAGCTCATCAAGAACTCCTCCAAGTTCATCTAAGCTGGGTAGGAGTAAGTAATATTTAACATCTAAAATTCTTGATGTTTTGTCAGCTCTTTCAATTAATCTTCCAAGAATGCTAAATCTCCAGGCAAGATCTCTGCTTAGAGTCGCATCTGTAATTCCATAAAAAAGCTGACATTCCCTCCTTATTTCACTTAATTGTTCTTGTCTTGGTTTATTCCATATTGCCTCTCCTTCTTGCATATTCCAATATAAAATATTAATCTGTTCCCACATTTCTGTGGTCATGACATCTCTGATTTGTCTTGCATTTTCTCTTGCCATTTGAATGCAAGAAATTATGCTATTCGGGTTTAAACGATCTCTTATTAAAAAATTAATAACGTCATCAGGCTTTTTCTCAGGGAATCTTTTATCAAAAGATTCCCTGTCACTAGAGGCATCAATTAATGGGAGCCAAGGTTCTGCACTTCCTGGTGGACAATCTAATGACATTGCTTCGCTTACTTCTACGAAACGAGATATGTTTTCCGCACGTTCTAAATAACGATTGATCCAATAAAGAGATTCTGCTACACGACTTAAAAGCATATTATTTACCTACAACCCATGTATCTTTGCATCCTCCACCTTGAGAAGAATTGACGACTAATGATCCTTTTTTTAATGCTACTCTCGTAAGCCCACCTGGGCTAACCCATGAATCTTTTCCTCTTAAGATATATGGTCTTAAATCAACATGACATGGGTATAGTTCTCCTTCACATAATGATGGCACAGTAGATAATTCTAATGTTGGTTGTGCTATGAAATTTCTAGGATTATTTTTAATTTTATTAGCGAATTCTTCTATCTCACTCGTTGTTGAGTGAGGGCCAATTAACATTCCATATCCCCCAGCTTCTGCAACAGACTTAACAACAAGTTTCGATAAATTTTCTAGAACATATTCTCGATCCTTTTGATAATGACAAATATACGTTTCTACATTTTTAATAATAATTTCTTCATCAAGATAATATTTAATCATTTTTGGAACAAAAGAATAAATCATTTTGTCATCTGCTATTCCAGTCCCAGGTGCATTTGCTAAAGCAACATGACCTGCCTTAAAAACATCAAGTAATCCGCTAACTCCAAGGCAAGAATCTTTTCTGAAATTAAGAGGATCTAAGAAATCATCATCAATTCGTCTGTAAATGACATCTACTCTTTTTAATCCTGAGGTAGTTTTTAAATATACATAATCATCACTACAAACTAAGTCATGACCCTGAACTAATTGGATACCCATTTCTTGAGCTAAATAACTATGTTCAAAATAAGCACTATTAAAAATTCCTGGTGTTAGTAGCACTATCTTGGGAGTGTCAGTCCAAACAGCAAGTTCTTGAAGGGTTTTTAAAAGATATGATGGATATTCATCAATTGGTTTTACTATTCTTCCTGAGAAAAGATTAGGAAAAATATTTTTCATAACTAATCTATTTTCTAAAAAATAAGCAACCCCTGAAGGGCACCTTAAATTATCTTCTAAAACATGCCAATCTCCTCTTCTATCTCTTATTAAATCAAGTCCCGAAATTTGACACCATTTATTTAGTGGAGGTTTGAAACCTATCATCTGAGGTCTCCAACCTTCTGAACTCTCTATTAATTCTCTTGGAATTATTCCATCATTAATTATTTTTTGAGAATTGTAAATATCATCTAGGAATAAATCAATAGCCTCAAGCCTCTGTTTCAGACCTTTTTCTAACGTTACCCAATCATCTTTACTAATTATTCTTGGAAGTGGATCAAAAGGTAATATTCTTTCAGTACCTTTTAAACCAGTATCGTTTAATCTAAAAGTTGCGCCATGTCTTAGTAATAATTTTTTTGCGGCAGAGTGATTCCTATTTAATTCTTCAAGTCCCATATTATCTAAAGATGAAAGAAGTGGAATCAATATTTCTCTAGCAGAGTTAACATTATCCTTAAAGTATTCATCAAAACTATTTTTAGGCTGATAACTTGAAAACATATATTTCATCGTTTAGTAACTTTTACTTGAGCTTTATATCTTTATTCGTATTTATAGCTACCAAAAAAAATATCTCTTGACTCGATCTATATCATTATTTTGATCATTGAAGTATATTTCTTAAAAATCTAAAAGGCATGAATTCTAGTAATTGGCAATTTGTTTTTTTTAGATATTTCGCAAGCTTTCTTTTTATCCTTTCTCACAGTTTGCTGGTTCTTGATCATCTACCAGTAGGGGCGGCACTTCACGGACTCGGAGAAGTTTTCATTGCGCCTTGGGCTTTTAAGGAAAGAGCATGGGATCTTGTTGTTATTGCAGTTTTATTTTTCTTCTTCGATATCTGGGGACTTATAAACACTCCTTGGAATTAACTGATATTATTTATTAATTAATTCTGGCAAAATCATAATTAAAATGATTTCTTATTTTAATCAAATTTATAAAATAATTTTTCTTTTCTTACTTACGAATAGTACCAGTTTATATGCACATAATTTATTTAATGGTGGTTGCAAAGAACATTGTGTACAAAAAGTTAAAGTAATAAGTAAAAAAAACAAATTAAAAAATATTGATGATCAAATAAATATTGAGAGTAAAAATTCTTGTTTAAATAAATCACTATGTAGAGGTTAACCTCTCGAGATCTTTTAAATTGTTTTATGAAAGTGTTTCTTTGATAATTAAATTACTATTTGCTTGATAATTTTTATTAGGAGGATTTATTTGATTTTTAATTAAAAAAATAAAAGTATATATTAATGGTAGAAGTAATGATGACGCAGCAACAAAAGCAATTATTTGGTTCAACCTAATAAATGGTTTTTTTATAAGCTCCTCTCCGCACAAGGCACAAATCAAATTGCCTTTTGAGGATTGTTTTTGAAATTGATATTTAGAATTGCAATATGGGCAATAATATCGAACCATTTTTAAATTTTATTGTTTTAATCATTATCTATAAAACTGGAAGAAAGTCATCTTAATAAAAAAAAGAGGGCTTATTTAAGCCCTCTTTTGTCTCTTACTTATATTTTTTAATGAAGTTAATAACGCACCTAAATCATGGATCCTTGTTGCTAACTTCTATTAAGCTAATGCTCACCAAAATTAACTAATTGTCTTTAACTGGGGCAAAAACTCTAGAATTAAGCTTGTTTCTTAAAGGGCACCTAAACGATGCAGAAGAAGGAAGCTTAGACATTAATAAAAAATAATTGGAGCAGTTAATTAAATTAGTTCGGTTTATTCCGAAATTTCAGGCAGGCTATCGATCATTTTGAAAGACCTCCTAGAACTCAACAGTATAAAATTAGGAAAATATTTCTCTAAAGACAATCCGTTTTTATACGCATTGCTTTTTAATTAAAAATGTCCGAGAGTAGTAATCAATCGTGCTAATTTTTTTTGAAATATTTTTAGTAAGTTTTGCTTATTTATTTTGATATTTAATTCGTCTATCTTAATTTTAAATAATTGAGGAAATCTTTTATGAATCATTCGGAAGAAGTTAGTAAAACTGATAAATCAAATCCCATAGACGAATATTTTCAATGTCTCTCACATTGCGATATTCACCCAAAATGGATAGATAATGACTGTGAGGTTATTTGTATGGAAAGACATTTAAAAGCTAACTATTGGTAATTAATAAATTTCTACTTTTTACTTAAATCCCTTTGAAAAAAGGTTAGTACGAACTTTAAATTTCCATACATTTACGACACCTTTTGCATTGACTGCTGCAAGTGCACAATCATCAGGTCTCCAAGATATTGCCCCTACTAAATCTCCTGCGAATGCAGCCCCAACGGGATCACCATTGCCGTCATTTTTGAGGAAACTTGCGACAACAGAACCATCCCTAGATCCTGAGGCTACAAGCATACCTTTATTTGAAAAGGCTAGACTCGAAATAGGTTCTGTATGGTGACATAGCTCTCCTGGCATGGTGCCCTCTGGACCATTCCCTATAAAGCTCCATACTGTGATTCTTTCACTGCCACTTGTCGCTAATAATTTTCCGCTGTCATCAAAAGAAAGGTGACTTGGTTTCCCAGGGTATCCAGTCATTTCAGCATCCATTCCTGTTGATCTTCTCCAAAAATGAACTGAATTGTCTTGACTCCCACAGGCGACTATATCTCCATCTGGGCTTAATTCCATAGAGACCAATGAACCTTGCCATTCGAGTTTTTGATTCGTTTGATTATTAAATATGTCAAAGAATGTCACTCTTCCATAGCAAGCAGTTGCTAGCTCATTTTTATTTGACCACGTTATTGCACTTACTGTGCTTGGATGGTCTTCTGAGATCCATTTCTCTTCACCGATTTCATTAAAAACATATACTTTTTTTGAGGAAGCTATCGCTAGAAATAAACCGTCATTAGACCACTTGAGGTGTTCTACCCAACCTTTGCCGAGATCAAGTGTTTTAATAACGTTACCTTCATGGCAATTACAAATTTGAACATTTCCATCCTGACCTGATGTTGCAAAAATTTCACCCTCTGGATGAATTGACATTGCTAGTAGACCACCAGAGTGAGTATTTTCTTTTTTCCAAATAATTTTTCCAGTATCTCCTTCGAATGCAAAAATACCACCTGCTACGTCGCCAACAATAAATTGTTTCCCTTGAAGAGCCCAGTCACATGCTATGGCATAATCGCTAACTTCAGCTGTCCACCCTTCGTGGAACATGCCTCTTGGGCTAAATGGTTCTATATCAGGCATTTATCAAAGCCTTCTTGCATCTCTTTTTCATTTAGATTTCTACCGATAAAAACAAGTTGATTTCTACGAGGTTCGTTACCCCATTCTTTATCAGGTTGTGCAGTAAATAACATGTGCACTCCTTGGAAAACTATTCGCCTTGGATTACCTGAGTAACTTATGAAACCTTTAGTTCTGAATATATCCACCCCTTTTTCTGAGAGAAGCCTTCCCATCCAAGTATTTAGTTTTTCTGGGTCAACATCTCCAAAACGCTCTATAGCAATTGAGCCAACTTCATCATCATGTTCATGCTCTGCTTGCCAGAACCTTTCAGTATTAAATGGAATATCTTTATTTTCGTCACTTTTAATGACTTTCATATTGAATTCTTCAGCAGTGTGCTGTGTAAACAAACCTATTTTTGTTGGTTTTTCTATGTTCAGGATGAAGGATTTATTTCCTTTATCCTCCAATTTGAGATTTATATGTTCTCCATATGGAATAGTATTTCCAGGCTTTAAAGTATTAGCTTTTTCGGCATAAAGTCTTACGGAGGATTCAGCACCATCTTTAAGTCTCTCCTCACTCTCTCCTTGGTTAACTAGGGCTACTAGGGACATCTCTGGATCGGGTCCTTCTTCTAGCATTAATTCATATTTACCTGCATCAAGATCGTAAACACCTGTCCATTCAAAAGGATATTCTGGTTCAAGAAATGTTGGTCTGCGTTTAAGGATCTGATCAAGATCAAATGCACTTAGATTTAAGACTGTTTCAATGGGTACTTTGGCATTCTCGGCTCGAATAATTCGAGTCATTCGGTTCATATCTCTCAATCTCGATTCAAGAGTATCTAGTGCATCATCAGAGACTAAATCAGTTTTATTAAGGACAAGAACATCTGCAAATGCCACTTGTTCTGAACTTTCGTCACTCCTGCCTAGCTGTTGATCAATATGTGCAGCATCAACTAATGTCACAATTCCATCAAGAGTAAATTCAGAACTAATCTCTTCATCCATGAAAAAAGTCTGAGCAACTGGGCCGGGATCAGCCAATCCTGTTGTTTCAACTAAAACATAGTCAAACTTATCTCTTCTTTTCATAAGGTTGCCAAGAACTCTTATTAAATCTCCGCGAACAGTACAACAAATGCACCCGTTTGACATCTCAAATACTTCTTCATCGGCATTAATTACGAGCCCTTGATCTATACCTACTTCACCGTATTCATTCTCAATTACAGCTATTCTTTTTCCGTGCTCTTCACTTAATATTCTATTAAGCAAAGTAGTCTTTCCTGAACCTAAGAATCCGGTTAGAATCGTTACGGGAACTTTATCTTTGATGCTCATTTACTGATTTTTACTAGATAAACAATAATTTAATAATAGTAATAATTAGAAATGAAAACCGTTTTTATTAGAAAAATTTAATCTGAAAGTTTGTACCATTCAGACTCAAGATTAGAGCCAGATTCTTTATCGCAGCTTCCACCTAATGAATCAACAATTGTACATGTGTTGTGAACGGCTACTGAAACCGTATTACCATCCATCATCAATCCATCTACGAATATTTGATTAGAAGCTAAAGGAACTGAACTTTGTCTACTTAAGTTCCTTAATAACTTAGATGCTGGAATTTGTTCAGGAAATATTGCCTGAACTTTCTCTTCATCTAACATTTTTAAAGTAGAACTTATGTTGTCTGGCCTTAAGCTTGAGGAGTCTCCAAGAAAGTCAAGTAAACTAATGGTTTCAAAACCAAATGCATCCCCGTAGTATTCCATTGCTTTGTGTTTAGAGACAATTACTCTGTTTTCCTCAGGAATAGAGCTTACTTGTTCGACGATCCAACTATCTAAGCCTTCTAGGAGAGAATCGGCTTTTTCGAATCTTTCATTAATTAGTTTTCTGTCCCCTCTATTAAAAACTGAAATATCTTTTTTTAAACTTTTGCTTATAAGATCTCCCATTTTTATGATGTTATGTGGATCATGCC
Organism: uncultured Prochlorococcus sp.; assembly: GCA_902535175.1. Lineage (GTDB taxonomy): Bacteria > Cyanobacteriota > Cyanobacteriia > PCC-6307 > Cyanobiaceae > Prochlorococcus_A. The sequence goes on from CACASR010000003.1 coordinate 74,464, forward strand.
ATACATGTGGATCTAGACCTCCATGGTCATGATGATGATGCCCCTCTCCTTCATCTGGTACTTGTGCTATTGGTTCTACATCACTATCTAAAACGTCTTTAAAAAAGTGTTGAGTTGCTTCAAACTCAAAAGGCATGTGTTCAGTAAAAAATATATATTGACCATCTTCTTTGATATCCACATTAAAAACAGTACTATCTTTTCTTTGATCAAAGTTAAGAACAAAAGCTTTATTACTTGCAATCAAAGTACCATTATTTTTTCTGCTTATTGAGTCTTTAGATCCCAATAATTCTTTAGCTAAATCTTCAGAACCTTCTATGTCATTTGATTTGAGAATCACCATCTTCATTGCAGGATCTGCATATTCGCCATCGACTTTTTCAAATGACCATTTGTAAGAACCCTTAGAAAGTTGGAATTTACCTGCCCATTCGAAAGCACCCTCAGCATGATCATCATGTCCACCATGGTCTGAGTGATCATCGTGACCGCCATGATCAGAATGATCATCTACCTTAGCTGAATGTTCAGCATGATCATCATGTCCACCATGGTCTGAGTGGTCATCGTGTCCGCCATGATCAGAATGATCATCTACGTCTATTTCACTAACACCTATAACAACAGTATTCTTTTTATTTTCCCAATTTCTCATACTTGGAGTCATTTCTTTCCCAAGAGTAAATACTTTGTCTGCGCTGTTTAGTAATTGAGCTTGCCTTGGATTGATCTTTAAGTCATGAACATCCTGTTTTCTATCTACTAAGCATGTAACTTCGTCAGATGGTAATGCAATTGATTTAACTAAATCACAAACTAGTGGTTCTACTGCTACGTATGACTTCCCTTTAGCCATGACATCCTGCCCAAAACCAGAAAATATAATCGTTCCTGCGATTACGGAATTTTTAATAATTGACTTACTTGAACCTCTTTTATTTGATAAAAGTCTTTTAAAAATTGACATAAAAAATCATTAAATACTTAAAAATGATAATCATTTTCATTGTGTCTGACAAGTAAAGGTATCAATTGTTATGAAAATAATATGAAACTTGTATTATTGGTAAGCTTATAAAGTTACTTTTTTAAAAATTAATTAATGGCTACTTTAGTCGCTGAAAATTTAACCTTTGCATACACAAAAAAAAGTAAGCCAGTTTTAAACAAGGTATCGGTTGAGATTAAACCTGGAACTCTAACAGCCTTAGTTGGCCCAAACGGTGCTGGCAAATCAACTCTTTTGAGAATATTGCAAGGACAAAATACTCCAGATAAAGGCGAAATAAAAATTGACGGTGAAAATTTATATAGATCTAGAGCTCTAGTGGCACTTATGCCTCAAAGAAGTTCTATGAATTGGAAGTTTCCTATTACAGTTGAAAAATTGGTATCTCTTGGTCAAATAAAGTATTCAAAATCAAGAAGTAATAACCCCTTTCAAATTAAGACTCTACTGGCATATCCTAATTCTTGGATTAATAAATGTTGTGAATTAGAGGCGACAATGCAAAGAGTAGGCATTGCAAATTTGGCTAATAGAAGACTAGATTCTCTTTCAGGAGGACAGCAGCAAAGAGCTCTATTAGCAAAAACTCTAATGTCCCCTGCAAAAATATTTCTTTTAGATGAACCTTGTGCTGCTTTGGACCCTCCTGCAAAGGAGGATTTTCTTAAAATTGTTCGGCAACTTGCGGATGCGGGACTTTCTTTGCTTGTAAGTAGCCATGACTGGGGAGATTCTTTAAATAACTATGATCAAGTTATTGTTTTGGATAAAGCTGTATTGGCTTGTGGAAGCCCTGATTCTATAAAAGATAAATTAGAAGATATAAATATCAGCTCAATTGAGGATAATAATTGTTGTGATTAAAAAAATATTTAGTTTTAACTTTGCGCTTGATAGCAGTTCTGGCAAAGTCCGAAATACTCCAGGGTATGAAACAACAATTGGAATTTCTTTGGATTTGTTTTGGGTGTATGAATATCTTTTACAGGGCATCCTTCCATTTTTGAGGTCTCTCCACATTGGACACAGGTCAAATGATGAATGTCTCTATCTACGGGAGTGTAAAGAACCTCTCCTGTTGGGAGATGTCTAGAACGTATTAAACCATGCTTTATAAGAACTTGAAGATTCCTGTAAACAGTTGTCAGTCCCATAGCTTTTCCGCTTTCAATCAATTGTCTATGCAACTCTTGGCCGCTCAGTTCATCCTCGCACTTATTAAGTTCTTCAAGAAGTTGTTCCTGTCTTTTGGTAATGTCAGACTTAGTTACCATTGTTTCCGAAATCTTTTTTTGTCCCGTATTTTTGATCATACCGAATCTTTCGAATAATGTCTTTTATTAATAACAACTGGTGGTTGGTTCCATTAATAATAACTATATTTTCCGGGATCTTATGCCCAGCTATGGGAACTGTATTAATCACCCATAAGAGATTATTACAAGTTAATTTAATCTCTCATTGTGTTTTGCCTGGACTTGCTCTCGCATTAGCGCTTGGAATTCACCCTTCAATTGGTGGTGTTATAAGTGGTCTTCTGGGCTCAGTAATTGCGGAAAGTTTAACTAATAGAAAAAGTGAAAATTATGAAGCAGTTATGAATACAATTCTTGCTGGAATGCTAGGGTTTGGAGTCCTTATTATTCCTCTTCTCGGAATAAGGATTGATTTGGAGGCAGTATTATTTGGAGATTTGTTGACAGCAAATTTTGGAGATTTACTTAGAACAATAATTGCATTTTTAGTATTTATAACTTTAATGACTTTTGGATATGAAAAGGTTGTTTATGTTGGATTAGATCCAGAAGGCGCATCCGCCAGTGGTATAAACGTATCTTTATTAAATCTTGCTTTGAGTTTTACGACGGCACTAGTAATTGTTAGTTCAATGTCAGCAGTGGGAGTAATTCTTGTAATTGCTCTTCTTTCTACGCCAACTTTGTTAGGACTAAATAAGGCTCATAGTTTAAAAATTGCAATGATGAGGTCTTCATTTTTTGGATTATGCATCTCACTTCTGGGATTTATTTTCTCATTAGTCTTTAATCTTTCGCCTGGGCCTGCAATTAGTGTTATATGTGTGGCATCTCTTTTGATTCCAAAGCTTCGCAAATAATTAAATCTTAAATGTCCAATCAGAGTTTAATGCTTGAGCTTCTGGATTGTTTTTTAAAGCTACTTCCATAGCCTCTTTTTTATTATTAGCTATAACAACTTCATCAAATTCTTTTCCATTTTTTTTGAGACTTACTTTGAAACGCATAAAAAATCTTTTAATTAATCAAAAGTTAACTACTAATTAACTAGATTTAAATGCTTTTAAAAGTTAATTGATGAAATAGAAACTTTAGTTATTTTGAAGTCTTTCTACTACAGATTCTTTCTCAATTTTAGCTACATCCTGCAATCCATTAGCATCAAACCAAGGAGCGTTTTCCCAATTAAATCCTTCCCCAAAAGTATTATCGGGAGCAGCTACGTACCAGTGACATGATGAATCGGGAACATCTACAGCACATTTTGACCAGTTAGCTTCCCACTGTGGAACTTGTACCCACATCACAGATGCTAATAAAAAAGAAAAAATAAAATTCATAATTATCGGTTAACAAAATTTTGAAAGATTTTTTTCACATTCTTTCTTTCTTTTCTTCCAGTAATTCTCAAGTATTTGATATTTATGATTATTTTTAAATTGACCTAAATGCATATTCTTCTCATTAAGAACTGAAGTATTTTTGATCTTCATGACTCAAGTTACCTATGTAGAACATATTTAAGACACTTAATAGATTTTTTGAAGTGAATTTATACTTAATTTTTGTCTTGCTTTTGTGTAGGTAAGTATTTTTCGGGATTATTTTCAATATAAGTAAGAGAATATTTGACAACACTCACTATTACTAAAAAAAGAGCAATTGCTGAGATAATAAAAATGAATTTTTTGTAAATGCTTTTCATGAATTTTTTATGTTTAGTATTATTTTTTTTATCGACGGTCAATTGTCATGAAAGATTTAAATAATTAGTAATTTATACTGTAGCCTTTTAAATTACCTACGGAGTAGATTAAATATATCAGAAACTCCTCACACACTTTTTTCTGATATTTTTAAAAGTACTCGACCGCAACGTTTGAGTACTTTTTGCATTTTTTGAGATGTGACAGTTAAGATAGAGGTCTATTAGGTATTACATATTTGGAATTTTGGTGTGATATTAAGTTTGTGTGTAGGAGGAATTGATTTCAGTGGAAACAAGGAAACACTTGATCTAAATCAATTTTAAAAAGATCTCTCTCTGAGAGATCTTTTTTTTTTGGATTATTAGAAAGATATATTAAATCCTCAATATAAAAACATATTTGGTTTCTTCAAAAATAATGAGATTACGTATTACAAATTAGTAATTTAATTCGTTAGATTGTGACTTGTTAAATTCTTCTGCTAATGAAAATACTTTTTTTGACAATTTTAATTTGTTCAAGCTTTTTATTCCCTTCTTCATCATTTGCCTCACATGTAGAACTAAAACCTTGTGTAGAGATTGCTCATTGTGTAAGAGAAGAATGGGATGTTAAAAATAGTGAGAAACCTTTTGAAGAGATTAAAACATTGATTGAAAATACTCCAAGAACTGAGATTGTAGAAATTGATGGTGATTATCTTCATGCTGAGGCAACCAGTAAATGGATGAAGTATGTAGACGATTTAGAAGTGTCCTTTCTACCTGAATCAAACATCTTATCAATAAGATCAGAATCAAGAGTTGGAGAGAGTGATTTGGGAGTGAATAAAAAAAGAGTTGATTTACTAAAATCAAAAATGTTTTAAGATAAAAAGTTAAAAAAATTTTTTTTTATTGTTTTTTGTATAACTTTTCAAGTTTAAAAAAAAATTAGCAGATTAAAAAGTGATAATTGTCATCATGCCTTGGTAATGGCAGATTTATTAGATTTTCTCTAAAAAGATGATCATAAATTTTATCTATTTATTGTTATCGAGTTTTGTTTTTTTCTGGTTTTATATAAACATTAAAAAAAATGGACTTAAATGGATAATTAAAGGTCTTTTTCAAATTGGAATATTAGTATTATTTATTGGAGGGTTTTTCAAAATATTTTTCAACTTACCCCCTAATTTATTTATAAAAATATTTTTTCTTATTATTTATACATGGTGCACTGTTGGAATAAATGTAAATTTCATGATCCCTTTGATTAATTTGATTGACCAAAAAATAGTGAAAAAATAAAACTAAAACATGCCTTAATTCTTAGTAAAAAATAAATCTATTTCCTTAAGCTGAAATATTAAAATTTACGAGATTTATTTTCCCTTTTTGAAAGTCTTTTTCTTGTATACCTAGTCTTTAATGCCAAGTCTGAAATTATATATATTCCAAATAAAAGAATGACTATTCCAATAAAGTATTTCATTATTTTTTATGTAATTACTATATTTATAATTTATTCATGATGCCAACTAATTTTAATATCTATTTCTTGAGATAAATTTCTTGTAACTGGACATTCTTTGGAAGCTTTTTTCATAAAATCAATAGTTTCATTAGAAGTGCTCTCTGGTATAAAAATATCAATTATTAGTTCTTTTATCTTCCTCTCGCTATTTTGTGTCATTAGTTTTTCAATATTTAAATATATACCTTTCAAATCAAATCCTTTTGATTTAGCTTTTATTGCCATAATTGTTAGCAGGCAAGTACCTAGAGATGTAGCTAATAAATCAGTTGGGGAAAAACTTTCACCTTTACCACAGTGATCTAAAGGTGCGTCCGTTCTAATAAAACTGCCAGATTGTAGATGAATAGCCTCACAGTTTAAATTTCCTAAATAAGAACATTTAACTTTTGTCATTTTAAAAATATTAAATTAGGAAAATATTATTAATAAAAAAATTATGGAACATATCAAGATTATTGATCAGAAATTTTTAATTGCATATTAGTGGAGTATTAAGGAAATTCATCATTCAAGTTTTGAAATCAGTTTTTATATCCATATTCCTATAAGCAAAACTCAATTAAGTCAATTGATTTATTAAGAGTTCTTTTACTTTTATTTTCTAGATCGAAGCATTCATTTAAAACACGTATATATTCATTTAGTAATGATTCTAATTTATTTTTTTGATTTTTAACTTGATTTATATAAATTAATTTTTTAATATCTAAAAACTTTACATAGCAGATAGAACTAAGTAATTACATATGTAGCTGTTGTTATTGCAATAGCAGTAATTGAAATGAAGATGTATGGAACAACCTTTAAAGGTATGTATAGATTATTTTTAGACATAAATAGAACCTTTATATAAATACTTACATTCTCTTTAAACTTTACAAGTCTTCAATTATACAAATTAATTTTTTTTGCAAAAATTCAATCCTTTTGAAATATTAAAAAATTTATATTCATTGAATTTTCATTAAATAAAGTATCTCTAAATCCTGTCTTGAGTCCGATATTTTTCTTTTTAAAAAGATTAATTCTTCTTGGCTCATTTTTGATTCTTTTATCATCAATTCTGCTTGTTCAATAGCATGTTCTATATTTCTAATTTTAATTTCTCTTATTGAGGGATCATGTTTACACGCTTTTTTAGTATTCGCATCTAACATATGTACAAAAAACCAGCTTGAATATAATCTAAATTAAAACTTCATTATGCTACAACCGCAAATTTAATTAAAATAAATTATTATCTATTTAAGAACTTTAACCTTAGCTAACCCTCTCTTCAATTGATCGAGTGGGTTTTTTTTATGGTGTAATATATTCCTAGCATTTACTAATAATTTGGAAGATTCAAAACTTAATCCTGAGGAAAATAAATCAATCGAATCGTCCCCCAATTTGAATGAAGACAATAAAGATCTTTATGAGGGGAATAAAAAAGAAGAAAATGTTAAGGCATTCACAGAATTTCTTGAGAAAGCAAGTAATCAAGATTCTTCAGAAGAAAAAGTAAAACTTGATTCTGAGCAAGAAAAAATAAAAATTGACAAATCACTTTTTAAAAGATTTCTTAATAATGGATTTGATGGCATTTCAACTAATCCAAACTATAAAATGTTGGCATTATTAATAATCCTTTTAGTTAATTTGTCTCTATTTTTTGTAATTGGCAATATGGGTAAAGCGTTTTTAAGAAATGCAGGAATTATGGGTTAGAAATTATTTATTTCTTTTTGGATATTCATCTTTACAATTTTGATTCTTCAAATGAAACTATGATATTTTTTTGTCAAATTAATATTTAACTAAAATTTGGATAATAAGGAGCCAGAAAATCCAGTCTTTTACCTTGCTAATTTAGTCAAAAAATTAGATGTAAAAAACAGAAATGGGTTAGTTGCCTTAGCAATAGTTAATCTCTTAGTCATTCTTTTATTTAAATTTTATTTGAAAGGATCTGGATTATTATCTTGAATTTGCCTTCTGATAGTATTATTCAGCATTTTCAAATTGCTTTGCTAATCTAAATGCCTTCTTTATTATTAGAAAGCCACCATATGCTCCTGCCAGTAAAGGTAATACTATTAATGGGTTAGGGGAATATTCTGAATAATTTTTCACACCCTCAACATATTCATAACCTGAACATTTAAGAATGATAAAGCTAAAAAATGTGATACTCCAACCAATGATTGATAAAAAACCACCTTTTTTGTCTCCTTCGTAGAATCTGTCTAAACCTAAGCCCCATCCTGCTATTAAGAATATTCCTCTAACAACTGAATTTTTTTCTTGATTTCTAAGCATAATAAGTAAAAGTGTTCATTATGAACATAACCTATTTGTATTTAAGATGTGAGATATTTTATTAATTAATCTTTAATATAAATTTTGAATGGATTTATTTTATAAATTACAAAAATATTAGTCAGTCTTTTAATTAATCATTAGAGATTGTATTTGAATTCAACAAGGAAATTGAAGGCCTTATATAAATAAAAATAGAGCCATACATATCCTGCATAATTCTCATTTCTTCGTCTAAATATACAATTGAAACCTGACAATTTGGCGATTCTTTATTCCAAGGTAACTTATTCCATACCTCTTTAACTGGATACCATCTATCCATAAGTAATTCACTAAAAAATGGAATCTTATTAAGTCCATCAACTTTGGAAACTTTTGTCTTTTGTAAGTTCATATCAAGTAAATTATTTCTTAAAACTAAATCACTTGCTAGGGTTATTACTCTTCCACCGAAAGTAGGCAATAGTTTGAACCAACCTAAGATAGGAATTGTTGTGAGCCCAAATATTGTAGTGTCAAAAGTAGATATAAATTCTTTTTTGTCAAAATCAATCTTTTGAGCAATTCTCCCAATTGTAGATAGGCCAAAGGATCCTACTTGCAGTTGATGCAATTTAAAAAAAAGATTACTTTTAAATTCATCATTTAATGCCTTTTCAATAGCAAGGAAGAATGGAGAACTTCGAAATAATTCAACATTAGAAAAAATCAATTCCCACTCTCCAGATAATGATTGTTCTGATATTTCAAAACTAAATTCTTTAAGATTCTCAATCAATTCATTCATTTCATTAACTTTTTCCTCATACATAGGAGAAATTAATTTATTTAATCTTTGCCCTCTATCTGTAACAGCAGCTATTTTATATATATTTGACTTTATCTCTCCAATTTCTTTCATAAATCCAATACAAGAAATACTAATTAATCTTAGGAATTAAATTTAAAGTTGATGGCAATTTTAATAATGCTGGTAATAAAATCATTTAATATTCTCCCCACCTTTTACCAATATCAAAACCCCATTTAGTGGTTAATTTAATTACTTCATCATGATTTTTGCATTTTGAAAGGGATAACTTTTTACTAGGATTATTTTTTATTAGCTCAACAATTTGGTTAAGTTGCTCTATTTTTTTTATAAAATTACTTAGATCTTTATCTGACATTTATCTAAGAACTAAATTTTTGGTCATAAGTAAATATGTAATAAAGAACCCAGGCAACACCAATAATTAGAATTGCAATCATAATATTTACTGACCAAACTACTTCTATCATTTAATTTTTTTATATATTTTTAATATATCCAAAATTTACACTAAATTAACCGTTAATAATCTAAATCTAGAACAATACACTATTTTTGCTAAGTGTATAAAATAGTCTTAAATACATTATAAAAATTATGGGAGAAGCTAAGAGAAGGGAAGAGTTAGGCTTACCACCCAGAGAAAAGAAAAAGGAAGAACAAACATCGAAAAATCAGCTAAACAAAATTTTAAATAAATATCCTTATTTACCTTTCATTTTAGGTTTTTCATTACTAGCCATATTAATTATCGACTTAGTTAATTACTACAAATAGATATATAAAAAGGGGATATTTTTTGTAGAAGAAAATATTATCTTCGCAATTTCGAAATTATTTTTCCATAATACAAATAAACTTATGAAACCGATTAACACTTCATTCGTCTTAATATTAGGAGTACTTACTTTGTTTTCAATATCTAATGCAAATGCAGGTGGCTGCATTTCTTATACCGAGAAGAAGGCAGAAATTGAATGCTTGTCTGATGACAAAAAATGTATAGATACGAAAGAAAATGAATTACTATACAAAGTTGAGGCCTAAATGTTTGATAATCTTGGAACTGCTTTAGTACAGGCATTAGGCTTCTTTGCTGTTTTTGGTTTTTTTGTATATCAAACTTTGTTCGCAGATAATAAACCCAAAAATTCAAAATTAAATCCTAAAAAAACAAAAACTTTCGACACAAAAGAATCAATTAAAAAAGAAGCTAAAAAAGGCTTATTTAACAGAAAATCTAAACCTGTTGAAGATAATTTACCAGTCCAAAAAAAGGGTTTATTTGGGAGAAAAAAAGAAGTTATTAAAGAAGAAATTAAACCAAAGAAAAAAAGTTGGTTTAAATAGGTAAAGTTATTTAAACTCTTTTTTGATATCCTTTATACAAAAACTATTTTTAGTAACTTTATAATTTAAACAGGATAATATTAAAAATGAATCATAGAGAAATCACAAAAAAATATAGTGAGTTACTCAATAGGGCTGAAGTTGCTAATGGCCGTAAGGAAGTTGTGGGTCTTTTAAAAAAAGCTGCCAAATTGAAATCTCAGATTGAAATCAATTATTAGATCTAAAAATTGTTTTAATTCTAAATGTAAAAAATTTTTTTAAATAATTTTTTATATGAGATAATCTGCATAGATTATTTTTCTTATGAATAAAAAAGGTTATACAACCGAGAGCGGTGGTCGACAAAATGGTTTTTCAATTGAACCAGAAATTAATCACATATCAGAAGGCGAATCAAAGAAATCCATATTTTTATTTATTGGAATATTGTTACCTTTTCTAATAGGCGGTTTTTATTATTTAAGAACTTTGAATATATTCTGATATTTTATAAGCCATTTTTAGCAATATATTCTTCTGAACTAACTATATCTTGCATTAAGCTCTCTGAAGAAGGATTAAATCCATTTTGCTCTAAAAAAGATTTAACCTTTTCAAATTTTTGCTGAATTTTTTTTGTATATGGAGTTGTCATCAAATAATCATCTTTTTCTGTTGAATAGTTCATTTGATTAACGGATTACTTTTACAATTAAATCTTGCAAAATTTACGATTGCTAGTGAAGTTATAAATATTACATAAATAATTTAATAGTAATAAATACTTATAAGTTGTTTGTGTGAGATCGCTATCGTTTGATTTTCAAAGAGTACTTATAGTAACTAGTTCCATTAAATCTCTAGAATGTAGATATTTTTGAAATACTTCAGAATAAAATGCTTTTTTAGCGGCAAATTTTGATTCGAATTCTATTACTAATCCAAGCTGCCCTCCATCCCATTCATTTGAGGTTGATTCTTGTATCAAATCTCTTTTTACTATTACTCCTCCCACAGATTTAATCCAAGGTAAGACTGTCCTTATATATTCCAGAAATAAATCAGCATTTGGAATTGAAATTTTCTTTAGCCAATAGCTCTTTGTCATCAAATCAACATATTCTGGCTAGAATATAGCACATGGAGGTGGGTATTTATCCTTAGCTATCTACTCAGGGATTATTAAATTGAATCCGAAGATGATTTATTAAATTTACTTCTTAAATCTCCAAATTCAGAGAATATTCAGACTATTGCCGAACAACTTGAAATTGATCATAATTTTTCCTTCAGCAAAGATAGAAATTATTTGCAGGGTTTTTGGGAGCTTAGGTGGGGTAGTTCAAATAGCCCTTTTTTAAAATATTCTCCTTTTATTGATAATCTTCAAATTCTTGATGCCTTAAATTTAAATGGTCTTAATTTACTTAAACCTAGAGGAATAAAATCTTTTATTGGCACTGGTATTTTAATAAGACTTAATTACATAAATGAAAAAAAAATTGGGGTAAAATTTACACATGCTGGTGTTATAGGCCCTAAATTTGGAAGAATAAATATAAAGGCTATGAAAGAAATAAATAATGAACAATTAGGGTGGTTCGAGATAACTTATTTAAGTAATAAACTTAGAATCTGTAGAGGTGATAAAGGAACTTTATTTGTTTTAAGAAAAATAAATTCACCAATTTTATGCCAGAATTTTAAGGAATTTATTAATATCTATTAAAAATATAAATTACTTCTTTATCCAAATAGACTTTAATACGAAATAAATTGGTAAATATTTAAAAGATTCTTTAGGTATTTCATAACTTAAGAATTTTAGTGCTTCCTCTAACCAGTAACCAATATCAAATCCTAAAAGAATTTTTTCTACAACAAACCAAAATTCTTTATCAAATATAATTCTAAAGTTTAAGTAAATATATTCCCAATGAAAGGTATTCCAATATTGGGTTAAAAATGAGGATAAAATAAGCCAAAGTGATATAAATAGGAAACTTTTAAGAAATTTATAAAATTTTTTCATATACCAGCAACTGTTTTATTTAATTTCAAATATCTCTTATTATTATTATTTAGATCAAAATTTATTTCCATGAAATATATCCAAAAAGATATAAAAATATTGAGAAAAGAGTAAAAATTCGTGGCATTAATAATCTATTCTTCTTTTTTAAGATTCTGTGCTTTTAGATTTTTATTCTTAAGAAAAAAACCTAAAAAAAGAAAAGCAAAATATATTAGTAAACTTATGCCAAAAATTAAAACTATCTTTGAAATATCCATAAATGATTTTTTTAATATTAAATTACAGCATTTTTTGCAAAATTTTTTCTATAGTAATGATTTTTCAATTATCACGATAACGAGCTTCAATTATTAAGCTAATAATATTATTTAAATCACATGCACGTAGCTTTTGCCTGGAGCCTTTGTCTATCAGTTGGAGTTGTTTTATTATCAATTATTCCATTAACTATTGGGAGAATAAAAGCAGGATATTCTGTTGAAAATATGTCTGCTCCTAGGGCTTTATTCGATGAATTACCTTCTTTTGGAAAAAGAGCAGTTTGGTGTCATCAAAATTGTTGGGAAAGTATTTCCCTACATGCACCCGCATGTCTTCTTTGTTTAATTACTTCAACTGACTCTAATATTGCAATAATTGCAGCATTGATTCATCCTATTTTTCGTTTTTTATATATTGGTGCATATGTATTTAATATCGCAACAGCTAGAGGTTTAATGTGGGCCTCGGGAATTTTTGCAACACTTCTGCTTTATAAAGAGGGCTTAACACAATTGATAAAAACTATTTAAATAATAAACTTTTCTAAATCTTTTAATTGATATTCATTGATTAGTTCCACTTTATTTGATTTGGCTAATTGATAAGCAGCCTTTGTGAAGCCAGATTTTGAGACTATTATTGCATGTGTACCTTTCCAAAATAATTTACCAGCTGAAATTTCCTGAACTGCTTTATTTCCAATAGCTTTTACATGATCTTTACATTGAATACATATTCTCAAATCATTGATGGACGCAATTAAGTCAACACCTTGATCTCCTGTATTAGGGGTTTCTTTTACTTCCCAGCCATTTTGTTTGAGAATTTCCATACATTCATTTTCAAATCTAATACCTTTTTTGTAGTTTTCCTTGTTTTTACTTGAGTATTTATTTTCTATTAGGTTTAAGCATGATTTCTCTATTTGACTTGCTATGAATACAAACCAATCTTCAGTCTCGAGTTTTCTAATAGATCCAATTATCTCATCATCAATAGTAGGATTTTCATTGCAATACGATCTCCACTTTTCGAAAAATAATTCAATACTGCCAAATTTTTTTAAAATTACTTTTTCCCAGAAGTATGGTATTCCCTCTTTAAATCGCTTTGATCCATTAAATATATTTTTCTCAATGGCTTTCTCATCAAGAGGTGGATTACCAATCCATTTTTTATAATCCTCGTTACCGTATGCATCTATTTCCCTTAATCTGATCCTCTCCTCCAACAAGTTGTATTTGTTTTCTTCTATTAAATTATTAATTGTTTGAATAAAGAAATTGGAATTTAAAGCATTATTTAATTTAAACTTTTTCTTTTTAATTTGATAATCCCTTAAAATTAAAAAAATTAAAAAATTGATAACAATAATTAAAATAAAAAAAGTTTTCATTAAAGATTTTTATTTTCTATCTAAAAAGTTTTTGTTTTTCTAATAATAAAATTATTTTTTGTTATTACTGAGGATTCATTTACCTCAAAACCATTAATTGCTGATATTTCTCCTTTTATACCTTCTAATGTTAATTGCTCGATAATGCCTTTTATTACTTCATCCTCGACCAATTTTCTATCAATTCTTTCAGGTGTAATATCTGCAAGCCATTTTGATGTCTTTTTTTTTACAACTTCTGTAGGATTAGTTATTTTTAAGTAGATAGCCATTTTTTAAAGCATTCAGTTGAATTATAAGCATTAAATCTTCTTAACTTTTATTATTGTCATTACTTTCCCACTCAAGAAATTGAAAAACAAAAATTGCAAAGATAGAGAAAAAGACTATAAACAACCCTAACCATCCTATAAATTTGTGCTCTATAAAAAGATTTGTAAGCATTGATTTTTCTTGATATCTTGATTCCATTTCATATTGATAAGAATCAATAACTTGAAATATATTCATAATTAATAATTTAATAAATCGTTCAATTGGCGGATAATAATTTCAACCGTTTAATTTACTAAAGGCTTCAGATAGGAAATCTGGCCTTTTTCTTATTATAGAAAAATTCAGTTTATTTATTAAGACTAAATTGACTTCAGCAATAGTTAAAATTTCATTTTTCTTGCTAAGAAATTTTGAAGTTACATTAATCCTAGGACTTTTATCAATATTGAATTCGCTCTCGATTGTTATTATTTCACCAAGAAATAAAGGAGATTTATATTTTATTGAAGTATTGATTAAGGGTAAATCTAAGCCATTTTTAGTTAATTCGAAATAACTTATACCTACTTCTGAAAGTGCATTTATTCGGCTTTCTTCAAGCCAATTAAAATATTTGCCGTGCCACATTACGCCTGCATGATCTGCATGTTGAGGTAAAACAATTTTTTCTATTTTCCAAACTGGTTTTGAGTTCATCTTTTTTTTTAATATTTTTATTCAATGAAAAATCTTTTTTTATATTGTAGATTAATTGTGTTTATTAATATAAGAATCATCAAAACAATATTTCTAAAGTTATGTTTAATCGCAAAAATAGTACTAGAAAAATGAAGAAAATTTTTCAATGGGAAGAATATTTAAATTGGAAAAATATGTCAAATGAACAGAAATTAAATCTTAAGAGGGCCTGCTTATTCCCATTTCTCGTCTATGTAGTTTATGTCTTTCTTAACAAGTACTCCTTGGCAATTCTTTTGTTACTAGGTCTTTATTTTTTAATTAGATTTAAAAATAGAAATAAGTTGGGAAGATGAATATTTACTTTATTTTGATTTATTTAGATTTGTTTTAAAATTATTTAGTTTTTCTAAATAACCTTATCGGCATATGACAATAGTATTAGCTAAATTTTTTTTATGAAAAGAATTATTTTGTTTTTATTTGTATTAGTTTTTTCAATATTTTCTAATACGGACAATTTATTAGCAAAAGAAATTGAAAATAGCATTAAAGAGAATATTTCTAATGAAATTGAAGAAATTAAGCCTGATAATAAAAAAAATAATATTTCTAATTCTTCAGCAGAAGATATTTTTGGCGATGAACAAACTTTTCCATTCGTTGCAGGTTTAGGGAAAAATGCAGCCCATTGATTTCAAGGTTCTTGATAATTTTGAAAAAGATTTTTTTATTACTAATGAAAGGTCTTAGGGTCCTAGAGCTTACTGAAGCACTTAATGTTGATAGCTCTGACTTGTTAGCTGTTTGTGCAATTTTAAAAATAAAAGCCACATCTAGATTAAGTCTGCTTTCATTTGAAGAATGTAAAAAGATAACTGATTACTATGAAAATAAAAATTAAATTTTTTTATATAAATATATTTATTATTTAATATCTTTAATCATTGATACTAAAGTTGAATGAATTTCTTCTTCAGATATTTCATTTTTAAAATTTATAATTGCTGACTTGCCATCGTAATTGATTTTTATATAACTGTTATTAATTTCTTCCATATAAGCATTATCAAATCTTGATATCTTTCCATAATGAATAAGATATTTGTGAACAGAATCAATGTGATCATTGTTCATATGATCACAAACTCTTTTACTTGTTTCTTTACTAATAATTTTCATTTAAAAAATAAATTTGTTTTAAGCTAATGTATTTTTTTCATTATTCAAAGTTTTAATCATTTTAATTATTAAATTTTTAACTTCATTTTTATCAACAGCTCTAACCAAGTTATTTCTCAAATTTGATGCTCCTTTAAAGTCTTTACATGTCCAAGAGATATGTTTTCTTGCAATTAGCAAACCGTGATCTCCTTTTTCTTTTATCAATTCATCAAGATGCTCAATAATTAAATATAGTTTTTCTTCTGTGTTTGGCTCTTTAAAATTTTTATTTTCTCTAATGGCATAATCTATTTCTCCTATTTTCCATGGGGATCCTAAGATTCCTCGTCCAATCATTACACCATCAGCATTCGTTTTTTTTAAACAATTAAGAGCGTCATCTGGATTTTTGATATCTCCATTTGCAATTACTGGAATTTCTAACAACTTTTTAAGTCTCCCGATCATTTCCCAATCTGACGTGCCTGAAAAACCCTGTTTTCTAGTTCTTCCATGAAGTGTGATCATCGTTGCTCCCGCATCTTGAAGTTTGAATAAAAAATCCTCTATATTTTCTTCTTTATTATCCCATCCGAGTCGTGTTTTTACTGTTACTGGAACCCTAACAGCTTTTACAACATTTTTGACTAATTCTATAGCGAGTTTTCGGTTTTTAATTAAGGCACTGCCTCCACCTTTCTTTGCAATTTTTTTTACCGGACATCCCATATTTATATCAATTAAGAATGCTCCAGAGTCCTCAGCTCGCTTCGCGGCTTCAGAAACAGCATATGGCCTATTATCAAATATTTGTACTCCAATTGGACCTTCTTCTAAATCTATTTGATTGATTTTTTGTATTCCAAATCCTTTTTTAAGACTTGTGGCATTTATCATTTCTGTAAAAAGTAAAGAGTTTGGAGCCCATTTACGTACAAGTCGCCTAAAAATATTATCTGTAACTCCTGCTAATGGCGATAGCATGACCTTACTCGTAATTATCCTGTTAACTCCCCTTCCTTTTAGCTTTATATTTGAAGACATATAATTTTAAATTTATTTAATATTTATTTATTATAAATTCAGATATAGAGCTGATTTTATTTTTTCTATTTATTTCTTAATTTATAATAAGTGCTTTTACTTAAATAGGCCTAATTGATTCATTTTTTTGCTAATTTATATTGAGTTAATATTTAAAAAAGGACATTTTTTTGTTTATATTAGTATCTATTTTTCTCCCAATAATTATCTTCATTGCACCAATAAATGTAAAAGCTATACAAGGTAATTTAGATTTATCTAGTGCTCAAAATTCCGTAGGCAAAAGATTTGCTAAAGTTTTCTGTGACGCTAAGAGGGAAGGATTAGATTCTGATTTTGCTAGTGAATATGCTTTGAATAATACATATTTAAAATTTGTAGCATTTCCAGATGATGACGAATATTTAGATAATTTATGGAATTTCACCCATAATAATATATTAGATAATTGTGGTGAATTTGTAGATATAAATGATCTAAAAGAACTAGAGATTTTTTTTAAAGAAGAAGGTTTAATTGCATCAAATAGGGAACTCTATTTACCAACTTTTGAGAATAATTAGATTAAATTTTTAGCATGTACTAAAATATGAATAGAATATGAAATTTCATGAAACTATTAGGTTTAAATTCACCTGAAATATTCATAATTTTAGTAATTTTGCTTTCAATTTTAGGTCCAAAAAGAATTGAAAAAGGTTTCTTATTATTTAAAAAACTATTAAAATTCCTTTTAAGTAAAGATGAAGATCAAATCTTAGGAAATTCAAAAGTAAAACCAGAAGAAGCAGAAGAAAGTGTAGTTAAGGAAGAAACAGTAGAGCCAGAAGTAAAGGCAGAGGAAGCAGAAGAAAGTGTAGTTAAAGAAGAAACAGTAGAGTCAGAAGTAAAGGCAGAGGAAGCAGAAGAAAGTGCAGTTAAAGAAGAAACAGTAGAGCCAGAAGTAAAGGCAGAGGAAGCAGAAGAAAGTGCAGTTACAGAAGAAACAGTAGAGTCAGAAGTTAAGGCAGAGGAAGCAGAAGAAAGTGTAGTTAAAGAAGAAACAGTAGAGTCAGAAGTAAAATCAATTAAACCTAAAAAAAGAACTGTTAATGATGAAAAAATAGACTTAGAAGTTGATTCTGATAATTATTAAGTTTTTAAATTAAATTAAATACAACTAAACAGGCTTGAAAACCAAAATTAGATATTTTTTAGAATAATTTGTTTATTTTTTAAATTTAATATAAAGGGTCTTTATTTCTGATATTTTAATTTGAATTAAAAGAAAGTTTTTTATGAATCTAAAGCTACTTCGATAGCTGCTATTAAGTTTTCGTCAAACGGTTTAACACCTGGCTTAAATCTTGCAATTACTTTACTATCTTTTCCTATCAGAAACTTCTCGAAATTCCATTCAACATCTCCCTCAGGTTCAACTTTGTTAAGAGTTGTGTATGGTTCAGTGGTGTTGCCTTTGGCATGAACTTTTTCATAGATTTCAAACTTAACTCCATATTTTGTTGTGCAAAAATCTTTTATTTCTGAAAGAGAGTCGGGTTCTTGTTTTCCGAAGTCATTACAAGGGAATGCAAGTATTCTTAGGCCTTTGCTTGAATATAAATCATGTAGCTTTTGAAGATCCTCATACTGAGCAGTATTTCCGCAATAACTAGCTACATTAACAACTAAAATTACTTCCCCTGAATATTCACCTAGTTTTATGGAGGATCCGTCTGCGGAGAGAACAGTAGTATTTTGTACGTCAACTTGCATGTCTAAAAAAAATCACTCTTTGAAGATAGCATTGTATAAACTTTATTGTGTTTGATTTATCTGGTGGTTTTGGTTATTTTTTTTATAAATTTTAATTTTTCATTTATTTAAACCTTTATAATTAATACAATTAATCAATTTAAACTTGGACCCTCTAGACCCACTTACTGAAATTATTAATTCCGGTCAAGGTTTTTCACCTGCAATTGCTTTAGAAAGAATTATTTGGGCAATGATTGGAATCTTTTTTTTAGGAGCAATTTCAAGATCAATAACTAATAGCATACGAAGTCAAAATTGGTTTGGTAGAAATTTTATATTTAGTTATTCTAAAGATAAAAAAATTACAGATGATACATCTTCACAACCTTCTGGTGATGACGAATAAGTTTTATATATATGAAAGAATCAATTTTTTCTAAAAAGAGAATTTTACTGCTTGGTAGTGGCGAGCTTGGAAAAGAATTAGTAATAGAATCCAAAAGATTAGGATTAGAAGTTATTGCAATTGATCGATATGAAAATGCACCTGCAATGCAAGTTGCTGATTATTCAAGTGTAATTGATATGGGAGATAAAAATATTTTAAAAAATGTTATAAAAGAATTTAAGCCTGACTATGTTGTCCCAGAAATAGAGGCACTTTCAATTGAAGCCCTAAAAGAACTAGAGGATGAAGGATTCAATATTGTTCCCAACGCCAGAACTGTAGAAATTACAATGAATAGAGATAAAATAAGAGACTTAGCTTCTAAAGATTTAAAAATTAAAACTGCAAAGTTTGATTATATTTTTGAATTTGATGATTTAGAAAAAAAAGCAGATGAAATTGGATTCCCACTTTTACTTAAGCCTTTAATGAGCTCTTCAGGAAAAGGACAGAGTTTGGTTAAAACAAAAAATGATTTACAAAATGCTTGGAAACAGTCACAAGCAAATTCAAGAGGAAAGGTGAAAGGTGTAATTGTTGAAGAATTTATTAATTTTGATTTTGAGTTTACTCTTCTAACTGTAAGAAAAGAAAATGGTGAAAATATTTTTTGTTTACCAATTGGACATCTTCAATCTAATGGAGATTATCAATGTAGTTGGCAACCTTTAGAGATTAAGGAGTCCTTAATTATTGAAGCTAAGAAAATGACAAGTAGAATATTAAATAACCTTAATGGAGCTGGATTATACGGTGTAGAGTTTTTTATAAAAGGAAGTGAAGTTATATTTTCAGAATTATCTCCAAGACCACACGACACTGGGATGGTTACATTAGTTAGTCAAAATATTAATGAATTTGAATTACATTTAAGGGCTTTTTTAAATTTACCAATACCTCATATAGATCTAATAAAACCCTCTGCAACCAGAGTTATACTTTCTAACCGAGAGTATCTAAATCCTATTTATAAGGGTCTTAATGAAGCATTAGAATTTGAAAAAACTAAGGTGCTCATATTTGGTAAACCAGTTTCCAGAAAAGGCAGAAGAATGGGTGTTGTTCTCTCATCAAATTCTGATATTAATTTGGCTAGAAAAAATGCAGATGAAGCTGCTCGTAAAATAAAAGTCAGTACTATATAAATATTAAATAAAAATAACGAAAAAAATACTTATTTCCTTTGTTTTTGTTCTATGTCTCTCTGAGTATTATTTGAGTATGTTCTTTATTTAATAATGATAGAAAATTATAAAGGTTGGGATATAACTTTAAATTGGGATAATAAAGATTATCTCGAGAGAGACGCAACAAAAAGTAATTTTTTTAATCAAAAGGAAAAATGGATTGGTATTCACTTAAATGGTGAAAAAATCTTTGGTTCTTCTTTAAAAGAAATAAGGCATATTATTGACTATCCTAGTTTGCATGCAAAGTAGGTTAAAAGATTTTTTAATTATCCTGATTATTTTTATTATCTTCAATAAGTTCATTAGCAAGTTTTCTTAAATCTCCCTTAATCGAGACCCATGTAAAGGCGATTATAAAAATTGAAGCAGATATTGCAACAGTGATTTTTTCGGCAAGGGACATTCCAAGTGCAATAGCAAACATTTCAAATCAAAAATTAATTTTTTATTATATTAAACTTTTTTAAATAGTTAGAATCAATTTTTTTTTTGCAATGATATTTAATTATTCAAAATATAATAAATAAAATTTTAATTACTTATTTTATTTATTGTTTCTGATTTCAATTTTATTCAGTAAAATTAACTTATGGAAAAAAAAAAGTGTCCCCAATGTAAAAATTTAATTTTAAAAACTTCACCAACATGTTTATATTGTGGTAGACCTAATAAATTTATAACCAAGGAGTACGTAAATAAAAAGTGGAATAAAGATAATAATAAAAATGTATTTGATTATATTTTTATTAATAAGTATCTTGTATTTATTTTATTTTTAATATTTACAATTGTTATTATTATATTTAGTTAAATAACATCAATTAATCACTCAATTATTGCATCTAATACTTCTTTAGTATTTGTTGATAGTTTATTTTTTTTAATCTGCTTTATTGTCTCTACCATATTACTTTTGTAAGGCTCTGAATAATAATTGTATCTACTAAATACTTTTACAAAACGGGAAATTACAATTGGATTTAGTTTATCAAAGTCAATTATCTTTTTTGCGATATATTTATAACCAGAACCATCTATTGCATGAAAAGTACTATTTCTTGTTACGAAAGTATTTAATATAGCTCTTAAAGTGTTTGGTGATTTTGAATCAAAAAACTTATTTTCAAATAATTTTTCAATGTTGTTTGTTTTTTTATCAATTTCTATAGATGCATTGAATGAGAACCAATTATCCAAAACGACACTGTTATTTTTCCATTTATTGAAGAATATATTTGAAATAATTTTTCTTTCAGGACAATTAATCCTACTGAAAGAATTCAATGCAGCTTTTGCTAGCGTCATCGAATTACTATCAACATAATTAATTATTTTGGATTTAATTTCCTCATCATTACTGTGCAAGAGTAGTTTCCAGATAGTTTCGATTAGTGTTCTTTCATTTTTACCTTCTGGCCAAACTTTATCTAGATTTTTCTCTATTTCTTGGAGCTTTAAATATAATTCTTCTTTTAATTTGGTACCAAATAAATAATTTAATTCGTCAATAGTTTTATATATCTTTAAAGGGTCTATATATTCCATCTCTGATTCAATTTCAGCAAATGTCGGAATACTTAGTAATTCTGATAAAAGAGACAAATTTATATCTTTATTTTTTATAAATGATATTAAAGTGCTTATTAATTTATTTTCAACTTTGTGATCAGGCTTTTCATCTAATCTACACAAAATGATTTTTTTAAATAATTCTCTTACAGTATTTGATAGTGTAAAAAAATCTTTTTCATATTTTAAGATTAAAAATTTTTCATCCAAGGTAGTGTCAGATTCCCACTCAACTGGTGATGAGAATTCGCGAAAATAAGTTACAAAAGGGATTTGGAGGTGAGATCTAACATTCCTAAAAATAAATTCTTGTTTTTTTGTTTTTAATACAACTGTTTTTTCTATTATTTTATTTTCTCCTAAAAATATGGCCAGATTTATAGGAATTATGAGAGGTAAATCATTATATGGGTTCTTCTTTATTGGATTACTTTGAGAGGCTTGAATTGTAAGTTTTTCGTCTGTTTGATCCCAGATTCTCTTTAATTTAACTTTTGGTGTGCCATTTTGCTTGTACCAGATTTTAAATTCTTCAGGATCAATTTCCTTATTGTGCTCTAAAATTTTACCTACAAATTGGTCTATTGTTGCTGCCTTCCCATCATATGTTGAGATGTAATTACTAAATCCTTTATAAAAATTTTCATCTTTTACAAGCTTATTAAGCATTCTAATTATTTCTGATCCTTTTTCGTATATCGTGGTCGTATAGAAATTGTCTATTTCTTGGTATCTTTCTGGCATTACAGGATGCGATGTTGGACCAGAATCCTCTCTAAATTGATTTCTTCTAAGAAATTTTGCATCCTCAAGTCTCTTGATTTCATGATTATGAAGATCTGCTGTGAACTGTTGATCTCTGAAAACTGTTAAACCCTCTTTAAGAGATAATTGAAACCAATCCCTACAAGTCACCCTGTTACCCGTCCAATTATGGAAGTATTCATGAGCGATCACACCCTCTATTCTCTCTAATTCATCATCAGTTGTTGTTTCAGAATTAGCGAGTATTAGTTTTGAGTTGAAAATATTGAGACTTTTATTTTCCATTGCTCCCATATTAAAGTGCCTGATTGCAACTATATTGAACAATGACAAATCGTATTCAAGGTTATATTTATCTTCGTCCCATCTCATAGATTTCTGTAAGGAACTTATTGCATGATGGACATATTTTTCATCACCATACTCAACATAAATATTTATATTTACTTTTTTATTCGATTTTGTTATGAAATTATCTTTTACACAATTAAGTTTACCCGCTACCAATGCAAATAGATATGAGGGTTTTGGATATGGGTCTTCCCAAATTATTTCATGTCTATTATTAGTAAGATCATTTTCTTTTACGATGTTGCCATTTGAAAGTAAAACGGGATAATCATTCTTGTCGGCCTCTATTCTAACAGTGTATTTGGTTAGAATATCAGGCCTATCAGAGTGAAAACTTATTCTTCTAAATCCCTCTGCCTCGCATTGAGTAGTTATAATTCCATTACTCTCATACATTCCTAAAAGGGATGTATTTTCCTTTGGTTTAATTATTCCGTCTATTTTTAATAAAAAATTATCTTTATTTATATTTTTAATTTTTAAGTTATTTTTTTGCTGTTTGTAGTATTCCTCTTCTAGTAATGCATCATCTATAAATATTTTTTTTATTAATATATCCGTACCATCAAGAATTAGATTTCTGGTATTCTTATTTTTTTTTACCAATTTTAGTTTGGTCGTAACATTTACAGCATTTTTCTTAATTACGAAGTCCAAAAAGATTTCTGGAATTTCATAATCAAAAACTTTGTAATCTTTAAGTTTTACATATCTTGAAATACTTTTTTGGTTTATTGGATTGTTCATCTTTTCAATGAAGTTGAGAAGTTAAAATAATCTAGAATATTTATTTTGAAATTATAAGTTAGAACTTTTATCTTCTGATTGACAGTAATGAGCTTTAACTTTTCCTGAAGGAAGTAGTTCGTATAAAGAAGGATTATTAATATCAGGCGATCCGTCCTTATTAAATTGGTACCTCCAATCCCATTTTTTATCTGTAAAGGAAATATAATCTTTTCTTAAAGAATATGGAAGCATAAGTTTTTTTTTATTCCAATTAATATTTATAAATGCTCCTGGCTTTAACTCAGATATCTTTTCTACTATGGAAAAGTTACCATTAATATTGTTTCTCATTACGAGATTAAGCTTTGAATTTTCACATACATAGCTACTATTTAAAGCTAATAAAAGTATTGAGGTAATAAAAAATGAATGGATTTTTGAGCTCCTTTTAAAGTAGATTTACTTTCAAGCTAAATGACTTAATTAAAGATCTTTTGAAATCGATTTAAATCATAATAGATTGCATACTTTTTAGATCTACAAGATTACAATTTAATTCTTCTTCATAATCCTGAACTGAAATAAAATTATTTAAAAAACCTGAATATCTCGCATCTCCGCCTATGGTGCTTGAAAGTATATATTTTGGATTGAATTTTTTAATCAATTTAGGTATTACATCAGCACCTTTTACAAAAGAACCTAATAGGGGTAATTCTAAATTTTTTGTAGGAGTAATGACTGCATCAAGACTTTGCTTTTTTAAATTTTCATCAAGAAATCCATGGGGTTCTATATAAAAACCAATATCTTGATCATCTTTAACAATATATCCATTTTCTATTTGTGGTACTGGAGCCCCAGCAGTGGCTTCAAAACTTAAATTAAAATGATTTGTCTTCTCAGTTGGCTTAAGCACTTTAATTGAACTAAAACCAATTTTTTTTAATGTTTCAAAAGCACTTTTAGGACAAATTATAGGAATATCCTTTCTGAACATTTCTAATGTTGGAACATGACAGTGGTCAGGTAGTCCTTGGGTTAACAAAATAATATCTATCTTTTTATCTATTGAAATTTCTTCTTCTAATGATCCTTTAAAAAACCACTCACCTGGAGGAAATATTAAATCTCCTTTGAGCCAAGGATCAATAATTAAATTGGTTTTTTTAAATTTTATAAGCCAACCATTTGATCCAAGGTAGGTCGCTTCAAAAGTCATTATAAATTAATTGTTTTATTAGACTATAAGGTAATTTTAGATTTATCGAGAAATTACTAATTTAGATTAGTTTGCTTCATTTAAGATTTGAAATGACTTTCTTTTTAGATTAAATATTAAAACTTGATTATCTTTATAACTAATCTCAAAGTTTTCTTTTTCTAGCATTTGTATTGGTATTAGAGCTAGTCCTCCTGTTCCTGAAAATATGATTGGCATGGTGGTATTTTTAGTCCCATTCATTTTTTGTAAGTCAATAGCTTGAGAAACTATTTTTCTGGCTTTATCAAATCCGTAGTCTTCTATTAATTCTGACCATAAAAAATTAACTAATTCATATTTCGAAAACTCAATTTGTACTGTTTTCATTAAAAAATAATAGATTTATAGTGATTAGTTAATTACGATATTTACTTAATTACTATTTTTAAACCTATCCATTACTAGTTGCAACATATCGACTACATCGCCGTCAGTTAAATTTAAATCCTTCTTTAAATCATTGCAAGTTAAATTCATTTCAAGTGCTGCTTCAGCCATATGATTAACTTTTTGGTTATCACCGCCCAATGAAATAAAGGGATTGAAGTTTTCTATCATTTAATACTTGTTGTTACCACCTATTTCTAGCTAAGAAATAATTAATTATCATTTATTGATACAGAAGCTTATAAATATGTTATTTAATATTTAGAAAGTTTTTATTTTTAAACTAGGGATATTGATATACCTTTTGAAATTAAAGCGAATCTTCTAGCTCTGACTAGTAAAGGAAATATCAAATTTGTTCGTTTATTTGATTTAAAGACTCTTGAGAGTAACAAAAGTAAACTACTTGAGGGATTATTTATCTGTTTGCAAATAGTATTAATTGCATCTGCCCCATGAAAGATCTCATCATCTTTCAGGAGTATAGCTCCTTTATCTATGTCATAACCTTTATCTAGGAGAGATTTAATTAGAGTTAAATTTTTACGACCATCGAGAATTTTAATATTATTTAACTTGCTTTTGATCTCAAGTAGCTCAGCAAAATGATTGCAGAATGGGCATTCTCCATCATAAATAAAGGTAAAGTTGGAAGTCATTAGAAAAACAGTTTTGACAATCTTAAAGTGCGCCAACAAAATAGTATTGTCTCGATAATAAAACAAATTATAAAAATTTTGTGGATTTTTTAAAAAGGATAGTTTAAGGATTCTAATAATTACGAAGAAATGTCTCAATATAGGTATATTTTTCATAAAAATCTGTATGCTTACTCGGAGATATTATGTTTTAAAATCATGAATTTATTAGCTTCTTTTGCTTTGGGTGGTTTCAATCCATGGGCAGCAGGCTTTGGAATTGGTTCTTTAGTCCTTTTTGGTCTTGTTGGTCTTGTGGCGGGTCCAAACCTGAAGAATTTTGACCCTGATGCATAAATCATAATATTTTATATAGATTTTAAAAGACTCATTTGAGTCTTTTTTTATGCGGTTTTTTAAATTTATTTTTAGAATAAATCTAAATTATATTCCGTCAAAGAAATGTTGTTAAATCCTTTTTATCCATTTGCTTTTTTGAAAATCTCTTCTCTTAAAGCCACTATTGTTTTTTTATCAATACTTTTAATTAAATCAAATTTGCTTAGATTAAAGGGGGGACTAGTAGGAGGTCTTTTTGCCTTGATACTAATATCGGGGATTTTTGCCTCTAGTACCATAGCTTTAGGATCTTTAATTTATGCTTATCGATTAAAGAAGAAATCTAATTCTGATGATAATCAAATGCAGGATTTAGAAGCTGTTAATGTTTAAGATATTTTTGTGATTCAAATTCAGTTAGATAACCTAAAATGGAGTCCCAGGTACAAAATGCAAAACTAAAAATCCAAAACCCGCAGCAAAAACTATTGATAACGCGATGATTAGAAGGCCCGATGCCATCCCCCCTTCGTTAAACGCCATTTAGTTAGTTATTTTTAATTAATAATAGAACATATTTGTTCCCAGTTAATAGTTCTAATTACTCATATATCAGCCAAATTTATTATTAATGGTGAATAAAAGTAAAAAGATGGAAGTTAATGAGATCATAAAACCAAATATTATTAATGGTTTAGATTTGACGTTTTCTTCTTTCTTAAACTTATTTTTTGAAGAAGGAGAATTTCTATCTTTTTTTTTATAAATAAGATTGGGAAAAGGTTTAATCACGATAAATTTTAGATTTAAGCTAATTACCCTAAAGTTTTGAACAAATCTTTATGATAATCAACAACATTTTGACAACTTATTACAGGTG
Organism: uncultured Prochlorococcus sp.; assembly: GCA_902535175.1. Taxonomy (GTDB): domain Bacteria; phylum Cyanobacteriota; class Cyanobacteriia; order PCC-6307; family Cyanobiaceae; genus Prochlorococcus_A. Next base: position 101,557 of record CACASR010000003.1, read on the forward strand.
TAAATTCCATATGAATGCCAAATTTGGCTCTCCATGGAGCAAAATGCTCGAAAATTTCTTTATCACTCTCTGCCTTACATAAACAAACTACTCTACCCTCCCCTGGAGCATGAACTCTAAATAACATCTCAAACTTATCTGTTTTATCTGATTTTGCAATTTCACCGTTTTCCCAAGCTTCTACAAATAATTGATAAGCTTTCACTTGATTCTCAATATCTGGGAATTGGCAGTCGGCAAGAAATAATTGCATTGGAGTATTCCTAGTGTTTTACTCATTATCTCTCAAATACTTATTTATTAATGGATTGTTTGAATTTGAAGATCAGAAAAAGAATATTTTCTTAAATAAAGTGAGAAGAGAGAGTCTCAAGGAATTTTCCAATATCTTTTTTATATAAACTATCTGTGATTTTTAAAGAGAATGATTCATAATCTTTTATATCTTTTTTTTTATCAAAATTAATATTTCCCTTAAATGAAATATTTTTCATGATTTTATTGATCTCTATTTAAAATTTAAACAAATATAAACAAAAGACAAATTTCTTTACATTATGTTTTTTATGAGAGAAATTTCTAAGGCTAATAAATAATAATTAATTTTTTTAAGAGTTAATTAATCTTCCTAGGATATATAAGAAAGTATTAGTTAAAGAAAAAATTACAGTTAATAGAGATGCAATAACGGGTAATAAATTGAACCACAATTGCGAAGTTGTCATTTTTGAATCAATTGGCAGAAAATTGGTTCTTTTTTTAATTCTTATTTGTAACCAAAAAATAGATAATGGATAAATAATTCTTGAGAAAGTAATTATCAATGAAGGCAAAATACCTTGGTTTGAATAAAGTATAAATCCTGAAAAAAAGTATAAAGCCCAAATTAGAACCCTTTGAATAAGAATTAATCCCTTGTTTTTGCCAGACATTATTAATTAATTTTTATAATTTTAGTCATTTTATATCTTTCAAAAAAAATATTATTTATAGTGACATTTTCTTTACGTATAATTTTCCATTCATTTTTAAGAAATAATTCATAACTTATTAAGCTCGCTTCAGCATAAAGAGAATCTAAACCTTCTTTCTTTGCTTCATCTTCTAATTTATGAAGTAACTTAGAGCCGTAACCTTTTCTTTGAAATTTACCTTTACAGTAAAATAGTGCTATTCTGTCGATGGGATATCTTGTGGCAAAAGCAGTAATAATTCCTTGTTTACTAATAAGCCATCCTTTTCCTTTAATAATTGACTTATCAAAATTTGGGTTATTCCAAGCTTGGCTTGACCAGGCTCTTTTTTGTTCTTGACTGTAAATTTTTTCATCTAAAGATTGAATTGAATCAAAATAAACCTTCTTTAATTCCAGTTGATCTTTAATGCTAATTTGTCTTAAATTCATATACAAATCTTTTATTTAGTATGCCTAGTAAAAATATAGTCGCAATTGGAGGAGGAGGATTTGGACGTTCATTAGGATCTCTTGAAATTGAAAAATATATAGTTTCTTTAAGTAACAAAAAAAGACCCAGAATTTGCTTTATTCCAACAGCATCTGGAGATAGTAGTTTGTACAAACTAAATTTTTATAGAGCATTTTCTGAACTTGATTGTATAACAAGCCATATTGATTTCTTCTCTAGAACAGAAAATCTAGAAGAGAAAGTTTTAACTCAAGACATCATTTATGTTGGCGGAGGAAATACAAAAAGTATGTTAGCTGTTTGGAAAGAGTGGAATTTACATAAAATTTTGCGAAATGCTTATGAAAAAGGAATTGTAATGAGTGGTGTAAGTGCTGGGGCTATTTGTTGGTTTGATAAAGGTATAACTGATTCTTATGCTAATGAATTAGCCATAATTGATTGCTTAGGAATAGTTAAAGGTATTGCCTGCCCGCATTACGATGAAGAGAAAGAGAGGGAACCTTACGTTAATGATGTTATTCAGAGAGAAATTATTGAATCTTGTATATGTATTGAGGGCAATTGTGCCTTGCATATTAAAAATGATTTTGACTATTCCTCAATTGATTTTGGTAATGGTAGAAACTGCTTTAGAGTTGTAAAGGAAAATAATATTGTAAAGAAAGAAATCCTATAAAAAGAAAAAAAATATATTTATATCTATTTTAGATTTCTTCATTTTTTGAAATTGAAGTAAATTCAATCCCTTTGTATTTTACGAAAGATGCAGTCCATACTTCTTTTGAGAGATTTCCAAGGTATTTTAAAAACTGTTGTGTATCTCCATCTCTTATCCATTCAGATTTAATGAATGGAAGCTCTTTCTGCATTCTTTTAGGATGCATATGAACAAGGAGCAAACCTTCTTCTTGAGAAGCCCTTTTTAAAGCCCCTTCATCACTTCTTTGAAATACTCTCATTAGAAGATTTAAAATTACCTCTTCTCCAAGTTTCTTGAAATTTTCTGATTCCTCTAAATTATCTTTAATTTCTTTACCTCCTAGAGGCATTGCTCTAACTAAGTTTTGCTCTATTAAAGCTATTGCAATTAGATAGTCTTGGCTAGCCATATTCTAAAATAATACTTTTTTGATATTCTAACCTCTCGAGTTCATGAAAATCTTTCATAGATTAAATATCTGCGATAAGAATAAAGGAAATAATTTTTAATTATTTTCCTATAGAATTGCATCTTTATTTTTTTATTTGATTGAGTAAAATTAAAGTTTTTTGTTATGAGGTTTTTTGATCCTTTTTTTTTAGATTTTTGAGTGTCTTTATTTATCATGGACCGGTTTATTAATACCAGAAAATTGTAAATGTTTTAATGAAATTATTGCAAAATCTTCAGAAGATAAAATTTCTCTAAAAGCTGTATAGAGAGATTTCACCAGTTATTTGCTAAAGGGTAAGAATAAAAAACTTCTTCAAAAATCAGAATCGTAGCAGATGTATGTTTTCGTTAATATGTTAATGGATAAAATTTGAATACAAAATAATGAACAATAATATAAGATTTGAATTATCTTTTAAAAATATTTCTCAGTTAGAAAATAAACTTAATTTTTGCAAATTAAATAATATAAAAAATATCAATATTCCATGTAAAGGACTTATTAAGAAGGAATTATTTAATTCAACTATTAAATATATATCAAAAAACTTTAATGAATTTAATGTTACATATCACTATAGTCTTTATCATCAATATTCAAAAAATAAAGACAAATCATATAAGGACTTTTTAGATTTTGTTAGAAATTACCACATTAATAGAAATTATGAAATTCTGCTTGTATCGGGATCAAATAAGAAAAAAAACTTTGACTCAATTGATGTATTAGCTTGTTTAAAAAAAGAAAAAAATTTAAAAGTTAAATTAGGCGCAGCTTACAATCCATATTTGAAAAAATATTACAAGATTTCTTCTGAAAGAGAAAGATTCGAAAGAAAATTTTCGACTGGATTAATAAATTCAATTTGGTTTCAATATGGCACAGATATTAAAGTTCTTCAGAATGAGGTAACTTATCTCAAGAAAATAGCAAAAGATGAAAAATTAAATCTATTTGGAAGTTTATTTATTCCTTCTAATCAATTTATTGCCCGTTTTAAATTTCGTCCTTGGAAAGAGGTATACATATCAGAAAATTTTTTATATGCCTTAGATAAATTTTTTGATTTCACAAGCGATTTAGTTAGTTTTTATAAAAATAATAATATTACTCCTGTAATTGAATCTGATTTTTCATCATCAGAGAAACTTAAATCTGTTTATAGTTTTTTAAAAAATGAAAGATAATTTCTGTCAAAATCAAACCTATGAAAAGTGATTTTACATATGACTTATTAATAATAGGTGGAGGTATATCTGCATCTGTTTTCGCTTCGAAGTATCTTAAAAATAACCTTACAAAAAAAGTGGCATTAATTGAGATTGGTCGCGGACTTGGAGGAAGATCAAGTACAAGAATAAGCAAAAGATTTAAAGGTTGGAAATTAAACCATGGCTCTCCAAATTTAAATATAACTAACAACAATAATAATCTTCTATTAAAAAGTTATATTGATGAATTAATAGATAATAAATTTATTAAAATTGACGATTCAGATGTATTTTTTCTAAATGAATATTCTAATTTAGAAATCAAAAAAAAATCTGAATTTTCTTGCGGAGTTAATTATCTATCTTTAGATACCATGAGTGAATTATCGAAAAAGATAATTGAGTCAAATAATCTTAAAGGCAAAATTGATTTTTTCTTTGAAACTTTAATAGTTGATATGAAGTTTAATAATGAGGAATGGTTACTAACATCAAAAAATGGCGACAAATTCAAGTCTAAATATTTAATTTGTTCAACTAATTTGTTGTTACATAAAAGGTCTTTAAAAATATTAAACGTGAATCAAATTCCATTAAGAAAAGCTATTCCCATTAATAATGATAAAAAAATAGATTTACTATTAAATTTTTTAGAAGAACAAACATTTATTCCTAGGTTAACTTTTTTAATTTATACAAATGAAAATTATAGTTATAAAGATTATTACTCTAAAAAACAAAGGTATTTTTATTTAAAAAATAATTTAGAAAAAAAATATAGATTTGAAAGAATTATTTTTCAACTTCAAGATAATAATAAATTAGGAATTGTAATTCATTCAAAAAATATAGAATTAATTAATTCTTATATTAGTGCAAAAGATGAAGAAGTTTTTAAACAAAAAATAATTACAAATTTCAATAAACTGTTTGAAGAGAATCCTGTAGTAAATAAATTAACTTTTGATGAAAAAGTATCTATTATGAAATGGAGAGCTTCACAGCCTTCTGGTATTGCCGTACCATTATCTTTACAATTTAGTAGAAAATATAGAATTGGATTCTGCGGAGACTGGTTTGAGGGAGACGGATTTGGCAGAATTGAAGGCTCAATTTTAAGTGCTTTAATATTAGAGAAAAAATTAAAGACTTAATTAAATAATTTTTTCAGAATGTGATTTATATCAGTGTCTTTTTCGATAATGAATTTATTTGTATTATTTTTTATGCTATTAGGTTTGAATTTTTCGTAATAAATGTCCCATGATTTTAAGAAATCATTCTCAGCTTGCTTTTTATCCTTCCCCCTTTCTTTTATATCTCTTAGGACAACTCTTTTCATGCACTCATTTTTTTTAGTTTTTATTTCTAAAAAAATATAATCCTTATCATTTAAGGTGTTTGAGAATTCTTTAGCAAATATACCCTCAACAATTAAAAAACTAATATTATTTGTTTCATTTAAGATTTTTTGAATGGTCCCCTTTTCGAAATTATAATGACGTTCACAGATTGAAATTCCATTCTTATAAATAAAATCAAAATCTTTTCTGAATAGTTTGTTATTAAAACTAATACTTCTATCAAAAAAACCTTCTACAAATTTTGATAGTAATTTACTCATAAACCCTGTCTTATAATAATTGTCGGTACTTAAAACAATACCATTTTTATTTTTTTTTATTATTTTATTTGATAAAGTTGTTTTCCCGCTTCCAGAAGGTCCACTTATAAAAATAAGCTTCATTTTTATGATCTGTTCTTTAATAAGATTTTAACTTTACTTTTAATAAATACCTTTAATTTTTGAAAATACATTTTTTTTTAGTTTTTAAAATAATTTTGAATACATTGCAATGGCTCGTAAGCTTGCATAAATATTAAATGTGTGTCTTTATATAATTGTAAATAAATTATTTCTATTCAATTAGCTATTGTCTTCTTATTAATTCCTCTGGAATTTGATAATATATAAAATTGTTTAGCTAATTTTATTACTTATATATTGCAATGATTTCTAAATTTCTCGGCAAACTAAAATCAATTTTATTTAAAAGTGCAGTATCTTCTGAAACTCCTTTAAAGAAAGAAAAAAAAGCAGCAAAGTCTGCAAAAACAAAAACAAAAACAAAAACAAAAACAAAAACAAAAACAAAAACAAATATCAAAGAAGTAAATTCTAAGAAAAATATTGAAACTTTGACCACCCTTCCAGGTGTCGGATCAAAAAGCGCAAAAGCTTTGTATGAGGCTGGATTTAAAACAACAAAAGCAGTTATCGCTGCTGATGAAAAAGATCTTCTTGCTGTATCAGGAGTTGGAATAAATCTTGTTAAGAAGCTTAAAAAGCTTAAGTAGTTAAAATTTTATTTTTTAAACCTTTCTAAAAAAATTTATAACATTTATTAGGCATATACAAAAACTTTATGATATTTGGCAGATTATCTTCTTCTTGCTTTTCTTCTCTGTTGTAACTTTCTTTTATATTTTTCAATAGGTGTTTCGTGATGTCTAAGTCTTTTTAAATCCGCAAAGATTCCCGACTTAGATACTTGTCTTTTAAATCTTCTTAGGGCTGATTCAATCCCCTCGTTCTCTCCAACTGTAACTTGTGTCAAAATTTTCTAAAATAAATTACATTCTAGCACCTTGATAGAAATATTTAAACTCAAAACTTTTAATTGAGGGTTAATGGTTTATTGGGCTAATTTTTTGCCCACTCCACTAATCTTTTTTTATTACTTTTTATCTCTTGTAATGATTCAAAATAATATTTTTCCCAATTATCTTTAGGCAGGCCAAGAAATAACATTAAATTTAATGGGTATTGATCGCTATCAGAACAATTTCTAAAATCATCCCTGAATAAAAAGATTTCCTTTTTTAAAGCAATTGCGATACCTAATTCAATCATTACCCCTTCATCTGGAGGATTTCCATTAACAATCGCAAAAATACAATCACATTCTTTTAAATCATTGAAATTACTTCTTGCTACTTCATAAGCCCATTGACCTTCTTTTTGAGTTAATGGTTTTGCTCTCTCAAAGGGTTCAAATACTTCTACATTTAAATCATTAAAGATTTCAATAAATTCATTTAAAAGTGTTTTAGTTTGTTTTGAAAATCCGTATGGATTTGCCAAATATAATTTCTTTCTCAACTTAACCCTCTTTTTTTAATGTAATCTTCGCGGTCACTTTTTGAAGTTAAAGTATCTTCCCAAGGGAAAACTATCCATTGGCTTTTCTTAGATATAAATACTGTATTCCACCATGTAGGTTTTATTTTACTAAATAATACAAAAAACATTGCTCCTTCAATATTCTTGAAGCTAGTTAATGTAAGACCAGTTTCATAAACATCATCTACTATTAGTGCATTTTTTAGGGGTTCTGAAATTAATTCGATTTTTAATTTATGGCTTAGTGCTACAGCAAGACATAATCCACCACGAGGAACTCCATATATTCCAGAAAACTCCTTAAACCTACATTTATTAGCTATTTGTTCTACGCTCTTATCAAATTCGCCCCAAGTAAAATAACTTATCATCTTAATTTTTGCTGTTTTCTGTTGTAATAGCGTAATTTGAAGCAATCACGCTTAAGAGTGCTAATACTTGTTCATTTGGGCAATTAGTATTTTTTTTTAAATTTTCACATTCATTTATTATCTTGGCGTACGTATCCTCTACAATTCCATTCATTTGTTCGATACTAAAAGCATATGGTTTATTCATTTTTTAATTGATAGTTATTTTATTTTTACTTAAATATCCAACGAAGTAAATATTTTGAGTGTAAAAAGAAAAATTATTACCACATGGGATTATTTAATTTATCAACTCTAATTGAAGAAGGGACATAAGTATGTAAACTTTCAATTTTTATAGCCCATTTTTTAGAGTTACCCTTTAAGCTCTCGCTTTCAATTAGATTTGTGAGAGGAATCCTTTTTCTAACTTTAAGAAGACCTAGACAAGCTTCCCATCCTTCTTGATTTTTATAAATATCTAACCAAAAATCAAAAATATTTTCCAAGATTTCTAAAGGGAGATCAAATGAAATTCCCATTGAAGGACTTCCAATTAAATAATTTTTGTTTTTTAGTTCATTTAATAAATTATCCAAGTTTAAATTAATAGCTAAAAGAATATCTTTTGCTGATTCATTACCTATTAATTCTTTTCTATGGCAATCTAAAAGATTTTTATCCGCAAGGATATTTTCATCACAATTTTTTATTCCCACTATCCAAAAACCTTCTCCATTATTTTCTCCACTTGCAAGAAATAGATATTGAGGTGAATTCTCCAAGATTTCTAATCATTTTTCCCATTTTTAACATTTTTTGCATGATATGAAAATAATTTTGTAGTGCAATTAACAATATAAAATCCTCGAAAAAAAATTTAATTGTTAGTATAAAGTTTTAGAAAATGTTTGATTTAAAAGAGCTAAAACTTATGTTTTTGGATCCTACTGATTTGATTGTAAATAACATAAATAAATACCTTTATAGTAATAAAACAATAAAATTCATTTTTTCTTAGGAAATAATTTTCCTATTTTCTCCTTTTGTAAGTACTCTTTTTTAGTTCTTATTTTTTTATCTTCTAGTGATTCTTTATTAGTACTTACTGCATAGATAATATAGAAAATCATGCCAGTAAAAATTAATCCTAAAAAAATAATTAATATTCCTATGGGTTCACTGGGGCTAAAAATTTTAAGATCTAAAGCTGTATTTAGGGAAATTATCATTAATTAAGTAATTCCTTAAAATAATTTTATGGAAATCTATTTGATTTCTTCGTATCCAAAAAATGTAGTATTGTCTGAGTTTTTATACCCATTTGCTGCTTCCTGTGGGTTTTGACTGTCAAATTTTCTTGCTTTAGCATGAATCATGTTGAATGGAAAAATCACAGCTCCTACGAAAAAATGAAGGATTAAAAAGTCTGAAGGTAGCCCATTTGTCCAGTCAGGAAAAAATAGCAATGTCATAAATGAATCGTACATATAAGTAGTCAAATAAACCTCTGACTATTATTGCTGAACTTATCGCAATACTTTTAATTTTTAATAAATTGAAATTTATTTTGCTGTTAATAATTATCAGATTTTATTGAAATGACAATTAGAAAAAACTAATATATTACTTATAGTGATTGATAAATAACTATTGTTAAAATTCATTATTGGTTTTCTATTTTTTATAGTTAATTTTCTAAAACCTTCAATAGGTTTTGCTTTTGATACGTCAGACCCTAGTGTTAGTTTGCTGCAAAATAGAATCTCTAATAATTTCTCCAGGAAGTATTGCACCGCGATTCAAAATGGTTTTTCTAAAGATGAAGCAATGAAATCAGCTATTGTAAAAACTGAAAACATTATATCTTTTTCTTATAATCCTCAGAAAAAATGGATTGAGAAAAGTGACTTGGCTAATCAAATTTCATTACAAGTTGTAAATGATTGTGGACAGTCAATTGGATTGATTGGAAAGGATGGAGTTAATTATTTTAGATCATATTTTCTTGAAATTTATGAAAAAACCACTCCTGACAAAAATTTTTCTAGATAGATTGGTTTAATGAACAATATTTCAGACAAATTAGTAATGACAATGATATTGATTACTATTCTTATCGTATTTGGATTAATTTTTTCGGTAAAGTCGCCAGAGAGAAAGGTTTTAGATTCGCCAATAATGTGGAAAGATGACTATTCAAATATTGCGCTTTTCAGTAGAAATAAAATAAATTTAGAGATAAAAACATTAATTTAAATAAAAATTCATTATTTACCAAAATAGGAAGATCTTATTCAACCACATAAAAAAATGGTTCTGGAAGCTCAATCAATTTATTATTTCAATTTTAATTTAAGTAATTTAAAAGAACTGAAGCAAGTTTCAAATCGTCATTCAACCATGCTCGTATAGCCATACCCCTTCGAGGATCATAAAATTTTTGTTTTCTGTACCAACTAAGAACTTCTGAATCTGATTTCTTTCCATTACATGCCAAACAGCATGGCACGCAATTAGTTGTGCTGCTAATCCCCCCTTTAGACATTGGGTGAAGGTGGTCAAGTGATTCTGAGGGTTTACCGCAATAAATGCATTTATAATTGGTTAGTTTATTAAGTGACTCTCTCCAATTTTTATTACTTATCTTGGGACAAAACTGATCAAGGTAAATTGCATCTTGTCTATGCATGATATTCTTGATAATTTTTTTGATAATAACAGTTTTTTTTAAAGTATGATTGAAAAATATAAGATATGACTTTTAAAATCATATGCTTTTATGAAAAGAATAATTTTTCTTATTAAAACAAAGGCAATTTATAGTTAATGTTTAATTTATTAACAATATTTTTAGGAAATTTTGATCATTCTTTATTTAAAAGTATTTATATCTTTTTGATATCATTTTTTTCTAATACGTTCTCAGCGATTTCTGGAGGAGGAGCAGGATTATTACAATTGCCTGCATTGATTTTATCTGGAGTTCCTTATTATCAGGCTCTGGCTAGTCATAAACTTGCAACAGTAGCACTAGGAATAGGGGGTTCATTAAGAAATTACAAATCATTAGGTAATGATATAAGTGTTGCCTGGCAAATTTTAATTTTTGGATTACCAGGAGTAATTTTTGGATCTACTATAGTTGAATTTATATCCGAAAAGTATTTATACTTAATTTTAGGAATAATATCAATTTTATTAGCTTTTTACTCATTCCTTAAACCAGATTTAGGTTTGTCATCCGGGAATAATAAGCTTAATTTTGTTCAAAAAATTAGATTTTTAATTTTTATTTTTCTTATTGGTATTTTAAATGGTTCTATTTCTTCAGGAACTGGATTGCTTGTAACAATACTCTTAATAAAAACTTTTGAAATGGATTTTCTTCGGGCTATAAGTATGACATTCTTTACTGTTGGCATTTTTTGGAATTTTTTCGGAGCAGTTTTTTTGGCAAGAATAGGATCGGTTCCTTTTAATATATTGATAATACTAATCATTGGTTCCTTTACAGGAGGATATTTCGGGGCTCACCTTTCAAAATTAAATGGGAATATCCTAATTAAGAAAACATTTATAACAGTTTGTATTTTGGTTGGTATTAGCTTATTGATTAAATCCATAAAAAGTTTTTTCTAAACTAGATCGAGAATAGCAGTACAATTTGGTAAAAATTCTAAAACAGGTAAAGTAGTTAAGAAAATCAATCATAATCTTTATTCATTATCAAAGGAGATTATGAATAACTCGTTTTATTAGATAATACTTTTAGATTGACTTTATTTAAAAACCAAAAAAAATGGCCTCACATTTGTGGGGCCGGGTGATGGGGAACCTTATTTTTAAACCAATTTCTTAAAAAATGCAAGCCCCTACCCATAGCGCAAAAACTATTATATGAAAACACTACAGATAGTGTTTTAATGATTTCCTAATATGTAAATTAAAAATTATGAAATAATTTTTAATTTAAAAGTTTGTGAGTAAAAATCCTAACTTATGATTTCAAATGTTTTTGATAATATTACTTGTTAAAAATATCCAGCACAGTATCATTCGTAAGAACTTTGCTAGTAAAAAGCTTTAATGATTGAATTAACTTTATTAACTCTTTTGAATTATGTTGGGGAAAATTTCTGTGAGTATAGAGATCTAGGCAATGATAACTATAAATCTTTACTTCTTTCTTACAGTGATGCAAGTAATGAATTTGGCCCACTAGAGGTTAAAAAGGTTATTGAGAAGTCAGAGAATTTTAAAGTTACGGCTGTTGCTATTGCTGCAATTAAGTGCCCTCAACATATAATTAAGTAATGAAGTTTGAATTAAAAACTGAAAATGAAAATTATTCAAAATCATTTTCACAATTTTTCCGTATAGTTTTTTTTCTCACTTTAATAATTATCCTTTGTGATGTTGCTCTCAAATTAGGATTTATATCTAGAAATCATAAAATTGAATACAACTGTAGGCTTTTATCTGTTGAAAAATCTAAACTACATTTTAAGAAATTATCTAGACTTTCTAATCTGAAAAGTAAACAACAAATTTGGGAATTTTGCAGGGAGGTTATTAAATAATAGTTAGCTAGATGCTGATGAATAGGATTTTAATGCAAATAACCAGAACTTTCTAGAAGTTATAAGAAATACTGTAGAAACGATAACTTCAAGCAATATTTTCCAAAATGGAGAAAGTCCTAGAAAAACTTCAGAAGGGATAGTAGTTATAAAAGCAATAGGAATGAAAATACTAAAAAAAACTCTTAAAGAAAATGAAAATGAATTTAGAGGAAATCTTCCAATATAAAGGAATGACCTTAATACTTCTATTGCATTCCAAGTCTTAACAAACCAAATAGTTGTAGTAGAGATAAAAAACCATAGGCTATATAAAATACAAATCGAGCAGCTTATCGTAATAAAGGATAGGGTCAGGAAACTTAAATTTAAATTTATTTGATTTATTCTTATGCAGAAGAACAACAAGAAAAATCCAAGCATTATTTCTAAAAATCCAGATGGATTTATTTTTTTTAATGAAATAAAAAATTGACTATCAATAGGTTTTAAAAGTACAAAGTCTAATGTTCCTTCTCTTATATGTTTAACTATCTCTGTAAGATTAGGATTAAACCATGTATTTGTTATTCCATTCAAAATCGTATAAATACCTTGAATTATTAGTGCCTCTTCAAATTTCCACCCTCCAATATATCCATTATTTTGAAAGAAAATAGATAATAGAAAAATACTCCCTATTAAACTTAAAATTGCGGTTATTAAATCAATTAATATATTTGTCTTATACTCCAATTCAGAAGCCAAAGAAGTATGTAAGAATTTTTTATAAACTTTTAGATATTTTCTTAAATTCATGACCCCATAGCTGTATATTTTTTCGTTCCTTCTGACCAGATTTTCTTAAATAATGGGAAAAGTAAAAAAATCCATAGAATTTGCATACTTAAGCCTCCACTAATATTTGTTTCATTACCTGAAAGTAAGTTCGCAGGAAAATCAATTAGATATGGAAAAGGAGTTAAATAAATCCAAGATTTAACATATGCAGGAAATGAAACTACTGGAGCTAAAAGACCTGAGAGAAATAAAGTTGGAATAAATAACAATCTTTCTATCGATGATGCTTTCTCTGTCCAAAAACATAGACATGCAACTATTGATTGAATTAAAAATTGAATCAAGAAGGATAGGAAAGTAGATATTATCGATAAGAGTAAAATAACTAAATTTGGAATCCATATACTTTCTGGATTAAAAATAAAAAAGAAAAATGCAATTATTAGTGCGAAAGGAAATCTTGTTATTTGTTCAGCAAGATGCTGTGCAAAATATCTAAAAAATGGATTTAAAGGTTGGATTAAATATGGAGATACTTTCCCCAAAAGAGAATCCTCCTCAAAACTAAATACAACCCAAACTACAGAAAACTGTCTTACGAAAAAAGCACATAAGAAATACCTAGAAAGCATAACATCACTAATATTTATGGATTCATTTAAATTATTATTTGTCCAAATATTTAACATGAAAAAAGGAATAATCCCTGAAATTGCCCATAATGCAATTTCTACCCTATATTCCAACATGTTGGAATATTGTACTTTTAATAAGGTGAATATTTTGCGGTTCATCAATTTAGCTATCATAATCTTTTTTGATTAAGACCTTCCCAATAATTTCATCTATAGGTGGTTCATTTATAAAAAGGTCTTCAATATCAAAATTATTTAGGATAGTTTTTAGTGAAGAGGTAATAGAATCGTTTTCAATTTTTATGGTGATTTCATTCTTTATTTTATTTTTAACTGTAAAACCGGAATTTTCTAATTTAATTGCATCGTCTTCTGAACGACAAACTATTAATATTTCTTTAACAGGAGATAGTTTTTTTAATAATAGGTCAAGTTTTCCATCATATGATATCTTCCCTTCTTGCACACATATAACTCTCTTGCATAGCGATGTAATATCTTTCATGTAATGACTGGTTAGGCATATTGTTGCATTAGTTTCCTTATTATATTTTTGAAGGAATTTTCTTAAATTTCTCTGCGCATTAATATCTAATCCAAGTGTTGGCTCGTCTAAAAATAGAATATTTGGTTCATGTATCAATGCTGCTAATAATTCTGACTTCATACGTTGACCTAATGAAAGTTTTCTAACAGGAATGAATAGCTCTTCATCAATTTCAAGCATTTCTGAAAGTTTTTTTATTCTCTTTTTAGCTTCGAATTTATCTAAGTCATATATTGATGCATTCAAATAGAATGATTCAATTGGCGGAAGATCCCAAATAAGCTGTTGCTTTTGTCCCATTATTAAGGTGATATTCTTTAGGAAATTTTCTTTTCTCCTGAAAGGTAAGTAGCCTGAAACCAATATCGAACCTTCACTTGGATAAATTAAGCCACAAAGCATTTTTAATATTGTTGTTTTCCCAGCTCCATTAGCACCTAAAAAACCTACTATTTCTCCTTCTTTAATTTCAAAACTTATATCTTTTATAACTTTTAAAGTTTTTGTTTGTCTTCTAAAAAAATGTTTAATTGTTCCTTTTAAACCTGGTTCTTTGGAAGAGATATCAAATGACTTAGATAAATTTCTTACATCGATAATATTTTGTACCATTTAAATCTTAATTATTGAAATTTTATATTTGAATAAATTGTTTAATTATTTTAGAAAAAATTATACGAATTAAAAAATATCTTTAAAGGATACAACCAGCCAGATAAAAAAGTTAATTGGATTAAGTAACTCGCTTACCTTACTCTTATTTTCATAATTTAATTCTCTTAAAAAATCAAATATAAAATTACTATTCTCTTTTTTATCATTATTTTTTTTTATTACATTACCATTTTCATCGAGAAGATCAATTTCATCCTCAAAAAACCATTGCTCTTTTCCATTAGATAATTGCAAGACAACTCCGATACCTTTCCCATCAGTTATTCTGAAATCACTAATCTTACCCAATGAAGAAACTTTTATTGCATCAACAGTTTCTTTAGTAAGTCTATCCTTTGATAGTTCTAGGTTAACTTGGACAGAATTTCCTATTTTAACATTATCTAAAATTGACATTTTTAGGTCATTATACTTAGTGATAAACGCTTTATGTGATTAATTAAAAATTATTGATTTATTTCATTAATTATGATTTTTTGAAAATCGCTACAAGTATTCTCTTTATTGAAATTGTTAATACTCTCAAGAATACAAAAAACAGACCTAACCAACCTAATGCGACAGCTATTGATAACAAGCTTGAACCTAAATCATGCTGTAACAAATTCTGCATATAATTTTCTAAATAAGATAGATTTAACATTACTTTATTAAATTAGTTATTTAAGAAGAAAATGGCCAACATTCAGATTTGTTTATATTTATTTTTACAAGTTTATTCAATAGAGATGATTTGTTAGCTAAAGTTTATCTAGATTATTAAATTCAATATTTTGGATCTATCTTTCAACTCATACATTGGAATATTTTTTATCATTATTGGTCTAATTGTTAGAGTTGACTTGAAATTTTCAATTCAAAAGGATTTCAAATAATTTTTAATAAGCTCTTTTTAGTATGTTATAAAAGCTTCGCGTATATATATTTTAATATTGCTATAACTATCGCAAATATTAAAAAAGCAGCTTTAAAGCTGCTTCTAAATGGTGGCGGGGGGGAGATTTGAACTTCCGACCTTCGGGTTATGAGCCCGACGAGCTACCAGACTGCTCTACCCCGCGTCATATACATAGCATACATCTGAAAGGGTTATTTTTTCTGTTTTTTAGGATTCTTGGAATTTTACTTTACCTTTAACTTCAAGACGCACACCTTCAGAAAAATTAAACACCTTTTCTTCGATGTCTTGAATTCTTATGTCAGATATCCACTCTAATTGTTTGAGTAAGTGAAGACTAACAGCATGCTTTGCTCTTTTTGAACCGTCTTCTACTTTTAAAGCTAAACCTATCCCTTCATTTACTTTACATAGACACTGTATTCCCTCAGCTCCACCTTTACCTATAACGTTCCCATGAGAAGCTTTAATTATCTCTGTATCAAATTTATTGTTACCACTTATCATTATTGGGTTTATTGTCATAGCTCTACTAATTTGTTCTAATTCAGCATTTTCGGAACTACTAAGGAGTGAATATAACCTCGACATTTCTAATAGTTTTAAATAAAGAGTGGGTGCACCACAATCATCACGTGCTGCGTTTATTTCAAATGACGGAATTTCAAGTAATTCAGAAACAATTCTGAATATTTCTATTTGAAGAGGATGATCCCCCTTTAAGTAACTCTCTAATGGCCAATTCATTTTTTTACATGTAGCTAAAAAAGCAGCATGTTTACCCGAACAATTATGTTCTAATGGACTTGTCTTAGATTTTGGACATTTAAGATTATTAATGTCTATATCATATTCCCATAAAATTTTGAATGCTTCTCTTGAATGAAGTTTTGATCCATTATGTGACCCGCATGCTAAAGCAATTGATTTTGATTCATTATTAATTTTTGATGCAGCTCCGCTACTAACGAAAGGGATTGCTTGAAACGGTTTAAGTGCTGACCTTATGAAACTTTTATATTCTGGATTTCCTGCGCACATTAAAACTCTCCCTTTTTTATCAGTAATAACAGCATGAATTTTATGAATCGACTCAATATTTGATCCTCTCATTAAGATAGCTTGTAAGGGAGGGTTGTTAGATGTGTAGAGGTTTTTGAAATTAGAGCTCATTTAGAAATTGTTATATTGAAAAATCAAAATACCAGATAAAGCTAAGACTGAAATAATAGAAAAAATTTGAATTAAATTTTTTAAAATTGGTTTTACCTCAATCGAGGCAATAAGTGATTCTTTTTCTTTCAAAACTAATGGCTTTTCCCATACTTGACCGTCATACCAACCTGATTCCTCGTATTCAACTTTTTCAGATATTAATCTATTAAATATATGTTTCCAACCTAAATATAACCTTATTGAAATTAAAAAAGGTATTGATAAGCTACTAAAAAAGCTTAATAGAATGTATTTTAGAGGGGATGTTTTAAAATATACACTTCCTGAAGAAATGACAAGAAATAGAACAAAAGCTGCGACCCAAAATTTTATCAAAATAAGAATCAGTGACTTTTTTGTTTTTGGCCAAGAAAAAATTTTAGATTTTGATAATTCTATGAATTCATTTGTGGGTTGTTGCTCTCTAGGGACAGGACATTTAGATTCGTTCATAAAATATATTATGGAAATATAAGATTATCTCCGTTACTCCAGAACGATTCAAGGTCATAATATTTTCTTATTTCTGGTTGAAAAATATTTACAATCAAATCACCATAATCAAGTAATGCCCATTTAGCTTCGTTAACCCCTTCTTTTCGTATCGGTTCAATTTTAGCCTTCTCTCTAAGTTCTCCCTCCACAGAGTTAGTTATAGATCTGACTTGTACATCAGATAACCCTTCTGCAATTAAAATCCATTCACTTATAAAAGATACTTTGTCAATTTTTATGAGTTTTATATCTTTTGCCTTTTTTTCATCACATGCTTTAGCGGCCATTAAAACCAAACTTTTATTGTCCATAAACATTTTCACTTGAAACTGATTTTTCTGAACCTTCTTGCTGAGATAATTCTGATCTTGCTTTTTCTGCACTTTTTCTTAAGGCATCTAATCTATCTTCAAAGAAGCTTCTTTTTTTCTTTTTTCGTGTTTTATCAATTAACTCCTTTAATGCTCCTCCAAGGCTTTTATAAGCATTTGGAATGCTGTATCCAAATCTACAAGCAAGATCTATAGCTCTTTCATCTGCATAAATGGCATCTTGAAGTTTTTTTTCAGAATTATTTTTTAAATATAATCTATAGCCTGCAAAACTTGATAAACCAAGAGCAAGCAATAAAAGTAAACCATCTTGTACCCACAATTCTCCTATAGCCCCTCCAAGCCCTATGGCGAGAGCTGCCATTTCCCATCCATCTCTGGGAATTGTGTCATTTTGAATTTTCCCAACCTCGTGCCAAAATAATAGATTTCTGTGGTCAATAGCCAAGTTTTCCCATTCATCTAAATCTATTTGGATTTCTACTTCGTCACGACCTATTTCCTCAAGTGTTATTAAAGGTGGATCTATAGCCGCAGCAGCTTCAACAAATACCCAACTTTCATTCTCTGGAGGCAACAAACTTTTAAGTCGCTGAAGTTCGCTCATAAAAAATTAATTTCTTTCAATACTATAGAAACAAATGTTGCTTTTCAAGTAACTTGATTAACATCTGATGATTTATAAGTAGCATGAGATAAATGAACGTTTAAATTATGCCTCAAAGAGGTGATCTTAAAAAAATTCTTATTCTAGGTTCGGGACCGATTGTTATAGGGCAAGCATGCGAATTTGATTACTCTGGTACTCAAGCTTGCAAAGCATTAAGAAATGCTGGTTATGAAATCGTCTTGATAAATTCAAATCCAGCATCAATAATGACTGATCCTGATATCGCAAGCAAAACATATATTGAACCATTAACTCCTGAAATAGTTTCTCAAATCATTCTAAGAGAAAAACCTGATGCGATTCTTCCTACTATGGGAGGTCAAACAGCTTTGAATCTTGCGGTTAAATTATCAGAGTCAGATTTTTTAAGACAAAATAATATTGAATTAATTGGAGCTGATTTAAGAGCTATTAATAAAGCTGAAGATAGGAAATTATTTAAAGAATCCATGGAGAAAATAAATGTAAATGTTTGTCCATCTGGTATTGCTTCTAACTTAGATGAAGCTATCGGGGTTTCAAAAAAAATTAGTTCCTATCCTCTTATAATTAGACCTGCATTTACCTTAGGTGGAGTAGGGGGTGGAATTGCTTTTAACCTTGAAGAATTTGTCGAGTTGTGTAAATCAGGTTTAGAGGAAAGTCCAAGTAATCAAATTTTAATTGAAAAATCACTCATTGGATGGAAGGAGTTTGAACTAGAGGTAATGAGAGATACTGCAGACAATGTGGTAATAGTTTGTAGTATTGAAAATTTAGACCCAATGGGCGTCCACACTGGAGATTCGATTACTGTAGCTCCTGCTCAGACCTTAACAGATAAGGAATATCAGAGGTTACGGGATTTGTCATTGAAAATTATTAGAGAGGTGGGTGTTGAAACAGGAGGGAGTAATATTCAATTTGCAATAAATCCACTTAATGGAGAAGTAATTGTTATTGAAATGAATCCTCGTGTGAGTAGATCCTCTGCTTTGGCAAGTAAAGCAACAGGATTCCCCATAGCTAAGATTGCAGCTTTATTATCTGTTGGCTATACACTTGATGAGATTATTAATGACATTACAAAAAAAACACCTGCATGTTTTGAGCCATCAATTGATTATGTAGTTACTAAGATCCCAAGATTTGCTTTTGAAAAGTTTAAAGGCTCTTCTAATACTCTAAGCACTGCCATGAAATCTGTTGGTGAGTCAATGGCAATAGGTCGTTCTTTTGAAGAATCATTTCAGAAAGCATTAAGGTCATTAGAAGTAGGTGTTTTTGGATGGGAATGTGATTCACAAGATGAATTTAAAAATGAGAGTCAAATTAAAAATAGTTTAAGAAACCCTACATCTGAAAGAATTCTCCTAATTAAAAAAGCTATGCAGCTTGGTAAAACTAATACTTATATTCAAGAAGTTACAAATATAGATTTATGGTTTATCGAAAAATTACGTAATATCTTTAATTTTGAAAATGATTTTTTGAAAGATAAGGAACTTTATAGTCTTAATAGGGATTTGATGTTACATGCTAAACAATTAGGCTTTTCAGATCAACAGATAGCAAAGTTAACTAATTCTGATTTTTTTGAAGTAAGAAGATATAGAAAAAAACTTAATATAATTCCAATTTATAAAACTGTTGATACGTGTTCAGCAGAATTCTCATCCTCAACTCCTTATCATTATTCAACTTATGAAGAATCTTTTATTAAGGTAAATTCTCAAATTTTTGATAACGAGATTTCAGAAAATAGTAAATCAAAAAAAATTATGATTTTAGGAGGAGGTCCAAACAGAATTGGTCAGGGAATAGAATTTGATTACTGTTGTTGTCATGCATCATATCAAGCTTCTGCAAATGGTTATAAAACAATAATGGTTAATAGTAACCCTGAAACTGTATCAACGGATTATGATACTAGCGATATTTTATATTTTGAACCTGTAACTTTAGAGGATGTGCTTAACATAATAGAGGCTGAAAATCCTTATGGTTTGGTTGTTCAATTTGGAGGTCAAACCCCACTGAAATTATCATTACCTTTATTCGAATGGCTTAAATCTAATGATGGGATCAAAACTGGATCAAAAATTCTTGGAACTTCTCCAGTATCTATCGATTTAGCAGAAGATAGAGAGGAATTTACAAAAATCCTTGAAGAATTAAATATTAGACAACCTTTAAACGGTATCGCAAGAAATCAAAATGAAGCAGAATTAGTAGCAAAAAATATTGGATTCCCCTTAGTTGTAAGACCTTCTTATGTTTTAGGTGGAAGGGCAATGGAAATTGTTAAAGATGAGAATGAATTATCGAGATACATTTCTGAAGCAGTTAAGGTATCTCCCGATCATCCAATCCTTCTTGATCAATATTTGAATAATGCAATTGAGATAGATGTTGATGCTTTATGCGATTCAAAGGGTTCGGTTGTAATTGCAGGCCTAATGGAACATGTTGAACCTGCAGGAATTCATTCAGGAGATTCAGCCTGTTGCTTACCATCCATTTCTCTTTCAACATCCACAATAGAAAATGTAAGGAACTGGACTAAATTAATTGCGCAAAGATTAAATGTTGTTGGTTTAATTAATTTGCAATTCGCAGTAATAAATACAAATAATAAAGAAAATAAATTATTTATTCTTGAAGCCAATCCAAGAGCATCCAGGACAGTTCCATTTGTTTCAAAAGCCATAGGTAAACCAGTTGCAAAATTAGCTACTCAATTAATGCAAGGTTTTACATTAGAAGATCTTAATTTTACGGAAGAATTTTCTCCAAAATATCAGGCAGTAAAAGAGGCCGTTTTACCTTTTAAAAGATTTCCTGGATCTGATACATTACTTGGGCCTGAAATGAGATCTACTGGAGAAGTAATGGGTTTAGCTAAAGATTTTGGAATAGCTTATGCTAAGTCGGAATTGGCAGCAGGTAATGGTGTTCCTTCAGAAGGAGTAGCTTTTTTATCTACAAATGATTTAGATAAAAAAAATCTTGAGGAAGTTGCTAGAGAACTTTTAATTTTGGGATTTAAATTAATCGCAACAAAAGGTACAGCTGCGTATTTGGGGAATTTAGGTATTCAAGTTGAAGAAGTACTAAAAGTTCATGAAGGTAGACCGAATATTGAGGACCTAATTCGCTCGGGACTTGTTCAATTAATAATTAATACTCCAATTGGTTCACAGGCTCTTCATGATGATGCTTATTTAAGACGTGCTGCTTTAGAATATAATATTCCAACTTTCACAACTATTCCTGGAGCAAAGGCGGCCATCAAGGCGATCAAAGCTTTGCAATGTAATAATATTAATACTTACTCTCTACAAGAAATCCATAATTATTAAAGTTTTATTCTAAGTTTTTTAGTTTTTCTCTTAATTGATTAACTAATGAGTTTCGACTAATTGAGAGTAATTTAAGAGTATCTTGATGCATCTTAAGTTGTGTCTCCGCTATTTGTAATACTTTTATAGATTCTTTTATTTCATTGGAAAGCTCATTTATTAAATATTTTTTGCCTTCAAAGGTTAAAACTGGATTTGCAGAATCATTTGTTTTTTCGCTCATGGATTTACTTTTTTAATAAATAAAGTAGAGCTATAAATTCTTAATCAATTGTTTTTCACATAATTCTTTATAAATCCCAGGTTTATTGATTAGATCAATGTGTTTCCCAACTTCAACAATTTCACCTTTATCGAAAACAACTATTTTATTTGCCTCTTGAGTAGTGGCTAATCTATGAGCAATTACAATAACTGTTCTATCTTTCATCGCTCTATTAAGACCTTCTTGGACTTCAGATTCTGATTCTGCATCTAACGCACTTGTTGCCTCGTCTAAAAGAAGAATTGATGGATTCCCTAGTATTGCTCTAGCAATTGCTATCCTCTGGATCTGCCCCCCCGAGAAATTAGATCCTCTTTCAGTTATTTTTGTTTCATATTTATCAGGAAGCTTTTGAATGAAGTTGTGAGCGTTTGCTTTTCTTGCTGATTCTATAACTTCTTCTTTGGTGAAATTTCTACCCATTCTTATTACATCAATAATTGTTCCTGAAAACAAAAAAGG
Source organism: uncultured Prochlorococcus sp. (assembly GCA_902535175.1). Classification (GTDB taxonomy): domain Bacteria; phylum Cyanobacteriota; class Cyanobacteriia; order PCC-6307; family Cyanobiaceae; genus Prochlorococcus_A. Next base: position 123,784 of record CACASR010000003.1, read on the forward strand.
CTGCTGTTGTACTAATGCAATGTTTTTTCTAATATCTTTTGTATTTAATATTTTGAGATTTTTATCATCTATAAAAATGTCTCCATTATTTGGAGTTATAAACTTTAATATCAAAGCTAAAATTGTGCTTTTACCAGCTCCAGAAGCTCCAACAAATGCTGTGACTTCCCCTCTTTTAATTTCTAAATTGATATTTTTAAGTACTTGATTCTCTTTTTTGTAAGCGAAATTTACTTTCTTGAAACTTATTTTATCTTCAAAATTGGATATCTTTCGTAAATTTTCTTTATCATCTTCGACAGGTTCTTGATTTATGTTTTTCAACCTTTTTATTGAGGCTTCTGTCTGTTTATAGTCATTAAAATTTGTACTTACATGGCTTATTGGATCAATAAGCATTAATATAGCTGCAAAAAAACTACTAAATTCTTCGCTTGTTAGAAGGCCTAGATTGATTCTTGCAGCTCCTAAACCTAGTATTGCTAATATTCCAAATGCTTCAACAAATCCTACAACTGGATGCTGAAATGCAAGTAGTTTTAATGTTTTATATTTTGCTTTTTTATTTGTGCTTAATCTTTTATAAAATCTTTTCTCAATCCAATTTTCTGCAGCAAAAGCTCTTATCGTGGACATCCCATTTATAGATTCACCTATTAAACCTGCTAAGTTACTTGTTGATTCTTGACTTTTTTCGGATGCTATTAAAACTCTTCTTCCAAAACTGTTAACTGAAAGAATAATCAATGGTGCTAAAACGAATGTTGATATTGTTAGTGACCAGTCTAAATAAAACATGTAGATTATTACCGCTAATAACTGTAAAGTGCATGGAATAGTATCTTGAGCTGTTTTATAAATAACTTCGCTTACCCTGTCGGCATCTTCTGTTAGTCTATATGTGATGTCCCCAGCTGAAATATTTTCAACAGAATTCATCTTTATTTTTTGAATTCTGCTAAATAAATTTCCTTTCATCACTTCACTAATTTCTAACGATGGTTTTGCTATGAATACATCCTGTCCAAATTGAGCAGTTTTCTGAACCAAAAATACAAATAAAGACTTAATTATTATGCTAGAAACTTTTGAGATATTACCTGACCCAATTGCTGGGATTAAGTTCCCAGCTAAATATGCCAATAAAGGCCAACAAGCTACGTAAATAAGCATGCATATAAAACCCTTGATAAACCTATTTGAATATGGTCTGATTGGTGGTATTAGTCTCAAGATATTATATATTTAATTGTTTATCCTACTTTATCAATATCTTTCGGGATAAAAAACAATGAAATTGGATCAATTCTTAAAATGGAAAAATTTGGTATCTTCTGGTGGCGAAGCAAAAATTTTTATTAAATCAGGTTCTGTTAAGGTTAATGGTGTAATTGAGACTCGGAGAGGAAGGAAGTTAAAAAAGGGAGATAAAGTAATATTTCTAAAAAATGAATTAATTTTTGAATAGTTAGCTTATTCAACTCACTTTGTATTAATATATTTTTCTTGGAGATAGTATTTTGAGAAAATCTGTAATTGCTGGTAATTGGAAAATGCACATGACTTGTGCTGAAGCTAAATCCTATTTAGAAGAGTTTATTCCTTTAATAAAAAACATTAAAAAAGATCGTAAAGTTGTCATTGCTCCACCTTTTACAGCTATTTCAACCTTTTCTGATCATTCTGATTTTGAATATTTAGATATTTCTAGTCAAAATATTCATTGGGAAGATCAAGGAGCATTTACTGCAGAAATATCTCCAAAAATGCTTCTTGAGCATGGTGTCTCATATGCAATCGTTGGACACAGTGAACCAAGGAAATATTTTAGTGAAAGTGATGAACAAATTAACAAAAGAGCAGTTTTTGCTCAATCTAGTGGACTTACTCCAATAGTTTGTGTAGGAGAAACATTAGAACAAAGAGAGAGAGGAGAAGCTGATAGAGTTATTACTAGACAGGTTGAACAAGGATTAGAAAATACAGATCCATCTAATTTAATTGTTGCTTATGAACCAATATGGGCTATTGGCACTGGTAAAACATGTGAGGCTGAAGACGCTAATAATATATGTTCTTTGATTCGGAATTTAATAGGTTTTGATGATGTAATTATTCAATATGGAGGATCTGTTAAACCTAATAATATTGACGAAATCATGTCAATGAGTGATATAGATGGGGTGTTAGTTGGAGGGGCTTCATTAGATCCGAATAGTTTCGCGAGAATTGCAAATTATCAATAAGAAAAATTCATGGCCAAAAGGCTGGGGCCAAAAAACTTCAATTATGGGAGTTGTTAATTTAACTCCTGATTCATTTAGTGATGGTGGGGAATTAAATTCTTCAAAAAAAGTTTTAGATCAAGTAAATCATTTCTTGAGCAATGGTGTTGATGTTATTGATCTTGGTGCTCAAAGTACGAGACCTGGGGCTGAAGAAGTTGGATCTAGTGAAGAAATAAAAAGATTGATACCACATCTAAAATTAATAAAATCTGAATTTCCAGATGTTTTAATTTCTATTGATACTTTTAATTCTGAAGTGGCTTACGAAGCTCTTTTAAATGGTGCTAATTGGATAAATGATGTCACGGGAGGAAGAAGAGATATGAAAATTTTGGATGTTGTATCAAAATTCAACTGTCCGTTTGTCATTACTCATAGTCGTGGTAATAGTCAAAATATGAATCAACTTTCTAATTACCAGAATATATTGAGTGATGTTAAGTGCTCGCTTGATAATTTAATAAAGAATGCTTTAGAAAAAAATATATCTGAAAGTAATATAATAGTTGATCCTGGAATTGGTTTTTCAAAGAATATCATTCATAATTTGGAAATCTTGAGAAACTTAGATGTATTTAAAAAATGGAATTTGCCAATTTTGATAGGTGCATCTAGGAAGAGATTTATAGGAGAAATTTTGAATGAGAAAAATCCAAAAGAAAGGGATATTGGAACTCTTGCCGTAAGTTGTCTTTGTGCTCAATTTAATATTGACATTGTAAGAGTTCACAACGTCAAACTAAATTATCAAATCCTGAGAGTAGCTGATAGGATATACAGAAAATAATAAATTTATTATTCTTTAACTCCTTCTATTTTATCCTCTACCTCTTGATATAGTTCTTTCAACTGTTCTATATTCTCATCTGAAGTTTCCCAATATCCCCTTCCATTTACTTCGAGCAATGTTCCAACAATTCTTCTGAAACTATTAGGATTAAGATCCATTAATCTTTTTCTCATCTCTTCGTCATTTATAAATGTTTCATTAGTTTCTTCATATACAAAATTATCTACTTGACCACTTGTCGCACTCCAACCAAGAGTGTAATTAAGTCTGTTAGAGAGTTCTCTAACTCCTTCGTAGCCAGATTTGAGCATACCTTCGTACCATTTAGGATTTAAAAGTTTTGTTCTCGAGTCTAATCTGATAGTTTCTCCAAGTGTTCTAACTTGAGCATTAGAAGTGGTTGTATCCGCTATGTAGCTACTAGGTTCTTTCCCGTCATCTCTAAGTGTTTTAATTAATTTGGTTGGATCCGAATCAAAATAATGACTTACATCTGTTAATGAAATCTCTGAAGAATCAAGGTTTTGAAATGTAACATCTGCTGTTTTCATTACTGACTCAAATACCTCTCTTTTTTGATTCATCTCACCCGGATTATCAGCATTAAAAGCATATGTTTTACGAGATAAATACATTTCTTGTAATTCATTTTCTTCCTCCCATGTTGAATTTTCTACTGCTAAATTAACATTTGAACTGTAACTTCCACTTGCATTTGAGAATACTCTCGCTGAAGCTTCCCTGATAGAAGTGCCTTCTTTTTCTGCTTGTTCTAGTGAATGTTTCCTTACAAAATTAGATTCTATTGGTTCATCAGCTTCAGCTGCTAATTTGACTGCCTGATCTATTAATGCCATTTGATTAATAAATAGATCTCTAAATACTCCTGAACAGTTAACTACTACATCTATTCTTGGTCTACCTAATTCTTCTAAAGGGATTAATTCTAATTTGTTAATTCTTCCAACAGAATCTGGTTTTGGTTTTACCCCAACAAACCATAAGATTTGTGCCAGTGATTCTCCGTAAGTTTTGATGTTATCAGTACCCCATAAAACGCAAGCTATTGTTTCAGGCCAAGTTCCTTGCTCTTCTTTTTGTCTTTCAATTAATTTGTCAACAACGGATTTCGCTGCAGCTACTGCTGCTGTAGTTGGGATTGATTGAGGATCAAGTGCATGAATATTTTTACCACTGGGCAAAACACCTGGATTTCTTATGGGATCTCCACCAGGTCCAGGTAAAACATAATTTCCATCTAGTGCTTTGATGAGACTATCCATTTCTTTGTCTGCGCAGACCTGCTCCAGACAGAAAAGTAAGTAATCAAATAATTTATTTAATTCTTTTTGATTTACTTCATTAAATCCATTTAATCTACAGACTCTTAGCCAAGGGGTAGGTAGATTTATACCAAAAACTTTAAGTAAATCGAAAAGTTTGGAAAGAAGTGATTTTTCTAAATAAACTCTGCCATTAACAATTTTTAAAGAGTTGACCATCGCAAAAATAGACTCTCTTGCTGTCTTTATTATTTTTTCATTTAACTCTACAAATTTAAGTTCACCTTTATTATTACCATCATAAATTTGTTCAATAGTTAGACCGAGAGATTCTGCGAGTAATCCAGGAAGAGATCTTAATCCTTCTTGTTCTCTCTCTAAAGATGCAATATTCACTAGTGTTGCAACAGCTTCTTCTGCTGTTGGAGCTTCTCCAATAGTATGAAGACCGCAAGGTAGCAATCTACTTTCAATTTCCATCAACTGTTTATAGACATTACCAACAAATAAATCTCTTTCATCTATTGAAAGTTCTTCTACGTCTTTTGAAGGAGGTTCTACATCTTTGTCAAGGTTGCATTGTTTAGAAGTCTCAATTATTGCGTTAACAATTTGGATACCCCTACTATTTTCTCTTAATTGTTGATAAGAACCAACGAGTTCGCTTAGTTCTTTAAGTCCTTTGTAGAGTCCTGCATTTTCCGCTGGAGGAGTCAGATAACTAATAGTTGAAGCATAACCTCTTCTTTTGGCAATTGTTGCTTCAGAAGGATTATTCGCAGCATAGTAGTACAAATTAGGCAATGATCCAATGAGAGAATCCGGATAGCAAGTTTCGCTCATGCCCATCTGCTTGCCAGGCATAAATTCAAGTGAGCCGTGAGTTCCAAAATGAAGAACAGCATCAGCCCCCCAGATTTTTTCTACATATGTGTAATAAGCAGCAAAACCATGATGAGGACTAGCACTTCTTGAATAGAGCAATCTCATAGGATCACCTTCATAACCGAATGTAGGTTGAACTCCTATAAAAACATTTCCAAAATGTTTTCCATAGATCAGCAGGTTTTGTCCGTCACTATTAAGGTTCCCAGGTGGTTTACCCCAATTTTCTTCAAGTCTTTGTGAATATGGTGTAAACTCTTCGTATTCTTTTACTGACATCTTATGAGCAATATTTAACTCTGGAGAGCCATCCATTGCCTCTGGGTTGTTAATTACTTTTTCCATTAATTCTTTTGAATTACTTGGAAGTTCATCTATTTGATATCCTTTCGATTTCATTTCAAGAAGTACTCTATAAATTGAACCAAAAACATTCAAGTATGCCGCAGTACCAACATTTCCTTTGTCTGGTGGAAAACTAAATACTGTGATGGCTAATTTTTTATCCTTTCTTTGTTTAACTCTTAAAGTTGACCATTTTATTGCTCTTTCAGCTATTACATCAACTCGATCTTGGAGCGTATGAGCCTTACCTGTTGCATCATCACGACCTGAGAGAATAATAGGTTCAATAGCACCATCAAGCTCTGGAATTGCAATCTGAAGTGCTACCTGAACGGGGTGTAAACCTAGATCACTATCTTCCCATTCTTGTGTGGTTTGGAAGACTAATGGAAGTGCAACCATATAGGGTCTGTTTAACCTTTTTAGGGCTTCAATAGCTTTAGGATGATCTTGCCTTGCTGGCCCACCAACTAGTGCAAAACCTGTTAGAGATACAACTCCATCTACTATAGGTTGATTCTTATTTATAGAATCATAATAAAATTCATTAACTGGTTTAGAAAAATCTAGACCTCCGCAGAAGATAGGTAGTACTCTCGCACCTCTGTATTCTAATTCTTGAATAACAGCAACGTAATGTGCATCATCTCCAGTAACGATATGACTCCTTTGAAGCACTAAGCCTATTGTTGGAGTTTTGTCATCTTTAGGATTTATATCTTTCCTATTATTTTCCCAATTTTGATATTCTTTAAGACTTTCAAACATGCAAGGAGCAAGAGGATGCCAAATTCCTAAATCTGGGAATGTTTCAGGGTCTTGAATTTTGAATTCTTCTATTTGATCTTTTATGATTTCTGAAACAGCGTACTTTTCAGAAATCATTAACAAGAAGTTTTTTAAATTCTCAGTGGTACCACCTAACCAGTACTGAAAACTCAGAATAAATGTTCTAGCATCTTGAGCTTTTTCTACAGGTAGATATTTAAGTATTGAAGGTAGTGTATTTAGTAACTTCAACATTGAATCTTGGAAACTTGCTCCATCAGATTCTTTTTTCTTTTTTATTAAATCTCCAATAATACTTTTAGATTGACCAAGTTGGGCCATACTAAATGAACCTAACTTATTTAATCTCATCACCTCTGGCATGGAGGGGAAAACAATTGATGCTTTAAGTTTGTCTTTAAATGGAGATACTGCATCAACCACTTTTTGAGCAAGGTCTTCAATGAAAATTAGAGAAGCAACAAATATATCTGCATTAGCTATATCTTCTTTAAAATCTTTAAAATTACTATCATTCCTAAGTTCTTCGATAAGATAGCCACTAAGCTCTATACCTATTGGCCCATTCATATTATTTATTGACTTTGCAGCTTCCGTTAAGGAATTTTGGTATTGTGGCTCAAGGACAACATAAACTGCTTTAATTACAACTTTGTGTTTGTTATCCTCAACAGGAGATACTCTGCGGTTTGCTGAGCGGACCTGCGTAAACATTGATTTTCTTTAAGTATTTCTACCAGCCTACGAATGAAAAGACGTTATTGTGTGCAATATAAATAGCGTGTAACAACCTTTAAAAAAAAATTTTTTAAAAAAATGATTGAAAATTCCAAAAAACCCGTACCAGTACTAGTATCCGGTGCTTTAGGTAGAATGGGAAGCGAAGTTGTTAATACTGTATTAAATTCTACAGATTGTGAACTTGTTGCAGCAATCGATATAAATGAAAAGAACAATGGTTCAAATATTTCTGAATTATTGAAGGTAAAAAATTGTGATGTTTTTGTTTCAAATGATTTTGAAGGAACTTTATGTTCTATTAGTCAAAACTATAGAAATGAAAATATCAAACCTGTGCTGGTTGATTTTACTCATCCTGATTCTGTATATGAAAATACCAGATCAGCTATTGCATATGGTGTATCACCAGTAGTAGGAACTACAGGTCTAAGTCCTTCGCAAATACAAGATTTGTCTCTTTTTGCTCAGAAAGCATCGGTTGGTTGTGCAATAATTCCTAATTTTTCAGTAGGTATGGTACTTCTTCAGCAGGCAGCATCTGTAGCTGCAAGATTTTATGACAATATAGAATTAATAGAGATGCATCATAATCAAAAAGCTGATTCTCCTAGTGGGACGTGTATAAAAACTGCAGAAATGATTGAAGAATATCCAAAGAAATTTAATCAGAATTTAGTAAAAGAGTCTGAGTCATTGAAAGGTGTACGGGGTGGGCTCAGAGATTCAGGAATTAATATACATTCTGTACGATTACCAGGATTACTCGCGCATCAGTTAGTAATTATGGGATCTCCAGGTGAAACTTACACAATTAAGCATGACACTATTGATAGAAAGGCTTATATGCCAGGAGTTTTACAGGCTATTAAAAAAATTGGTAATTATGAAACATTAGTTTATGGACTTGAAAAATTGATTTTTTAAAATGTTAATTCCAATTAATTCAAGTCAAATATCAAAACTTATTCCTGCAGTTGGTACAGGAAGTCAATTTAAGTACGCGTTGGGAAATCCGAGAAAAATTCTTCAAAGAGTAATAGTTTCTTCAATTGGTGGATTTATCTCATTAATAATTAGTTCGACTGGAGATCAAACTAATAATTTCTGGTTATTCCTATGTGTAGGTTTCTTTTTGTATATCATCTGGGGGCCAATTCTTGAATCAAGTAGAAAAAATTTGCAATTAAGAAAATATAAATTTTTTTCTATATTTGATGGCTACATATCAGATATCTATAAAACAGAAAAGATTGAGAGTTCAAGAGAACAATCTAATAGGCAAGGTCGATTAGAAGTTATCGAAAACAAAAGAACTTGGTTAGTACTTGAATTAGAGGATGAAGATGGTTATTTGGAAAAATTAAGTTTTCCTATGGAAAATAAGCACAGTCAAATTAGGGTGGGATCGAGTATTAGATGTTTAATAACATCTGATAACCGTAATTTTGACAGAGATTTTTATTTGACCGATGCTTGGCTTCCTGATATTAACTTATGGGTTGGTGAGTACCCATATTTATTAAGACCAGCATTTGAGGAAATTTGCTATATTTATTTGAATAGATAGTTGATGCTTATATAATCTGATGAAAAATAAATTCAATTTTAAAATTGTTGGATCAGGTCCAACAGGTTTATTACTTTCAATTGCACTTTCAAAATTTAATTGCAATATTTTTTTAACTGATTTATTAACAAAAGATAGATTAATTGATAAAGATAAAACTTATGCGATTACTCACTCAACAAGAAAAATTTTATCTAAATTCAGGCTTTGGGAAAAATTAGAACCATTTTTATCTGGCTTTGATACTCTTTCAATTTCAGATAGCGTAACTTCTGCTTTTACCAATTTATCTACTTCTGATTTAGATGATGATATAAGTTCTGCTGAAAATATTGGCTGGGTAGTTAAACATTCAGATCTCATGAACGTATTTTTTCAAGAGATTGATAATTATGGAAATATTTTTTTTATGACACCTCCGAGTTTGTTACGTAAAAAAATATTATTTGATTTTCAATTCTTTTCAACAGGAGCAAACTCACTTGATAAAAAATTCTCAGATTTTGTTGATATAAAAAAATCTTATAGTCAGTCTTGTTTAACTTTTAAAGTTTCTCTTAGAGGTCATTGTAAAAAGCGTGCTTATGAAATTTTTAGAAAAGAAGGCCCACTTGCATTATTACCTTTAGAAAAAAACTTGTATCAAGTTATTTGGACTTCCAGTACATTAAAGGCAACTGAAAGGTTAAATTCTGATAAGAATTTTTTAATGGATAATTTATCAACAATCTTGCCTGATGAATTTAAGTTGGACCAAATAATTGGCGAATTTAATATTTTTCCTGTTTCATTGTCCTTAAATCTTCCAGTTTTAAATTTTAAAAAATTAGTTTTTGTAGGGGATGCATTTCATACATTTCATCCTGTTGGTGGTCAGGGTCTAAATACTTGTTGGAGAGATGTTAATACTATTTATGATCTTTTTAACAAAAATACTGCTATTACAAAAATGCAATTGAAATTATTTAAATTTAAGTATTTTTCAAGCAGGATTTTAGATATTATCTTCACTATGTTTATAACTGACTCATTGATATCAATTTTTGCTAATAGAAACGTTTTTTTATTTCCAATTAGGAAATTTTCATTTTTACTTTTAAATAAATTTCCATTTACAAGAAAATTAGTCCTAAATCAAATGACTAAATCTCTTATTTACTCAAGTATAAAATAGAATTCATGAATAATTATTTATCTAGAGAAATGATAATTTATTTATTCGATGTATTAGGTCTAGATGAATCTACTATTGAACTTGGTATAAAATTATCTATAAAAAATAACACTCCATTACCAATATTATTATGGAGTTATGGAATGCTAACTATTGAAGAACTAGATAAGTTATATTCATTTTTATTTCAAAAAATGGATTAATAATTCTGTTATAATTAGTCCATATTCTAATAAAGAGCAATTACAGTTTTAACTAGAGGAAATCAGGTATCAAGAAAATCTATAGAAAAACTTGATTTATTATTATTAATACTAGAAACTATTGACTTAAATGGTATCCACTCCCTTTACTCCTTATCAAATAGTCTTAATCTAGATAATGTTTTACCAAATAAAGTGACTATTTGGAAATTAAGGAACAATAATCCATTGAGAAAATCTTATGTAGCTAAAAATATTAAACTTAATGAATTCGATGCCTTAATTAGAATTACAGTTGAAATGTCTAAATATTTATATCCTTATATCAGAGAGATACTGAAATCTAAAGAGGATATTGAAGAGAATTCGGTTATTTGGAATGATTTTAATAAGAGATTTATTGAGTTGATTAAAGAGAGATTTAAAATAGATAGTATGAGAGTGAAAAAGCTTTTAAATCAACCTGAAAATGATGAGATTATCATAAAATCTTTGCTTATTTTATCTTTTTGCATTTCAAATCAGGGTTATCAAAAGTTGAAGAATTTTTTATACGATTTTTAATATTATGCAAAATAAATTGTCATTTCATCAATCTTCAGCAAGTCTCGAAATAATCGGATTGCCAGATTATTCTAATAATGAAAATAAAGATCAAATATCTATAATTTCTCAATGGAAACTAACAATAGTTGATAAACCACTTATTGAAGGAAAAATTGAACATTTAGGTCCTATTATGGATGCTTTTTATATTTATTCAAATCTTTTAATCAAAAACGAAATCCCAATATATGAGTCTAAATTAATCGATATAAAAGCCGATAATCTCCACATACATAATATTGTTCTCAAGAGCTCTAAACCAAATGTAAAACCTTTAGTTTTAAAGATTGGTAATTCATTGCTTTCAGATACTATAAATTGTTTTGATCAGTTAAATGAATCGTCAAAAGTAAGAATAAAAAAAACTGATGTACCTACTAATATTCCAAAAAAATTAAAATTTGGGTTAAATAATAAAGTTAAATTTTTCAATTTCTTTATTCCTCCGTTTATTGCAATTTGCTCCTTAATTGTATTCTCTTCTTCTTTTATTTATTTTTATAGTCCTTTTGAAAATATAGAAAAAAAAGAACTAATAAATCCTGAATAAAGAGCAATTAGCATCTTAAATGTAAACACGATAGTATAGGAAAATTTCTTTTCAGAGTTATTCAAAATTTATTCTTTGAACTTTGATTTATGACAGATTTAAACATCCCAAATTTAAATATTAAATCTGATAAATATATTTTTAAAAAAAAATTAAATTTGAGAAGAAAATCAAAAAAAAGACTATTTACTGAATCTTTCTTTTTGTTTATTTTGAGTGTTTTATTAGTTTATATAATTTATTTAATACCTAATAAAAATTTGCTGTTACAAAATTTACCTTCGACATTTAAAAAGTGTTTTTTATTATTAATTGAACTCTTTTCATATCTCTATGAAATATTTTTGGTGATTTTCATTTTTGTAACTTCTTTTTCTGTTCTTATTTTTATGATAGGTTTTTTTAATAGATTATTTAGGGTTTCTAAGAGAAAGTCAAAACAAATCGTTTATAAATAATTTCAAATAGGTTGCATTAGACCACCACTTCCTGAATCAGAATCATCATCATCATTTTCTGTTTCATCACCAAAAAATGCAAATATGCCAAGTACAATCGATGAAATTATAATTGATAAGGGTAAAATTGATGTTTGGATTCCGACGTCTATATATTCACCCATAAAATAAATAAATTTTAATAAACCTAACCGAAATCAAACTGATTCGCGGATTTTAAATAATTTTTTAATAATTTAATCTCTTTTAATCAGTTCTTTTTCAAAATTCTTTATTTCTCTTTCAAAAGACCCGAACCATAACATTAGTTGATCAATTTGATTTTGAATTTCAGTTGCACCTAAACCCCTTATAGTGATAATTGATAATTGTTCGCCTTCATTAAAATTAAATTTATTTTGAACACTACTTGCTAAAGAATTTTTAAGAATTTTAAAAGTAGAATTTTTTAATTTTGTCTCTATCATGATGTTTGGCTTTTTGAGCTTGATCTTATTAAAACCACATTTTTTAGCTAGTAATTTTAGTCTCATTATCATAATTAGTGACTCAACAGGTTTGGGTAAGTTTCCATATCTATTCACCCAGTCTGTAGCCAATTCAGTTAATTCATCATTATTTGAACATTCAGTAGCAGATTTGTAAGCCTCAAGCTTCTCCTCTCTATTTAATATCCATGTTGCAGGTATAAATGCATTTATTGGCAGATCAATTTGAGTGTCGTTAACTTCTGGTATTTCTTGACCACTGATTTCTGAAATAGCCTCATGGAGCATTTCTATATATAAATCATATCCAATAGCATTAACCTTTCCACTTTGTTCTTCTCCTAGTAAACTACCAACACCTCTTATTTCCATATCTTTCATTGCAAGTTGGTATCCACTTCCTAGTTCTGAAAAGTCTTTTATTGCTTTCAATCTTTGTTTTGAAGCATCATTAATTTTATTTATATTTGGATAAAATAACCAAGCATGTGCTTGTACACCGCTTCTACCAACTCTTCCTCTAAGTTGATAAAGTTGTGAAAGGCCAAATTTGTGAGAATCTTCAATAATAATTGTATTTACTCTAGGGATGTCTAATCCACTTTCAATTATCGTTGTGCATATCATTAGATCTACTTCTCCATTATTAAAAGCAATCATTGCATTTTCAAGCTCTGTTTCGTTCATTTGCCCATGAGCAACAATAAATTTTAAGCTGGGAAACATTTTTTTTAATTTGTTTACTGCTTGATCAATATCAGAAATTCTCGGAAGAACATAAAAAACTTGACCTCCCCTATCAATTTCTTGATTAACTGCAGTTCTTATAACATCTAAATCTATTTCAGATAAATAGGTTTTTATTGATCTCCTTGATGGAGGAGGAGTATTTAGTAAGCTCATTTGTCTTAGTCCAGATAAGCTCATATAAAGAGTTCTTGGAATTGGAGTTGCCGAAAGAGTTAAAACATCTATGTTGGTTTTGATTTTTTTAATTTTCTCCTTTTGCCTTACTCCAAATCTTTGTTCTTCATCAATAACAAGTAGTCCTAAGTTTTTCATTTCTATTTCTTTTCCTAAAATTTGGTGCGTTGCAACAACTAAATCAATTTTGTTATTTTTCAAACCTTCATAGATTTCTCTTCTTTCATTAACGGTTTTGAATCTATTGAGTAATGACACTTTTATAGGGTAAGGTGAAAATCTATTGTTTATTGTTCTCCAATGTTGCTGAGCTAAGATTGTTGTGGGTGCTAATAATATTACCTGTTTGCCTGATGTAATAGCCTTAAAAATAGCTCGAACAGCGACTTCTGTTTTGCCAAATCCTACATCTCCACAAACTAACCTGTCCATTGGCTTATCACTTTCCATATCAGATTTTATTTCTTTTACAGCAGTAATTTGATCAGGTGTTGGTTGATAAGGGAATGATTCCTCTAATTCATCTTGCCAAGGACCATCTTCTGGGTAAATGTAACCCTTTAATTTTTCTCTCTTTGCATAAAGTTTTAAAATATCGACAGCAACTTTTTTGATTTGTTTCTTATTTTTTGCTTTTATTTTTTCCCATTCTGTCCCTCCTAATTTATTTATTTTCGGCTTTATTTTTCCGCTTGATCTATATCTGTTAACACTACCAAGTTGATCAGCAGCAACACTTATCTTCCCATCTTGATACTGAATGACTAAATAATCTCTTGAATCTCCAGTTATATTTATTTTTTCTATTTTTAAAAATTTTCCTATACCATGATTTTTATGAACTATAAAATCACCGGGACTAATCTTATTTACATTTATATTTGAATTGACACTTCTTTTTTTTCTTCTTATGAATACATTATTAAAAAGAGATTGTTGTGAAAATAATTCTTTATCTGTTATCAGGACAACTTTCCATATCGGAAGATAAAACCCCTCGATTTCGTAATTGTTCTTATTTTTTAAAATTAGAGGAGTTGAATTATTAATTGACTTATATGCTTCATCAAAATCATTAGGATTGTTTAAGAAGTTTGCATTACATTCGTGCTCAAAAAGTAAAGTCCTTGTTCTCAATGGTTGTGCTGATAATATCCATACTTTTTCATTATTTTTTATATTTTTATTTATATCATTGGATAATTTTCCTACATTTTTGGAGTATGAATTTAATCTTTTATCGTTTAACAAAAATCTATTATCAATATTGATTTTAGATTCAAATTCATAAAATTTTATTAAATTAAAATTTCCTAGTGAATTTAATATTTCTTCAAACTTTAAATGCAAATTAGGTTTGGCCTCTAAATTAATGTCATTATTTTTAAGGTTCTCATTTAATTCATAAGAACAATTATCAAAATTACTTTCTGAATCTAGATACCAATTATTTGCAAATTTTTTACAATCTTCTAATTCATCAATTACTAGAATTGTTTCCCTATTTATAAAATCTATTATGTTTGAGGGATTATCTTCAATTATTCCTAAATAACGATCAAGATTATTTTTATTTATATCTTCTGAATTAAAAAGATTGTTCTTAGATAAATTATTTAACTTATCTTTTATTAGCAAATCAAATCCAGCCTGTATTATTTCAACATTATTTATACTTTCTAATGTTTTCTGTGTATGGGGATCATATTCTCTTATTTTCTCAATTACATTATCAAAAAATTCTAATCTTATAGGAAACTCATTATTGATAGGATAAATATCTATTATTTCCCCTCTCCTACTCCAGAATCCTTCTGTTGAAGTTACATTATTCTTCGTATAACCGAGCAAAGTAAGTTTATTTGCTAATTCTTGAATCTCGATTTGAACCCCTTTTTGCAAATCTAACTTGTTTTCAATTAATAGGTTTTTATTTATTAGATGAGGTTGTAGAGATCTCTCAGTTGATATAATAATATTAAGTTCATTTTTCTCTTTATTTATTAATTTGGATAAAACAGTAAGCTGACTAAATTCAATCTCTTTGGATTTATTAATTGATGAGTATGGTAGATGTTCTGTTGGAGGATAATATAAAACTGCTTTATCATTAATACTTTCAAAATAACCAATCCATCTGTAAGCAATTTCTACATTAGGACAAATTAATATTATATTTTTTTTCTCTTTTTTTGCGATGCTATCTAAGATTATTGATTTTGCATATCTACTTGAACCAACAATATTTAATTCATTATTTTTTGAAATTCTTTTTATTAATTCAGAAGTAATTTGTGAGTTCGAAATATAATCAACTAAAGTATTTAAACTCATTTATAATGATCAATCTTGATTACAAATATCCGATATATTATATTAGATTTTATAGTGAATGTGAATAATATTTGATGGATTCAGTCGCAATAAATTCCTTTATACCCACGCTAGATCAGGTAGACAGTTGGTACGAAATCTTTACACTTTTACCAATATTAATTGCTCTAGAATTATTATTATCAGCAGATAATGCTGTCGCTCTAGCTTCTCTTACTAAATCACTCGAAAGTTCAGAATTAAGGACAAGAGCCTTAAATATTGGCATAACGATATCTTTATTATTCAGAATTATTCTCATAATATTATCTAACGTTCTTTTAAAGTTTATTCTTATTAGGGTTTTTGCTGGTTTTTATTTAATATACTTATTCTTCTCTAATGTTTTTTTAAATTCAGATATAGAAAACGATGAAAATGAGAGGGGTTATAGTAACAGTAATTTTAGGTTCTTAAGAGTTGTAGCTCTTCTTTCAATTACTGATTTTGCTTTTTCCATAGATAGTATCACTACTGCAGTAGCTATCAGTGATCAATATATATTAATTATATTTGGAGCATTGATTGGAGTATTAGCCTTAAGATTTACATCGGGGGTTTTTCTAAAACTTCTGGATATATTTTCTAGATTAGAAACAGCCGGTTACGTAGCAATTTTAATAGTTGGGATTAAACTTTTACTAAATACATTAATTAAAGAATCTATTCTTCCAGACTATTATTTTTACTTTTTGATTCTTTTTGCTTTTATTTGGGGATTCTCTAAAAAAGATTCTAAAACTTAATCTGAGAGATATTCACCTACTGATGGCTTTAGCTGTTGTATCAATTGCTTTTTGCTAGAAATGTTTTTGCCTTCAAGTTTTGCTTCTAACAAAATAATCGGTTCAGTTTTAGTTGAAATTATTATTCCTTCATTTTCTATTACAGCAAGAATAATACCTGGTCTTGAAAAATTGCTCATAAAAAGGTTTTTTTCATTTTTAATTTCACCACTACTCAAAACTTTGATTTTAAGTATTTTTAGGTTCTTACCTCTAAAAGTTGTATTTGCTCGTGGGTATAATCCTTTTATTTTTTGAGAAATTTCAATTGCCTCATTACCCCAATCAACTCTAAAGTCTTCTTTTTCAATCATTCTTGCGTAAGTAATTTCTCTACCAAGGGAATTTTGTTTTGTTAATTGAGAATTAGTATTTTTATAAATATTTTCTTCGAGTAGTGATGTGGCATTTAAAAATAATTTTGCAGATAAAACACTTAGTTTTTCAGATAGTGTATTTAAATTATCGTCATTACCAATTTTAATTTTTTCTTCCAATAATAAGTCGCCAGTATCTAATCCCTCATCCATTTTCATAATTCCTACACCAGTAAATTCATCGCCTTTTATTAGTGACCATTGGATTGGAGCTGCACCACGCCATCTTGGAAGTAATGAAGCATGTGCGTTCCAACATCCAAATTTTGGGATTTCCAATATCTCTTTGGGTAATATTTTCCCGTAAGCTATAACAACAAATAAATCACAAGATAGTGATTTAAGTTCATTTATAAAATGTATATTGCCCCTGATTTTTGCTGGAGTATAAATTTTTATAGATTCTTGCTCGGCAAAGCTTTTAACAGGTGAAGATATTAATTTATTTCCCCTAGATCTTTTCTTGTCGGGCTGGCTAACTACTCCAATTACCTCGTGTTTAGATTTAATAAAAATATCAAGGCTCGCAATTGAATATTCAGGTGTTCCCCAGAATATAATTCTCACGCGTCACCAGTTATTGATAATTCATCTACCCATATATGTGGAGAAATTCCACTTGTTGTTACTTCCTGGTTTGATTCAATATTTACTATATTCTTCAAAAGATATTTGATATCCCCCGCTACAGTTGCAGATTCTATTGAGATTTTTTTACCATTTTTATAGAGCCATCCATCAAATGGAAGAGAGAATGAACCTTGACTTGCTCTGACACCTGCATGGATTGCATTTAATTCTTCAATATAAACAAATTCTCCCTCATAAGTAGAGTGATCTAATGATTTTTTTAGATCTGAGTTTTCCTCTGATTTCTCAACTACTATCCAATCAGGAGATACTGAGACTTTTGATCCTAGTCCAGCGTGTCCTGTGGGGATTGTTTTAAATATTCTTGCAGTTGATTCAGAATGTATAAAATTTTCAAGTCTCCCTTTGTTAATTAAACATAGTCTTTTGGTAGGAGTTCCCTCTCCATCAAATGGTGATGAAGAAATATTCTTTTCGTGAAGACCATCATCATAAATATTAAGTGCTTCTGTAGAAAGTTTCTCTCCAATAGAATTTTTATTAGATAAGCTAACTCCATCTAAAATGCTTCTAGCATTAAACATTGAACTAAAGGCATTAATGATAGTTAAAAAAGACTCTGGGGAAAAACAAATTAAATATTTATCAGTTTTAATAGATGAATAATTTAAATGAGAAATTGTTTTATTAGAAGCGTCTTTGATACACGACTCTATATCTATATCTTCAACTCCATATCCAAGTTTTACAGAACCCGAGCTACGAGGTTTCTTATTTTTCTCTTCTGCTCTTGCATATAAATAAAGTGCAGCTTGACTTTTGGTATAACTCCGAAAGGCACCATCACTATTTGCATAAACTCTCTCATAAAAACTCTCAGATAGACCATTATACGGAACAGATTTTATGGATTCATGGCTTTCTAATAGTTTTACTTCTGCTTCTCTTAAAAGAGTAAGTAATTTTTTTATTCCAACAGGATTTCTTTTTTTTGAGTCCTTAACTTTAATAGGATCCTTGGCTAGTGGTGAGAATTCTGTTTTTTCATTCTTGTTGCCAAAATCTGATGCGATATTTGCTTGATTTAGAGCTTTTTTAATACCAGATTCACTGATATCACTAGTTGTTGTTATACCAACTAAATTAGATTCGTTCCAAACTCTTATAGTTAAAATTTGCTTTTGTGATGCCTTAAGTTGTTTAGCCTCACCTTTATCTACTTGTACAGAATAATCATTAGAAAAGCTTGCACCATAATCCCATTTTTTAAGATTTAGAGAATCTGCAGCTTCAGAGATTTGAATAGTTATTTCTTTTGAATTCATATCCTATCTTCCGCCAACAGTGATTGAATCAACCTTAATATGAGGTTGGCCAACTGTTACGTTGACACTTCCACTGATGGATCCACAAAATCCAGGAGCCAATTCGAGGTCATTTCCGCACATTGATATTTTTGGCATAACTTCTTTAGCCTCACCAATCAAAGTTGCTCCCTTTACTGGATTAGTTAATTTCCCGTTTTTAATAAGATATCCTTCTTCTACTGCAAAATTAAATTGTCCTGTAGCACCCACACTGCCACCACCCATTGATTTGCAGTAAAGACCTTCACTAATACTATTGATTAAATCCTCTTTCGAGTGATCACCTTTAGCTATATAAGTATTTCTCATTCGTGAAGCCGCAGCAAAAGAATAATTTTGTCTTCTTCCACTTCCTGTTCTTTTATGACCAGTTCTTAATTCACCTGCCCTGTCGGATATGAATTTTTTTAAAATTCCATCTTTTATAAGAACTGATTTTTCGGGTTCCATACCTTCATCATCTACTGATAATGAACCAAAGGATCCTTCTGAAATTCCTTCATCTATCGCTGTTACAGATTCATGTGCAATTTTTTCATTCAATTTATTCTCAAATGGTGTTGTTCCTCTCTCTATTTGAGTCGTTTCTAGTAAATGACCGCAGGCTTCGTGGAATATAACACCACCAAATTTATTAGCTAATACAACAGGCATTTGCCCCGCATCAACATAATCTGCATAAAGCATGTTCATTGAGCTTTCAAATACATCATTAGCTGCTTTTTCGTGATCCCATAATCTGAATTCATGAGGCAATCCTGACGATCCAAATCTTCTACTTCCACTAGATCTATATTGTGCATCACTTGCAATCACGTTAAGTCCAACTGTTTGATGCAACCTAATATCTGAGACATAGGTTCCATCGCTGGAGGCTATAATTACCTCTTGCAAATTTCTTGAGTAACTTCCTTTTCTAGTTATTATTTTATTACTTTTTTTAAGAGACTTTGTGCTGACTAATAGTTTTTCACTTATCTCATGAATAGATGGGACTTCATTAATCCATTTTTTCTTAGATAAACTATAGTCCCTATGTTTATCTAGACCGTTAAATACTTCTCTTTTTTTATTATCTGTTATGTCTAACATCTCAATAGCCTGAGATACCGACCTCATCAAGCCAATCTTTGTTAAATCATTTGTACTTACAAATCCATCCTTTTTATCTTTGAAGATTCTAATACCAGCACCCCTTCCAAATGATGGACTTACACTTGTAATGAAATCCTCTTCGGCTAGAACGCTTGAGTTGTCTGTATTTTCTATAAATATTTCTACAAAATCAGCCCCAAGTCCCATCCCATAGAAAATAATTTCTTCTAATAAATCTTTATTACAACTACCAAAAATGATTTCATTTGATTTGATTTGTGACGAAAGCATTTGAGTCTATAAATTTACTCTTTAAATAAGATTATCTAACGGAAGGTTGATAGTCTTTACTGTCTAGAGGTTTTAATAAGTATAGTCTTAATAGTTGATAACCGTTTGAAATAAAGATAGGTAATTTTGATAATACTTTATTTGAATTTTTATTATCTTGCTTGTCTATTTCTGCTAAACGCTTACCATTTTCAACAATACTGTCTAGTCTTCTGTAAAAAGACTCATCGAAGACGTTTAGTACTACAGGAAATACCCTTGCGGAGGTTTCATTTGTCTTGTTAATTACAAACTGATCGTATTCCCTGGCATCTAAACCTAATGCACTATAGAAATCTCTTTTTGTGCCTTGATCTCTAATGTACATAGTTGCAAAAACAGCTAATAGGAAAAATCTAGACCATAATTTTGAAACTAAAGGATGATTATTTAAGAAATATCTAAACCTATGGAAATAGTCAAATAATGGATGTGTAAAGGTAGAACCTCCTATAGTAATTTTATTACTTAGAGACTTAACAGTACGTGGTTGAGCTTTCATTAGTGCGTCAAAGAAATCACCATGTCTATTTTCATCTTGACACCAATTTTCAAAGAAGTTAAAAAGTGGAAAAATTTTACCTTCAGGATTTTTTTCGAGATGTCTAAATATTGCTATATACCTCCAGTAACCAATTTTTTCTGAAATGTAGGTAGCGTAAAAAATACTTCTTGGTGGGAAGTAAGTGTAATCTTTATTGGCAGTTAAAAATCCTAAATCTAACTGTAAGCCAAAGTCATTCATTGACTTATTCAAGAATCCCGCATGTCTCGCTTCGTCCCTAGCCATATGAGCAAAACATTCTGCGAGAAGTGGATTTTTATCTTTTATTCTTTTACTTAGTTCTTTGTATAAAAGAAAACCTGAAAATTCTGATGTACAACTTCCTTCGAGAAAATCAACAAAAAGTTCTCTTGTCTCAGGATCTAACTTTTCAGCAGCACCTTCAAATTCTTTATTTCTTACAAAGTGATGCCTATTGTAATCTTTCCTAAATTCTTCACAAATCGCCTCCAATTCGTCTTTGTTAATTGAAAGGTCCATCTTTTCCATCGCTTCAAAATCTGTCGTATAGAAATTTGGAGTTAAGATTGTATCCTTAGCAATCTCCTTTCCTCTATTAACAGATTTTATGTTTTTTGGTTCAATAGTTGATTTAGACATCTATATTTTGTTCGTTAATACTATTATTTACTATGATTTGCATTTTCGAGGAAAAAGTTAACTTGGTGTTATTGTTTCTTTCAATTTACTCCTATTAATTTTTGTCCATTTAATCTTTGTAGTACTCTTGAAATAATTAATTTAAGGGTAATTCTTTTTTCGTCAATAAGGAATGATTCAATAATACTGGGTTTTTGATTAGGTTTTGATAAAGAAATACTTTTAAATGAACTTATGTCCTCCTTTTCAAAAGATAGCCAAAAGTTGCAAGTCTCTTTAATTTCACAATTTATTACCCAACATTTATCTCCTGCGATTGGTCTATTGGTGTTTTGGAGATCTATTTCATTTATTTCTAATCCTCTTAGTTTAATTTCTTCTATTAAAGAGGGAATCAAATGATCATTGATAAATTCTTGGAAAGGTTTTTTTTCTAT